>QCOH01000001.1 GCA_003209895.1 Pelagibacteraceae bacterium AG-430-I06
AAAAAAATCTAAAATTATTTAGCTTTTATTTTTTCTGTTGTCTATTAATGACTCAACAACAGTTGGGTCAGCTAAAGTAGTTGTATCTCCAAGATCTTTATATTCATTTGCTGCTATTTTTCTCAAAATACGTCTCATTATTTTTCCAGACCTAGTTTTAGGTAGACCTGAGGAAAATTGAATGTGATCTGGTGTTGCTATTGGTCCTATTTGTTTTCTAACCCAAAGTTTAAGTTCTCTTTCTAAATCTCCATCGGGTTTTTCACCAGAGTTAAGTGTTACATAACAGTATAATCCATTCCCTTTTATATCATGAGGAAAACCAACTACAGCTGCTTCTGCAACTTTTGTATGTGCAACAAATGCACTTTCAATTTCAGCTGTGCCTAAATTGTGGCCCGAAACTATTATTACATCGTCTACCCGACCAGTTATCCAATAATATCCATCTTTATCACGCCTACAACCATCGCCAGTAAAATATTTTCCATCAAATTGAGAAAAATATGTATCTATAAATCTTTGGTGGTCTCCATAAACTGTTCTCATCTGACCTGGCCAAGACTGAGTCATACAAAGCCTTCCCTTACATGCGCCTTTCAGCACCTTACCAGACTCATCCACTATTGCTGGCTTTATTCCATAAAATGGCCTGGTAGCAGATCCAGGTTTTAAGTTAATTGCCCCTGGTTGTGGCGAAATTAATATTCCACCAGTTTCAGTTTGCCACCAGGTATCAACTATCGGACACTTTTTGTCACCTACAGTTTTATAATACCACATCCAGGCTTCGGGATTAATTGGTTCTCCGACAGTGCCAAGTAATTTCAGAGATTTACGACTAGTTTTTTTTACAGGACCATCACCCTCGCGCATCAAAGCTCTTATGGCTGTCGGAGCTGTATAAAAAGTATTTACTTTGTATTTATCAATTATTTGCCACCATCTTGATGAGTCCGGATAGGTCGGAATACCTTCAAACATAATTGTAGTAGCACCATTCGAAAGTGGCCCATAAATGATATAACTATGTCCTGTTACCCATCCAATATCAGCACTACAAAAATAAATATCCTTAGGTTTGTAATCGAAAATATATTGATGTGTCATAGATGCGTAAACCATATAACCACCTGTAGTGTGTAAAACGCCCTTGGGTTTTCCTGTTGAACCAGAAGTATACAAAATAAACAGAGGATCTTCTGCACTCATTTCTTCCGGGGCACATTTGTTTGGAACATTTTTAATCATATCATCATATGAAATGTCTCTCTCATTATCCCAATTTACTGGGTTTCCTGTTCTTTTAACAACTACACATTTTTTTATATTTGGACATTGCATCATAGCTTCATCAGCTATTTTTTTTAATGGAATAATTTTTCCTCCTCTTACGCCTTCGTCAGCAGTTATTACAAAGTCAGATTCACAATCATTAATCCTTGTTGCGATTGAGTCAGGAGAAAAACCGCCAAATATTATTGAGTGAACAGCTCCAATTCTAGCACAGGCCAGCATAACGTAAGCCAATTCCGGGATCATTGTAAGATAAATTGTTACTCTATCACCTTTTTGGATTCCTAAACTTCTTAGACCGTTTGCTGCTTTACATACATTCTTATGAAGCTCTTTATAAGTAATTTTTTTAGCATCTCCAGGATCGTCGCCAACCCAAATGATTGCTGTTTTATTTCCTTTTTTTTCTAAATGTCTATCTATACAGTTTGCCGATGCATTAAGTGTTCCATCGTAATACCACTTTATTTTAACCTCTTCTTTACTGTATTTTACATCTTTTATTTTTGTGTAAGGTTTTATCCAGTTTATTCTTTTACCTTCCTTTTTCCAAAACTCTTCATTATTTTTTATAGACAGTTTATATTTTTTTTCATATTGAGATTTATTTACATAAGCTTGGTTTGCCCAGTTTTCTGGTACTTTAAAAACTAAATTTCCATCAGTGTCTCGTGTTTCTTTAGATGCTTTATTTTTTGAAATTTTAACTTTTTTTGAAGACTTTTTACTTCTTTTTTTTACTTTCTTTTTAGTCTTTTTTTTCCTTTTTTTTCTTTTAGCCATTTTTTATCCAATTTAATTAGAACTTATTTTACCCATCTTACAAATAATTTTCCAGCTTTTATAGTCTATTGGCATTACGGATAATCTACTTTGTTTTATAAGTGGTAAATGGGAAATAGCCTTGGTTTTTTTAATTTTTTCAAGGGAAACAGTAAATTTAAACTTTTTAGCAAACCTGACTTGAACAGCTACAAACCTTTTTTTTTTATCAGTTTTATCTAAAAAAGCTTCTTTTACTACTTGCACAGTGCCAACTACCTCCTTTCCGATATTTGAGTGATAAAAAAAGCATAAATCTCCAAGTTTCATTTTTTTTAAATTATTTGCAGCTTGATAATTTCTTACACCGTCCCATGTCGCACCTTTAATTCCAGCCTTTTCCTGATCTCTAATCGACCAGACGTCAGGTTCGGATTTAAGTAACCAGTACTTCATTAAAGCTTAAGGCCAGGACCTTTTAGAAAAGGTGCATCGTTATCTAAAGGCCATCTAGATTTTACAGTTTCATTTTCTCTATTTAATTTTTTTTTGAATCTCTTTATCCCAGCCCAAGCAATCATAGCTGCGTTATCACCACAAAATTCTTTGGATGGAAAAACTGGTTTAAAGTTATTTTTTTCTGATATTTTTTGAAGGCTTTTTCTTATTGTTTTATTAGCAGCTACCCCTCCAGCAATAACAAAATATTTTTTAGATTTAATAGAAATATTTTTTCTAAAAATATTCATAGCAATTTCCGTTTTTTTTCTCAGAATTTTATTAATTGTTTCTTGAAATGCAGCAGCTAAGTTATATTTATCTTGATTTGATTTAATATTTTTTGATTTTCTTAATACGTCTGTTTTAAGACCAGCCAAGGATAGGTTGCAACCCGCTCTGTTAATAATTGGTTGAGGCAAAATATAACTATCTTTATCCCCAAATTTTGCAAATTTTTCTACGCTTGGCCCTCCCGGATAACCTAAGTCTAAAATTTTAGCAGTTTTATCAAACGCTTCTCCGACAGCATCATCAATAGTGGTCCCTATCTGTTTATAGTTGTTCAATCCATTAACTATTAAGTATTGTGAATGTCCACCGGATACTAATAACAATAAGTATGGAAAAGTTATGTTATTTTCTATGCTAGGGCTTAGCGCATGACCTTCTAAATGATTAATTGGAAAAAAAGATTTTTTTCCAAAAGTAGCAATACTTTTTCCAATATTGTAACCGACATGTAAACAAACAACTAAACCAGGTCCTGCAGTTGCAGCTATACCATCCAAATCATTAATTTTTTTCCTGCTCTTTTTAAGTGCCTGATCGATTATAAAATCGATATTTTCAATATGAGCTCTAGCTGCAATTTCAGGAACCACGCCTCCAAATTTTTTATGTTCTTTAATTTGACTGGAAATTATATTCGACAAAACTTTTGCAGTTCCATCACTATTTTCCTGTACTACTGATGCAGCTGTTTCGTCACAGCTAGTTTCAATGCCTAAAAAAGTAAGTTTTTTTTTCATTTAATTAGTTATTATAAATATATATCTTTTTAAATAAATGAATAACAAAATTACTATTGGTTCAAGAGGCAGCAAACTTTCATTAGCCTATGCTAATAAAGTTAAGAATTTGATCTCTAGGCTAAGTGAAGCTTCAGGGTCAGAACTTGAAATAAAGACAATCAAAACTTCTGGAGATCTCTTTCAAAATAAAAAGATATCAGAAATTGGAGGAAAAAATTTATTCTGCAAAGAAATTGAAGAAAAGTTGATCAATAAAGAGATAGATATTGCTGTTCACTCTTTAAAAGATATGGACTCAGCTGAAACTAACGGTCTTGTTATACAAGCCTTTATTGAGAGGAATGATCCCAGAGAGTCTTTTGTTTCAAAAAAATTTAATAAATTATCTGAATTAAATAATGCTAAGATAGGCTCTAGCTCAAGGAGGAGAGAACTTCAGCTTAAATTGTTAAATAAAAATATTTCTGTAAAGAATATTAGAGGCAATGTTGATACAAGAATTCAGAAGGTTGAGAATGGCGAATATGATGGAGTTATATTAGCTGTAGCAGGACTGAAAACGTTAAAATTAGAAAATTATGTAAAAGAAATTTTTTCAATAAAAGAATTTATACCAACTGCTGGTCAGGGAATAATCGCAGTTCAGTGTAGAAAAGATGATGAAGATATAAAAAAAATTTTAAAACAATTAAACCATTATGAAACCCAATTATGTGCACTGGCAGAGAGAAATTTTTTGAAAACCATAGGCGGTGATTGTGATACAGCTGTTGGTTGCTCAGCTACTTTAAATAGAGACATAATTCAGATCAAAGCGCAATTATTTTCAGATGATGGTAAAAAAGTTTTTAACATTGAAAAACATGGTGAAGCAAATAAACCTGAATTAATTGGAAAATTGGCTGGACAAGAAATTTTGAAACAATCTGGAAATAATTTTAAAAAAAAAAGATGAATATAATTTTTACAAGACCATTTATAGATTCAGAGGATCTCATGATGAATTTTTTTTCAACTGGTCACAAAGTAATTCATATGCCCACTTTAAGTATAACATCTGCTAATATGGACCCAATAAATCCAAAAGATTATGATGCACTAATATTTACCAGTTCTAATGCAGTGAGATATTTAAAATTAAAAAATCAAGATAAAAAATCAAAATGTTTTTGCGTTGGTAGTCTTACTGAAAGAACTTTAAGATTAAAAGGATTTAATAATACCGTTGCAGCATCAGGAACAGTAAATGCTCTAAAAAATATAATTTTAAATTCAGATCAAAATATCAAAAACTTAGCTTATTTATGCGGTGATATTATTTCCTACGAATTAGACAAAGAACTGGTACAAGAAGGCTTCAAAGTAAAAAAAATCATAAACTATTTCTCAAAGAAGATAACAGATTTAAGCAGGGAAAGTCATGAGTTAATCAAAAAATATCCAGCAAACATAGCACTTATTTATTCTAAACGGAGTGCCGAAAGTTTTGATGAGATAGTAAGAAAACACTCCCTTTCTGAATTGATGACACATTGCAAAGTTATGTGTATAAGTAAAAAAATTGAAGAATATTTAAAATCTAAAGGCTGGAATAAAACAGAACTTTTTAACCCTGGAGAAGAATTGATCAAAATAGATCAAATTAAAAATGGATAAATTAGAACAATTTATAAGTTTGTTTATTGATGTTTGGAAGAACGGAATTTCAGGAATAAATATTTCAGAAATAATTATAGCCCTTTTAATTTTTTTTATATTCCTTTTATTACGAGGATTATTTGCGAAATTTGTAATAAAAAGACTTGAAAAGTATGTATCTAAAACTACAAATCGTTTTGATAATTCATTAGTCGAGTCTTTAAAAGGGCCTACTAAATTCTTTCCTATAGTAATAGGGTTTTTCATAGCTAGTAGCTATGTATCCTTTGGTGAAAGTACTGAAAGTTTTATTGATAATGCTAATAGAACTTTAATAACAATTTTAATTTTTTGGTCTCTCCATCAAATAATTGGACCTATTTCTGTTTTAATAAAAACTGTTGAGGATTTATTATCAAGAGATTTATTAAATTGGATTATTAAAGCATTTAAAATTTTAGTATTAATCCTAGGTGCAGCAGCAGTTTTAGAACTTTGGGGAATTAAAATTGGACCAATAATCGCTGGTTTAGGTCTATTTGGTGTTGCTGTGGCTTTAGGAGCACAAGATTTATTTAAAAATTTAATTTCAGGAATTTTAGTTTTAGTTGAAAAAAGATTTAAAGTTGGCGACTGGATTGTTGTTGAAGATATTATAGAAGGAATAGTCGAACGCATAGGTTTTAGATCAACCGTTGTGAGGAAGTTTGATAAATCAGTAGCAATTATTCCAAATTTTCAGTTCGCAGAAAATGCTGTCATTAATATTAGTGAAACAACAAACTGGAGGATAAGTTGGATCATAACTTTACAGTACGATACTACAGTTGATCAGCTTAAAAAAATTCGTGATGAAATAGACGAATATATTTCCTCATCAAAAGATTATAAAAAAAGTGATAATACAATGCATGCTGTTAGAATTGATAAGTTCTCAGATAGTTCTATAGACATGTATGTTAGATGTTTTACAAACACAGATAGATGGTCAGAGTGGTTAAAAGTTAAAGAAAGATTGGCAATTGCTATAAAACAAATAGTTGAAAAAAACAAAGCCTCTTTTGCTTTTCCAAGTCAATCTATTTACGTGGAGAAGAAATAATGAAATCTATCTTAATTTTATTAGATAGTGTAGTTAGTATTTACATTTGGATTTTAATTATAAATGCTATTTTAAGTTGGTTAATAGCTTTCAATGTATTAAATACATCAAACAGATTGGTCTATTCAGTATTAGACATTAGCTATAAAATGACAGATCCACTTCTAAGACCTATTAGAAATTTTTTACCTAATCTTGGAAACATAGATATTTCTCCAGTAGTTTTAATTTTACTATTAATGTTTGTTAGAAACTTAGTTTTTGAGTTTTTAGCTCCCTCAATGTTTTAAATATGATTATTGATGGAAATAAAACAGCAGCAAAATTAAGAGAAGATCTGAAAAAAAAAATAATTGATCTTAAATCCACTTACAATTCTTTACCTGGTTTAACAGTAATTTTAGTTGGAAATGATCATGCGAGCAAAATTTATGTTAAAAATAAAGAAAAATTTTCTAAAGAAGTTGGAATAAACTCAGAAGTAATAAGATATCCAGAAAATATTGATGAAAGTATAATTTTGAATAAAATATTAGAACTCAATAAAAATAAAAAAATTTCAGGTATTCTTGTTCAACTTCCTCTTCCTAAACATATAAATAAAAAAAAAGTTATTGAAGCCATTCTTCCAACAAAAGATGTTGATGGCTTTCACCCTTTAAATGTAGGACATTTATCTTCTGGTTATGATAGCAGAATACCATGTACACCTTTGGGTTGTTTATTATTACTTAAAAAAGTAGAAAAAAATTTGACTGGTAAACATGCTGTTATTATCGGCAGATCAAATTTAAATGGAAGACCAATGGCTCAGCTTTTACTTAAAGAAAATTGTACAGTCACAATTACTCATTCCAAGACCAAAGATTTAAAAGGAATCTGCAATAAAGCAGATATAATTGTTGCAGCTGCGGGCAAACCTAAACTTGTCAAAGGTGATTGGGTAAAAAAAAATGCTATAGTAATTGATGTCGGGATAAATAAAACAGATTCTGGAATAGTTGGAGATGTTGATTTTGATGAAGTTTCAAAAGTAGTTCACGCAATAACCCCAGTTCCAGGCGGAGTAGGCCCTATGACAATTGCGTGTCTTCTTAATAATACAGTTGAGTGCTTCAAAAGATCTAATTCTTAAAAAGAAACAAATTATATATTTTGCTTAGATGAAATTATTTTTAGTTCTTGGAAATCAATTATTTAGTCCTAAATATCTAAAAGACTTTACAGATCAAACTTTCTATATGTGTGAGGATTTTGGATTATGTACTTTCCAAAAACACCATAAACTAAAAATTTTACTTTTTCTTTCATCAATGCGTTCCTATAGAGATGAACTTAAATCTAAAAAATTAAAAGTTATTTATAATGATTGCAACGAAGATTTTAAGCTTTCTTATGAAAAAAAACTTGAGAAAATAATTAAAGAAAAAAAAATAAAGGAAGTTTATTTTTTTGAAATAGAGGATATTTTTTTTGAAAACAAATTAAAGTCATTCTTAAACAAGAAAAATATAAAATTTAAAGAAATTAAATCTCCAATGTTTCTTACAAGCAGAGTAGAATTTAAGGAATACCTTAAAGATACTAAAAGGCCTTTTATGGCAAATTTTTATAAAATCAATAGATCAAAATTTGGTATTTTAATGAATAAGGATGGAACACCAAAAGGAGGAAAATGGAGTTTTGATGAAGAAAATAGAAAAAAACTACCTGACAAAGTAAAAATACCAAAAAACTTAAAATTTAAATTTACAAAACATACTGAAGAAATTAAAAAATTTATTGATAAAAATTTTAAAAATCATCCTGGATCAACAGATAACTTTTGGTTTCCAACCACTAGAGAACAAAGCCAAAAACTTTTAGATCAATTTTTAAAAGACAAACTTAATCTGTTCGGAGATTATGAAGATGCAGTAAGTAATAAATCAAATATTTTATTTCACAGTGCTTTAAGTCCGATAATTAATTTAGGTTTAATTACTCCGAGGGAAATTTTAGAAAAAATTAAAAAAATTGAAAAAAAAGTGAGAATTAATTCCTTAGAAGGTTATGTCAGGCAAATCATTGGCTGGAGAGAGTTCATGAGAGGAATCTATCAAAACTACGATAAGCGTTTAGAGGATTCTAATTTTTTTAATCATAAAAATAAAATGAAATTATCTTGGTACAATGGAACTACAGGTTTGGATCCCTTAGATTACTCGATCAAAAATGCTCTAAATTATGGATGGTCCCACCACATCGAAAGACTGATGATATTGGCAAACATAATGAATCTTTGTCAGATACATCCAAAGCAGGTTTACAAGTGGTTTATGGAAATGTTTGTCGACTCTTCTGATTGGGTGATGGCACCAAATGTTTATGGCATGGGTCTTTTTAGTGATGGCGGAATATTTGCAACTAAGCCCTATATATGTGGTTCAAGTTATTTTCTTAAAATGATGGATTTTAAAAAAGGCGAATGGTGCAATATTATGGATGGTTTATATTGGAATTTTATAAATAGAAATAGAAAATTTTTTCAAAAAAATCCCCGACTTTCTATGATGGTGAGAGTTTTTGATAAAATGAAAAGCGAAAGAAAAAAACTTATACTTAAAGCAGCAGATAAATTTGTAAAAGAGAATACAATTTAAGATGAAAAAACAAAATTTACCTTCAAAAATTTGTCCTGTATGTAAAAGATCCTTTCTTTGGAGAAAAAAATGGAGACTTAATTGGGATCAGGTAAAATATTGCTCAAAAAAATGCTCAAAATCATAAAAAATTTTTTAATTTTCATTATAATAATCTCACCATCTTCAAATTTATACTCGAATGAAAAGCTAGTAGAGGAATTAAAGGAAGGAGGCAAAATCATCCTAATAAGACATGCTCTAGCACCTGGAAGTGGTGATCCTTTGAATTTCGATTTAAAAGATTGTAGTACACAAAGAAATTTAAACAAAAAAGGTGTGAAACAGTCTAAAAAAATTGGAATTTTTTTTGCAAAAGAGAATATTCCAATTGATCAAGTTTTATCCAGTGAATGGTGTAGGTGCAAGGATACCGCAAAATATGCTTTTAAAAAATATGAAACATTTAAGGCACTAAACTCCTTTTTTTCTGAAAAATTTCAAAAAAACCGAGAAAATCAAATGAATGATCTTTTAAACTTTTTAAAAAGGTGGAGTAATAAAAAAAATTTAGTATTAGTAACTCACTATGTTGTTATACTAGAAATTACTAACAAACCAGTTTCGTCAGGCGAAATCGTAATCCTAGATAAAAATTTAAATTTAGTTGGAACTATAGTATTATAAATTATGTGCCCAATTTGTTGGATATCAGGTTTTATAGCAGCCATATTTGGTGGATCACTTTTAGCAGTAGTAAATCATCCAATTTCATGGATTATCAGTGGATTATTAATTGTTTATGCTGCTTATAAATTTTATGAGGCAAAAAAAAAGGGAAAAAAAATGACTGAAGAAATAAAAAGCAGAAATAGACGTACGATTTTTAGATTTATCCAGGGGGTTGTTGTGGGATCCGTTGTGACTGTAGTTATTTTTTACAGTTTAACTTATAAAGAGCACGAAAGAATGCACGACTTATTAGAAAAGCATGGTATTGAAAAACATGAACATTGAGATTTATGATTGCTAATTTAGTATTTACATCTATAGCCGCAGTACTAGGAATAATGTTGTTCTTTTCATTTGTAGTAGCGCCAGTAGGATTTAAATCTTTAAATGAAAAGAGTTATAAAAATTTTATAAGAAAAATTTTTCCATACTATTATTCAATAAATTTAATAATATTAATACTAGTATCGATTCCTATTTATATTCATCATGGTATGATTTTTACACTATTTTTACTCTATATTTGCTGTGCTTTATTTGTAGTTTCGCTTTTTATATTAATGCCATTAATAAACAAATATAGAGATAAAAAAAATAAAAAAGGATTTAAGATTGCCCATACAGTTTCTGTAGTAATAAACTTTTTACAAATTTTTCTTTTAATTATAATAATATTTTAATAACAGATTTAGCCGACGTTTGAACGCCCACCATCAACGCCAATTATTTGACCTGTAATCCAAGAACTTTCATTTGATAGTAAAAATTTAGCTAATGCAGCACTATCTGTGCCTTCTCCAACTCTTTTTAAAGGATGCTGTTTAGCAATACCTTCTGCAATTTTTGCATTTCCTAGAATTCGTCCAGCCATTTTAGAGTTACTTAAACTTGGAGCTATACAATTTATTCTTATATTCGGAGCTAATTCGGCAGCTAATGATACGGTTAAACCTTCCAATGATGCTTTAACCGGGGAAATAATGCTGTGATTTGGAAATCCTTGTTTAACTGCTACAGTAGAAAAAACAACAATTGAAGATTTATTTTTTTTTAAATTGTCCTTATATTTTTTTATTATTTCTACGATGGGAAATAAATTTAAATCGAGACTTTTTAAGTAATCCTTTTTTGTTACAAGGTTTATTGGTTTGAGATCAATAGAACCAACACAATATGCTATTCCTGCTATATCTATATTTTGTAAATCTGAGTCAATTTTTTCTATGAAACTTGGATCGGTTACATCCGCAATACTAAATGAGCCACCTGTTTCCTCAGAGAGCTTAGATATCTCTGTTTCGTTTTTACCAACCAGATGTATTTCATGGGAGCTACTAGTTAACAATTTAGCTAATGAGCTTCCAACCGCTCCTGTTGCTCCAAAAATTAAAATTTTACCAGCCATATATTTAATCCTTCTTTGAGATTTGTAATTTTTTTGCTACAGAAAAGCTTAAAAAAGTTAAGTAGGTTCCTGTAATAAATAACGCATTCGCAATTATCATTGTAACTTGTGTAATTTCAAAATATATGAAGAGAAGGTAAGCAAATCCAATCATCAAATCCCAAACCCCAAATAACAATAAATAAAGTGGCCATCTTGTGCTTTGATTTAGAGATTTAAAATCCGAGATACGGTTTTTAATATAATCATTTCCTAGGGCAATTAGTATTAAAGGAATTATAAAAAAGAAAATCCACACATAAATTGCAATATTAAAGTTTTCCTGAACCCATACTTTCGGAAACACACTTGTTTCATGGAGCAATGTCCAAAAAATTAGATACCCAAACATATAATAAGCTACGATAGCAACAAGTTGTTTCATTTTTGTATCTCTTCTTCATTCATCTATTAAACTTTTTATATATGCTAATTTTAGCTAAGTTCTTAGCTTTCTTGCCGCACCTAATATAAATCTCTCAACTTTTGACTTTTTGAAAGATTTATTTTCTTCAAAAGATACTTTTTTAACTGAGTAAGCTTTGCTTTTACTTTGTCTCGAAAGTATCGTGATATTTCCCTTATATAATTTAATTTTAATTGATCCATTAACTTGATTTTTTTTATTATCTATAATTTTTTGCAGTTTAAACCTTGCTTTTGAAAACCAAAAACCATTATAAATTAGCTCAGCATATTTTGGCATTACTTCATCTTTTTGATGCATAGTTTCTTTATCTAAAGTTACAGACTCCATAGCTCTATGAGCTACCATTAAAATAGTCCCTCCTGGAGTCTCATAAACTCCTCTTGACTTTATTCCAATAAATCTATTTTCAACTAAATCAACTCTGCCAATTCCATTTTTACCAGCAATAATGTTTAATTTCTGTAAAAGCTTTGACGGAGATAGTGTCTTATTGTTAACAGAAAATGGATCACCTTTTTTAAATCCAATAGTTACATAAGATGGTTTTTTTTTAGCTTTCTCAGGAGAAACTGTTCTTTGAAAAATATATTCAGGGGCCTGTTTTGTTGGATCTTCCAAAATCTTACCCTCAGTAGAAGTGTGATAGAGATTATCATCAACTGAAAAAGGAGGAGCGCCTTTTTTATCTTTTGGGATTGGAATACTGTGTTTCTTTGCATATTTAATTAAATCTGTTCTGGATTTTAACTTCCATATTCTCCATGGTGCTATGACTTTAATTTTAGGACCAAAATAGTGATATCCTAGTTCAAATCTTACTTGGTCATTTCCTTTTCCAGTTGCTCCATGTGAAACAGCAAAAGCTTTAAATTTTTTCGCAATAAAAATTTGTCTTTTTGCAATCAAAGGTCTCGCTATCGAAGTACCTAATAAATATGATCCTTCATATAAAGCATGGCCTCTAATCATTGGATATACATAATCTTTAACAAATATATTTTTTAAATCTTCTATAACAATATTTTTTACACCTAACCTTTTTGCATTTTTGATAATTTTATTTTTATCCATTTCTTGACCTATATCTGCGGTGTAAGCTATGACCTCCGAATTAAAATTTTCTTGAAGCCATTTAAGAATAATAGAGGTATCCAAACCTCCTGAGTAAGCCAAAACAATTTTAATTTTTTTTTTAGGCACAACTTTTTTTGGCAGTATTATAGGCTTTAGTAAAGCCCATCATAGAATAAAGATCTCTAGATTTATTACCTTTTAAGTCCGATGCAGAAATAGATAATTTTGAAGCTTTTTTCATTACTTTGATTAGATTAAACTCTTCTTCGCCATCAGATATCCACGCAAATTTTCCCTGAGAAAAGAATAAAAAACTATTTTTTCCTGATTTGGCATTTACAGAAGACTGCTTATAAATATGCCCGCTTGTTACGCTGACTTCGTTTTTAATTTTATCGGATTTTCTAAATGTAACAAATAATCTAGATGCGTCCCTTTTTAAATTTTTGGGAGACCTTTCTGTTGGGATTGTTTGAGCAAAGCAAATTTTACCTTTTCCGTCATTGTAAGTAAATGCTTCCCAATTTTTATATTTTCCTAAAGTTTTCGGTTCTGAGGCAATAGCTTCAAATAAAAATCCTAAAAAAAACAAAAATAAAATTTTTCTAATCATTTTTGCAATCTATACAAATTTTTTTTCTTTTCAACATTTCTTTAATTTATGGTGCTGGATTTGGAATTTTTTCGTGAACAAAGTTTATTTCATCTACTATTTTTGAGTCAAGAGATATACTAATACTTTCAACATTTTCCTTTAGCTGCTTCATTGTTGTAGCTCCTATTATATTGCTTGTAACAAAATCTCTTGAATTCACAAACGCCTGAGAAAGTTGAGTTAAAGTTAATTTATATTTTTGGGCAATTTTGAAATATTCATCAACCGCATCATAAGTTCTAGTGTTATGATATCTTGGGTAATTATTATAAAATAAGTCCATTCTTGAATTTTTTGGAATTTGATTATTTCTATATTTACCTGTTAAATATCCTGCAGCTAATGGAGAATATGCTAACAGTCCAGCACTCTCTCTTATTGAAATTTCAGACATACCTATTTCATAGCTTCTGTTTACAAGGCTATAAGGATTTTGAACAGAGACTACTCTTGGTAAATTTTCTTGTTCGGCTATTTGTAAAAATTTTGAAAATCCCCAAGGCGTTTCGTTTGATAATCCGATAAATCTAATTTTTCCTTGATCAATTAATTTTTTAAAAGTCTTTAAAATATCTTTAAAATCATTCCATTTTTTTTCATTTTCTTCATGCTCATAGTTTAAATCACCAAAATAATTTGTATTTCTTTCGGGCCAATGTAATTGAAATAGATCTATATAATCTGTTTTCAATCTTCTCAAGCTATTCTCAACAGATTCTTGAATACTTTTTTTAGAAAACTGCTCTCCGCCACCCCTTATCCATTTAAGTCCAGGTCCTGCAATTTTAGTTGCCAGAATAATTTTTTTTCTGTTATTCCTTTTCGTGAACCAATTACCAATAATTTCCTCTGTTTTGCCATAAGTTTTTTGTTTAGGAGGTATGGCGTAAAGTTCAGCGGTATCAAAAAAATTAATACCCTTTTCCATTGCATAGTCCATTTGTTCAAAGCCTTCCGACTCAGTATTCTGTTCCCCATAAGTCATTGTGCCTAAACAAATGAGACTTACATCTAAATCCGTATTTCCCAGCTTTTTAAATTTCATAAAAATGTAATATTTTTAGGGGATATATGTACCATTGAAAACATAAAAAAAATGGTTATATTTTAACTATGGAATTTAATAGACAAAACACTACAACAAAGTCGTCAACAACAGAGTCCCATATAGTAGACCAGGGTCTCAGAGCCTATATGCTTAAAGTCTACAATTATATGGCATCTGGAGTTTTTCTGACTGGCGTTGTTTCACTGTTTCTATTTAGACTGTCAGGAGGTTATGATATTCAAGTAACTTCTGCCGGTATACAAAATTTAACGCCGATCGGACAAGCATTATTCGCATCACCTTTAATGTGGGTAGTAATGCTGGCTCCGTTAGGAATAGTTTTTTATATGAGCTTTGGTATCAGAAAAATGAGTGCAGCCAAAGCACAAACAACCTTTTGGATTTTTGCAGCACTAATGGGAGCATCTTTAGCTTCAATATTTTTAGTTTATACAGGCGCAAGTATTACTAGAGTATTTTTTATAACTGCAGGGACGTTTGGTGCAATGAGCATTTACGGATATACAACAAAAAGAGATCTTACTAAATTTGGATCATTTTTAATGATGGGTTTAATTGGAATTATTATTGCATCCATAGTTAACATTTTTATGAAATCTAGTATGATGTATTTTGTCATTTCAGTTTTAGGTGTTTTAATTTTTGTCGGTCTTACTGCGTATGATACTCAAAAAATAAAGAATATGTATTTAAGTAGTGATGACAGCGAAACTTCAGGGAAGAAAGCTGTTATGGGCGCTTTGACACTTTACTTAGACTTTATTAATCTATTTATCATGCTTTTAAGACTTTTTGGTCAGAGAAGATAAAACTATCTCACAATCTTCAATTTAGTCCATTCAACTTTTTTAATTAAACTCTCAAGGTCTGAAGACTTATGAAATATTTTACCATTTCTATCTAATACATAAAATTTCTCAGATATATTTTTTGGGCTAAGGTTTTTAGATATTCTATAGATAGGTCTTTCCGAAGCTCTTTGGTATACATCAAAGGTGATTTCTTTTCTATTAATCGAAAGACCGTAATCTTTCCAATCACCAGATGAAACTTTTCTTGCATAAAGATTTAGTATTGCCTGAAGTTCTTTTTTTATAAAAAATTTTTCCTTTTTATGTATTTTGTTATTTATTATTAATCTAAGTTTATTCTTCATCTTTTTTATATTTGTTAATCAAAGGCACCTGAAAAATTGTAAATAAAAAAGTAATTGGCAATATCCCCCAAACTTTAAAATTTACCCAGACCTCCTCTGCTTGCGTTCTCCATACAGCCTCATTTAAGATTGCTAAAAAAATAAAAAAACCTATCCATCTATATAAAAGTTTATCCCAACCTATCTCTTCGAGTTTAATGGAATTTTTAAAAAAGCTTTTTAAAAAGTTTTTATTAAGTATTAATTTTCCTATTAACAATGCTGCCGCAAATATAATATTGATTATTGTTGGTTTTAAATAAAGAAAAATCGGGTTTTTAAAAAAAATAGTTAATGCTCCAAACATTGTTATAAGTGTAGCCCCTATAAGAGGTAAATAGGGTATTTTTTTTTCTATTACATATACTATTAATACAGCGACTAATGTTGATATTATTAATGGAGGTATTGCTGTTATAAGGTTTTTATCACTTTTATAATAAACTACAAAAAAAATAAATAACGGCCCAAAATCTGTTAATAATTTTACAATAGATTTATTCACAAATAAAGGCTACCACAATTTTTTTTTAAATAAAATTTTTTTGTTGATTTTATAAATTAATTTATTAACCTTATGAATATGAATGAAAAATCAGCTAAGTTTTCCATCGGTGACATTGTAAAACATAGGCATTTTAATTTCAGAGGAGTAATTTATGATGTAGATTTTGAATTCAACAATTCAGAGGAATGGTATCAATCAATTCCAAAAGAAGTCAGGCCCAAAAAAAACCAACCATTTTATCATCTGCTTGCTGAAAATAGCGAAGTTACGTATGAAGCTTATGTATCAGAGCAAAATTTGATCGCCGACAAATCAAAAGAACCTATAAGGCATCCTCTTATAAATGAGATTTTCTTAGAAAAAAGGGGTTCAGCATACTATAAAAGATCAAACTAATAACACCTAAACTTCCGCCACAAATTTAACAAGATTTATTCAAAACTCTGTCTCAAAAATACTTTACTTAATTAATTGTTTAGCCTGATTGGGGATCATTCTATACTTCCTTATCTCCCTCAGATCCTCAATTAGGCTTTAAGTAAAAATATCCCATTCAAAATTTCTTTAAAATAAGTTAAAAAATAGAATGTTAAATTTTTTAAGTCCTGGAAACCTTTTTGTTTTTTTTAACAAAATAAACAAACTAATTACAAAAATTTTATTGCCTTTAGCAATTGTCTCTTTAGTATTTTCATTATTTCTCTCTCCACCAGATTACATTCAAGGAGACTCTGTTAGAATTATGTACGTACACGTACCATCGTCATGGATTGCTTTAGCTTGTTTCTCACTAATTGGATTTTTAACTATTTTCAATTTTTTATTTAAATTTAAAAATTCTATTCTAATTTATAAAAGTTTAGCTCCTATCGGGATGAGCTTTTGTTTGATATCAATTGTAACAGGAGCGATCTGGGGCCAGCCAACATGGGGAACTTTTTGGGCTTGGGATGCTAGATTAACATCAATGTTAATACTTTTAGTATTCTATATTCTTTTTATTTTTTCATACAAATTTATACAGAATCAAAATCTTTCATCAAAAATATGTGCAACTTTAGCTGCTTTAGGAATCGTAAACATCTTTATTGTAAAATATTCTGTTGATTTTTGGTCAACACTACATCAAACCTCTAGCGTTAAAATTTTAGGCGATACTTCAATTGATAAGTCTATGTTAGTGCCTCTAACATTAATGTTATTGGTATTCTTAGTGTATTGTGCGTTAATTTTTCTAATGAAATATAGGGCAGAAATAATTAGAATGAAGAAGAAAGGTTTAAAAAGATTATGAATCTTAGCATTTTTACAATGGGGGGCTATGGGCTATATGTTTGGTCTGCATTCGCCTTTACATTTTTAGTTTGCTTTTTTCTTTTTTTGAAAAGCAGAAAGTCACTCAAAAAGCTTGAAAGTGATTTTAAAGATGAAGTGAAAAAACTTTCAGCTGAACAAGTGGACACATTAAAAAAAGGAAAAATTTCAAAAGAAATTCTAACCTCTCAGTCTAAAGCAAAATAAAGCATTAAAATAAATGCTTAACAAAAAAATAAAAAATAGATCGTTAGCATTTACTTTATTTTTTCTTTTATCGATTATAACTATTTTTTTCTCTTTAAAGGTTTTAGACGACAACGTACTATATTTCTTATCACCTACTGAAATTAACGATAAAGAAAATATTAATTTCAATAAACCAATTAGAATTGGTGGTATGGTCAAAAAAAACTCTATAATACTTAACAATAATGAAATAAAATTTGTTGTAACAGATTTAAAAAATGAAATTATTGTTAGTTATAGAGGTACCGTTCCAAACCTATTTGCCGAAGGAAAGGGTGTTGTTGCTGAAGGATTACTTCAAGATAAAAAATTCTTTATAGCGAAAAGAATTTTAGCAAAGCATGATGAAAACTATATGCCTCCAAAAGATTAAAGAAAATTTGTATTAAAATGCTCAGTGAAACAGGACATCTATTTATATTTGCATCAACATTTCTAAGTTTATCTTTAATTTTTTTTTCAATAAAAGAAATTAAAGGAAATAAAAAAAGTTCATTTCCAGTAATTGTTAGTTTTTCAAAGTTTCAATTAATTTTTACAAACTTAAGTTTTCTAACTTTGATGGGCGGATACATTATTTCAGACTTTTCTATTGTAAATGTTTATGAAAATTCGCATTCATCCAAACCATTAATTTATAAAATTTCTGGTGTATGGGGTAATCATGAGGGTAGTTTGCTTTTATGGATAAATGTTTTAGTTATATTCTCTTTTCTATTTTTTAAAAAAAATAACAAACATAATAAAGAATTTAGTCTTTTTACTTTAGTATTTCAAAATATTCTAATCTTAGGTTTTTTTATTTTTTTGATTACAACATCAAATCCTTTCAGTAAAATATTTCCTATTCCTTTAGAGGGACTTGGTTTAAATCCTATTCTACAGGACCCTGCGCTTGCCATTCATCCTCCATTACTTTATTTAGGTTTTGTTGGTTCTTCTATTTATTTTTCAGCAGCACTCTCATCTTTATTAACTAAATTTAGCGGAAAAGATTTTGGAACAATAATCAAGCCATGGGTTTTGATATCCTGGTTATTTCAAACATTGGGAATTCTGGTTGGATCAATTTGGGCTTATTATGAACTTGGATGGGGAGGATATTGGTTTTGGGATCCTGTAGAAAATTCTTCTTTAATCCCCTGGTTTTTAATGACTGCTTTATTTCATTCTGTTTTGGTTTTAGAAAAAAGAAATGGACTTTATCTATGGGTAATTATCTTAAGTATTTTGACATTCACCATGAGTGTAACAGGAACTTTTTTAGTAAGGTCAGGTATATTAAATTCAGTCCATACATTTGCAAATGATCCAACTAGAGGTTTATACTTACTAATTTTTCTCTCATTGATGGTATTTTTATCTCTTTATATATTTTACAGGTATGCGCCTTCAGAAAATAAAAAATTTGAATTATTTAGTAAAGAATTTTTTATTTTGACAAATAACTGGTTTATGAGTTTTTTTCTTATCACAGTTTTGATAGGTACCATCTATCCTATATTTTTAGAAGTACTAACTAATCAAAAAATTTCAATTGGACCTCCATATTATAATACGGTTCTAGCACCATTTCTAATACCAGTACTTTTTCTTATGGGATATGGACCAAAGTCAAGCTGGATATCCTCTAAGCCTGTAAAAGAAAAAAATATTTTATTCATTTTAGTTGTATCAACATTATTAAGTGTAATTTTAATTTATTTTTTAAATAACAAAAATTTTTTAATAAATTTGGTGCTTATTTTCTCAACCTATTTGGTTTTACAAACTATATTCGATTTATACAAAAGTATAAAAAAAAAACATGTATTAAATTATAGCTCAAATTATTCAAGTTTCTTTTCACATTTAGGATTTGGTTTCTTAATATTTTTTATATCATTAAATAGTATAATGTCGATTGAACATGATTTTAACTTGAAGATTGGCGAAAAAAAGCAATTAAAAAATATCACTATTAATTTTAAAAAATTGGACTCCTTTGAAGAAAAAAATTATCAAAAAATTGTTGGAGAAATCGAAGTTATTAATGCACAAGAAAAAACAACAGAGGTATTAAAACCTGAAATAAGAGTTTATAACCAACCCGAGACAATAACTTACGAAGCATCAATAAAATCAAACATTTTATCAGACACTTATGTGACTATGAGCAATATATCGAAAGAGAATATTTACAATATAAAATTTCAAAAAAAACCTTTTATGAATATGATTTGGCTTTCAACAATTTTGATTGTTTTAGGTGGTTCTTTCAGAATTTTAACTAGGAAGAGTTTATGAGAAAAATAAAATTAATCTCAATTTTAATATTTATTTTTTTTATTATTATTACTTTTTCTATGGGCCTTAAAAAAGAAAAAGTTTATGATACTATTGATGTCGTAGGTAAGCCAATATCAGAAATAAGTTTAAACTTATTTAATGAGAATAATACTTTAAATACAAATGAACTAAGAAAAAATAAATTTACTTTAATAAATTTTTGGGCATCTTGGTGTGCACCATGTAGAAAAGAACACAAGAATCTTTTATTTCTAAAAAAAAATGGTGATATTAAAATTTTGGGCGTAAACTTTAAGGATAAAAAGTCTAATGCAAATAAATTTATAAATGATTTAGGTAACCCCTTCTACTTAATTGCTTTAGATGAAGATGGAAAAAAATCAGTTTCGTTTGGAGTTTATGGTATTCCTGAAACAATATTAATTAATCAAGATCTTGTTGTAGTTAAAAAATATATTGGTGCTATCGATAAAAAAGATGTTAAGGAAATTCTTAAAATTGTAGGAAAAAAATGAAAAAAATTAAAGTACTTTTTTTAACTCTTATTATTACTTTCTCATTTGCAAAAATTCTTAAAGCTGACGAAGACTTGAATAATAAAATTTACAAAAATCTTAGATGTTTAGTTTGTCAAGGACAAAGTATTGCTGACTCAAATTCTGATTTTGCGCAAACAATTAAAAGTGTCGTAAAAGATCAAACAAAAAATGGAATGAAAGAGGATGAGATTTATAGTTTTCTATCTGAAAAATACGGAGATTGGATATTATATAAACCTCCTTTAAAAAATAAGAGCTATATTCTTTGGGCGCTACCTTATATTTTCTTCATAATTGGAGCGTTTATAATCTTTTTCATATTAAAAAAAACCATTAAAATTAGGAAATATTAGTGACTGTACATTAATGATTATTAAATGTATTTTTTATTTATTAAAATGAGAATTTCAATTTTAAAATTAATAATATGCTTGTTCATAGCCAAAGTTTCCTTTGCTGATGAAAATAACTCAGGGGTAAAATTCTACACCGGAATGTTTGATTTTAGTGACGAAGGAGCAAAGTCACAACTATTTGGTATACAACATCAGAATGCAGATTTATATAGAGGGAGTTTTCTAGGAGAGCTTTCACCAGTATCGGGGGCAATGTTTACTCAAGATAATGCAGTTTATTTATACTCTGGTATCGAAACAAATTATTCACTTGGACCGATAAATATTACTCCAAGTTTTGCCCCAGGTTATTACAGACAAGGTGACGGTAAAGATTTAGGTCATGGTTTAGAATTCAAAACAGAACTCCAGTTATCTTTCGATCTAGGAAAAAATTCAAATCTTGGCATGTCCTATAATCACTTATCAAATGCTAGTCTAGGTGATAAAAATCCTGGTGCTAATAGTTACACATTTAATTTTCTTAAAAAATTTTAATAACAGATTATTCAAATGAATCTTAACGATTGTTATAATTTTGAAGATTTCAGAAAGTTGGCAAAAAAAAGATTACCTGCTCCAATATTTCATTATATTGATGGAGGGTCAGATGATGAAATAACTCTCAAAAGAAATACAGAGTCATTTTCTAAATGTGACTTGGTACCAAATATTTTAGCGAGCGTCGGAGAACCCGACATGTCAACTGTAGTATTTGGAAAAAAAATAAAATTACCTTTATTTCTATCACCAACTGCTATGCAACGTCTTTATCATCACGAAGGTGACAAAGCCAGTGCGAGAGCAGCTGAAAAATTTGGAACTTTTTATAGTATGTCAACTATGGCAACCTCTTCTATAGAAGAGGTATCAAATATTTCTGGAGGACCAAAATTATTTCAACTTTATATTCATAAAGACCAATCTCTGACCGACGATTTAATAGATAGATGTAAAAGATCTGGATTTGACGCTATGTGTTTAACTGTAGATACAGTAGTTGCTGGTAATAGAGAACGAGATCATAGGTGGGGATTTACAACGCCTCCAAAACTCACTTTAAAAAGTCTAATGAGTTTTGCTTTACATCCAAAGTGGGCACTAAATTATTTGATGAATGAAAAATTTGAGTTAGCAAATGTTTCTCACTTCACAAAAAAAGGAAGCAGTATTGCAAAAGGTGTTATGGAATATATCAATGAACAGTACGATCCCGCAATGGGCTGGAAAGATGCTGAATATTGTATTAAACGTTGGGGAGGACCTTTTGCTATAAAAGGTGTAATGTCAGTTGAGGACGCTAAGAGAGCTGTTGAAATAGGCGCTTCAGCAATAATGTTATCAAACCACGGTGGTAGACAACTTGATGGATCCAGAGCTCCATTTGATCAATTACCGGCTATAGCTGATGCAGTAGGAGGAAAGATTGAAATAATTTTAGACGGAGGTATAAGAAGAGGCACACAAGTCTTGAAGGCAATTTCACTTGGGGCAACCGCTTGTAGTTTTGGAAAAGGGTTCCTTTTTGGTCTTGGAGCTGGCGGACAAGAGGGAGTCGAGGCTATACTGCAAAGAATGCATGATGAAATTAGACGAGACATGATATTACTTGGATCTAAGTCGATAAAAGAGTTAAATAAGGATAATATAGCTTATAGATAATGAAATTAGCAAAAAGTTTAGATAGATTAGGAACTGAAACTGCTTTTAGCGTTCTAGCAGAGGCAAAAAAACTAGAAGCTGCAGGAAAGCCAATGATACATTTAGGATTAGGACAACCCGATTTTAAAACACCAAAACATATTGTTGATGCTGCGAAGAAGGCTTTAGATGATGGTCATCATGGTTATGTCTTATCAAATGGGATACTTGAATGTAGACAGGCTGTGACCAGGAAAATAAAAAAACTTTATAGTCAGGATGTTGATCCAGAAAGAATAATTATAATGCCAGGTGGAAAACCAACAATGAGTTATGCTATTCAGTGTTTTGGTGAACCAGGAGTAGAAATAATTCATCCGACACCTGCATTCCCAATCTATGAGTCTATGATTAATTATACAGGCTCAAAATCTGTTCCCTATGATCTTACTGAAGATAAAGATTTGAAATTTAATCCAGAAAAAATATTATCTTTGATAACAGATAAAACAAGATTGTTAGTTTTAATTAATCCAAATAACCCAACAGGAAGTTTTGTTGAAAAATCAGATATCGATGTCTTAGCAGAAGGCCTTAAGAAGCATCCTCATGTTACTATTTTAAGTGATGAAATTTATAGTAGACAGATATTTGACGGAAAAGAAATGCCAACTTTTTTTAATTATCCAGAACTAAGAGAGAGATTAATTGTTCTTGAGGGTTGGAGCAAAGCGTACTCAATGACAGGCTGGAGGCTTGGTTGGAGTTTTTGGCCAAAAAATCTTGTAGATCATGTAAATAAACTTTTAATCAACAGCGTTTCTTGTGTTAATGCAGCGGCTCAGTTTGCAGGCATAGCAGCTTTAGACGGACCCGATGATTCTATAAACGAAATGATGAGAAAATTTTCTATTAGAAGAAAACTTATACATGAAGGTTTAAACAGTTTACCAGGTGTTGAATGTAGTTTGCCAGGTGGGGCGTTTTATGCATTTCCAAAAGTAATCGGTACAGGAATGGATGGTAAGGAATTTGCAAAAAAATGTATGCACGAAGCAGGTGTGGCTATTGTGCCAGGTACCGCATTTGGAAAAACGGCAAATGACTACGTCAGATTTAGTTTTGCAGCATCTAGTGACAATATTTCCCAAGCTTTAGATAAGATTAAAAAAATTCTTTAGGTAAAATGAATTGAATTACTCAGATTTCAACAACAAAATTTTTGACCAATTTAATTTAAAATTATAGAATAAAGATATGAGTACACTTAAAATGCCAAGAGTTGATAGGCAAACATTAAAAAATAAAGATAAAATAATTAGTGATATTTCTAATTTTACGAACAAACAAAATATTTTATCAGAAAATGAGGAGCTTAAACCATATGAAACGGATGGTTTAGCCGCCTACAAACAAACTCCTATGCTAGTTGTTCTACCTGAAACTACTGAAGAAGTTAGTAAAATTTTGTCTTATTGTAATAAAAATAAAATTAAAGTTGTTCCAAGAGGTGCAGGTACAGGTTTAGCTGGTAGCGCTCTACCACTGGCTGATTGTATTTTATTAGGACTTGGTAAGTTTAACAAAATTAAAGAAATTGATTTTTATAATAGATGTGTAGTTGCTCAACCAGGTGTTACAAATTTAGCAATTACTCATGCTGTACAACATAAAGGTTTTTACTATGCCCCTGATCCCTCCAGTCAAATGGCGTGCTCAATTGGAGGTAACGTTGCCGAAAACTCAGGTGGAGTTCACTCTCTCAAATATGGAACAACAACTAACAATATTTTAGGTATCGAAGCTGTTTTAATAGACGGTACTGTAATAAGAATTGGTGGAAAAGTTTTTGACTCTCCTGGGTATGATTTTTTGGGATTAATAACGGGATCAGAAGGCTTACTTTGCATTATAACTGAAGTTACAGTTAAAATATTAAAGAAACCAGATACGGTTAAAGCTATTCTGATCGGTTTCTCTTCTATGGAAGATGCAGGAAACTCAGTAATGAAAATTATTTCTAATGGTATTATTCCTGCTGGGATGGAAATTATGGACAAAGTTTTGCTCGAAGCAACTAATAATTTTTCAAAAGCTGGTTATCCTTTGGATGCGGAAGCAATCTTAATTGCAGAATTAGACGGAACAAAGTCTGAGGTAGAGGAGCTAATTAAAAAAGTTGCAGACATCTGTAAGCAAAATAAATGTACTAGTGTGAAAATAAGTAAATCAGACGAGGAGAGATTAAAATTTTGGTCAGGAAGGAAAGCTGCATTTCCAGCTTGTGGAGAAATGGCACCAGACTATTATTGCGTAGATGGAACAATACCGAGAAGTAAACTAGCTAAAGTATTGAGAGAAATAACTAAATTATCTAAAAAATATAAATTACCCGTTGCCAACGCATTTCATGCAGGGGATGGAAATTTACATCCAATCATAATGTTTGATGCAAACGACAAAACCTCTTTACAGAAAACAGAAAAATTTGGCGAAGACATTTTAAAATTGTGCGTAAAATTTGGCGGTGTTTTGTCAGGTGAACATGGAATAGGTATAGAAAAAAGAGAATTAATGTGCGAAATGTTTAATGACAATGATATTCAACAACAAATTAGTATTAAAAATTCTTTAGATCCAAGCTCTCTCTTGAATCCAGGAAAAGTGTATCCTATTTTAAGAAAATGTGCAGAGGAAGGAAGACTACATATTCATGGAAGAGACAAATCAAAATTCTCAGACATCCCTAGATTTTAATGTTGAAAAATTTGAGCCTAAAGATGAAAGTGAAATTCAGCAAATAATTAAATATTGTTTCAAAAAAAATTTACCTATAGAAATAGTTGGTAGTCAAACAAAGCAAGGAATTGGAAAAAAACTTCAATGTGCTAAAACACTTAAGATGTCCAAATATTCTGGAATTATTGATTATAAACCAGAGGAGTTATACATCACAGTCAAAGCCGGAACACCTATTAAAACAATTCAAGAAGAACTAAAAAAAAATAATCAACATTTAGCTTTTGAACCAATAAATTTTTCTAAAATATTTAAAACCGAGTCAAATGAAGGAACAATAGGTGGAACTTTAGCTTGTAATTTTTCTGGATCAAGGAGATTTAAAGTGGGTAGTGCAAGAGATCATATTCTAGGCTTCAAAGGATTTAATGGAAAAGGTGAAAAAGTTAAATCTGGAGGAACCGTTGTAAAAAATGTAACCGGATATGATTTATCAAAATTAATTACAGGATCATTTGGAACTCTTGTAGCACTTAGCGAAATAACTTTAAAAGTATTACCGCTCGAGCCCGAAACAAAAACTATAATTGTAAGTGGTTTGCCCTTAGAACATGGACTGACAATTATGGGAGCAGCCATATCTTCTTCTAATGATCCGTCTGGAGCAATACATTATCCCGGAAATTTCAGAAATAATTTTGTTTTTAATGATCTTACACATCCAGGTTCAATAACAGCAATTAGAGTTGAAGGAACAAAGATATCTGTAGAGCAAAGAATTGAGAATTTAAAACAGGACCTATCATTAAAAGATAAAAAATTAACAATTCTTGACAGAATACAATCAGAAATTTTTTGGGAAGACTCTAGATCTCTTAAGGTTTTATCAACCAATGAGAACAATATTTTAAGAGCTGTTGTGCCTCCATCCGAAACATTAAATCTTATAAATAGAATAAAGACCTTTCATCCTAATTACTTTATCGACTGGGGCGGTTCTTTGATTTGGATTGAGCTAGATTACTTATCTACCCAGAAAATTGATCAATTGAGACAAAGAATCCTAAGCGCAAATGGCTATATAACGTTAATTAAATCCAAGGAAAGTGTAAAATCTTCATCAGAAATATTTACTATTGATCCAATAAAATTTAAGATTTCTCAAGATATAAAAAAAAGCTTTGACCCAAGAAGAATTTTTAACCCAGGGAAAATGTATACAGGTATTTAAATGCAGACAAATTTTTCAGAAGACCAACTAAAAAATAAAGATAATAAATCAACAGAAAAAATTATAAGAAAATGTGTACACTGTGGAATGTGTAATGCTACATGCCCAACATTTAATCTTCTTGGAGATGAACTAGATGGACCGAGAGGGAGAATTTATCTCATCAAAGATATGATTGAGAAGAAAAAAACTCCAACTAAGAAAGTAGTTTCACATATAGACAAATGTTTGTCTTGTTATTCTTGTATGACTACATGTCCATCAGGTGTGAATTACATGCATCTAATTGATCACGGAAGAAATTATGTTGAAAAGAAATATAAAAGACCTTTTTTTGAAAAAATATTTAGAGATTTACTTTCAAAAACTTTACCTAAACCTAAAATTTTTAAATATTTAATTTTTTTTGCAAAACTAGGTCAGTTATTCAAATTTTTGTTACCAAAAAAATTAAAAAGTATGGTAGAAGTTGCTCCAAAAAAAATACACAGAAAGACTTTAAAATTTCAAAAAGTTTATAAAGCTGAAAGAAAAAGACCAACAGCTAGAGTTGCTCTATTGATTGGATGTGTACAAAGAGTAATTTCTCCACAAATCAATGAGTCCACAATCAGAGTTTTGATTAGACATGGAGTCGAGGTAATAACAATGCCGGAAGTAGAGTGTTGTGGCTCATTAAATCATCATTTAGGTAAAGAAGATCTTGCTAAAGAAACTTTTAAAAAAAATATTAATTTTTGGTATGACGAATATTTAAAAAATGGTTTAGATGCCATCATATCAAATACATCTGGTTGTGGAACTACACTTAAAGATTACGGTTTTGTTTTCAGAGAAGACAAAGAATTTAAAAAGAAAGCTAAGAAAATATCTGAGCTCACTAAGGATATAACAGAATTTCTTGATCAAAATTTAAAGCTATCATTTAAGAAAGAAAAAGTATCTAAGAAATATAATATTGCCTATCATTCTGCTTGTTCTATGCAACACGGACAAAAAGTTCATAAGCAACCAATAGATTTATTGGAAAAAACAGGGAATAAAATTTTAAATATTCCAGATGGGCACATTTGTTGTGGATCCGCAGGAACTTATAATATTTTACAATCTGATATAGCCCAAAGGTTACTTAAACAAAAAGTTGAAAATATTAATAAAATTAAACCTGATTTTATTTCAACAGGAAATGTAGGATGTATAATGCAAATTGCTAATGGTACTAACATACCTATTCTACACACAGTTGAGATAATCGATTGGTATACAGGCGGCCCGAAACCAAAAAGCTTAGGAATTGAATGAAAAAAAAAGTCTTAATAACTAGAAAATTGTTAAGATCAAATGAGGATAGAGCAAACGAACTTTGGGATGCTAAATTAAATTTAAATGACGAAGTTTATTCACAACAAAAATTAATTGAACTCAGTCAAGGTTGTGACGGAATTTTAAGCTCGTTGACTGAAAAAATAGATGAAAAAGTCATTAAAAGTCTTCCTTCAACTATAAAAGTAATCTCTAATTTTGCAGTAGGCTTTGGAAATATAGACATTGAAGCAGCTAAAAAAAAAAATATCGTAGTAACGAATACTCCTGATGTTTTAACAGATGCAACAGCAGAAATAGCCATGTTACTTATTCTTGGGGCCTGTAGAAGAGCTGCAGAAGGAATCAGTTATGTAAAAAAAGAAAATTGGAAATGGTCAGCAGATTTTCTAATAGGGAAACAATTAAATGGATCAAGATTGGGTATTTTAGGAATGGGAAGAATCGGACAGGCTTTAGCAAAATTAGCCAAAGTATTTGGTATGGAGATACACTACAGAAATAGATCAAAACTTAGTAAAGAAAAAGAAATGGGAGCTAAATACCACGAGAATTTACAAAGTTTATTTTCAGTTTCAGATGTTCTAGCCATTTGTTGTCCAGCTACAAATGAGACCAAAAATATTATAAATAAAGAAACTTTAGAATATTTTCCTACTGGCGCAATTATCACAAATGTTGCAAGAGGGGACATGATCGATGATGATGCATTGGTTCAAGCTTTAGTAAATAGAAAAATATATGCAATAGGTTTAGATGTTTACAAAGGTGAGCCAAAAATCCACAATGGGTATTTAAATCAGCCTAATGCTTTTATACTTCCGCATCTCGGAAGCGCGACAAAAAAAACACGAACTGATATGGCAGATTTAGCGATAAACAATTTAAACGAAGTGCTAAATACAGGAAAGTGCACCAATAGAGTAAATTAATACAATCTGAAATTGAATCTATTTAAATTTAATTGATTCTAATGGAGACTCTCCATGCCATTTATGCTTAAATTATTTACTAGTTAATTAACTAAAGGGAGACAAATATGTCTAAAAAAGAAAAAACGTTGAAGAGAGTAAAAACTCCTTCAAGACGTAAGTTCTTTAAAGCAGCAGCAGCAACTGGTGCAGCAGCGGCAGCAACTATTGCAATGCCGAATGTAGCATTTGGTGCTCCTAAAACTTTAAAGATGCAAGCAGCTTGGCCTTCTGGAGCTAATATATTCTTCGAAATGGCTGGCGACTATGCAAAAATGGTTAGCGACATGTCAGGTGGAGAATTGAAGATTGATCTTCAACCAGTTGGCGCAGTTGTAAAAACATCTGAAATCGGTCAAGCAGTAAGCTCTGGAGTTCTAGATATGGGACACTGGGTAACTGCATACTGGTACGGAAAAAATCCAGCAGCATCATTGTTTGGTACTGGTCCTTCGTACGGAATGTCATCACAAGAAGTTATGGGATGGATGGAGTACGGTGGAGGTAGAAAGCTTTATAACGAAACCTTATCTAAAGTTGGTTTTGATTATGTAGGTTTCTTCCATATGCCAATGCCTGCTCAGCCATTTGGTTGGTTCAAAAAGAACGTAACTAAAGTGTCTGATGTTAAAGGTATGAAGTACAGAACAGTTGGTCTTGCTACAAACGTTTTAACAGCGATGGGAATGGTTGTAAGACAACTTCCAGGCGGAGAAATTCAACCTGCTATGAAAACAGGCTTGATTGAAGCTGCGGAATTTAACAACCCAACTTCAGACTCACAGTTTGGTATGCAAGACGTATCTAAGCATTATCACTTAGGTAGCTTCCACCAATCACAGGAGATGTTTGAAATTCCAGTTAATAAGAAGACCTTTAATGGATTAAGCCCACAACATCAGGCTATCCTTAAAAACGCTGCTTATGCTGCGAACACGGATAACTACTTTAAAGCATTAGTAAGATACTCTGCCGATCTATCAAAGTTGATGAACCAACATAAAGTAAATGTTTATCAAACTTCTGACGCGATCTTAGCTCAACAATTAAAAGGTTGGGACAAAGTAATCGGGGACTTCAATAAGAAAGACCCATTCTTTAAAAAGATCATAGACTCACAGAAAGCATATGCTAAAAGAGTTATGAAATACTTACTCATGAATCAGCCTAATTACAAATTAGCTTATGAAAATGAGTTTGGCAGTATTGCTAAAGTAAAAATTTAATAGCTTTTTAAAAATTAAAAGGGGGCTCATATGCAGCCCCCTTTTTTTATGGAAATCTTAAAAAAATTAGAATAGTTTATTCATATGAGGGGATTTATTCAATTTGCAGATCATCTAAGCACATCAATTGGAAAAGCTTTTTCTTGGTGCATTGTTATTCTCATGGGTGGGACTTGCTACGAAGTAGTTATGGCATATGCTTTTAATGCCCCAACTTTGTGGAATTTTGATTTTAGTTTACAAATGTACGGCGCAATATTTATGATGGCAGGCGCTTATACTCTCTCAACCGAAGCTCATGTAAGGGGAGATGTTATTTACAGATTATTTAAACCTAAAACACAAGGTTATATTGATCTAGTTTTATATTTTATTTTTTTCTTTCCAGGTGTATTTGCTTTAGCCTTTTATGGTTATGATTATGCTGCCATGGCATGGAAAATTAAAGAAACTAGTTGGAATAGCCCAGCACAAATACAAATTTATATGGCGAAATCTTTAATTCCTGCAGCGGGCATTTTATTAATTATTCAAGGCATCAGTGAAGTTTTTAGATCAATTATTTGTATACAAACTGGACACTGGCCTGCAAGAATGGTTGTTGCTGAAGAGACAGAAAAAATATTAATGAGAACTTCTCAAGACGAGGATCAAAAAGATGTTATTTAGTTTAACCAATCCTGAAATTGCAATACTTATGATGGCAATATTTCTTTTTGCTGTGCTTCTTGGATTTCCAATTGCATTTACCTTAATGGCTATGGGAGTTGGGTTCGGTTATTATGCTTATTATGATCCTACAAGAATGGAACACCTTCTAGATAATAGGATTTTTCAATTATTTGTTCAAAATACTTATACAGTTATGGATAACACTGTGCTTACTGCCGTACCTTTGTTTTTATTTATGGGGTACCTAGTTGAAAGAGCAGGTATAGTTTCAAGATTATTTTTTGCTATTCGTTTAGCTTCCCATGGGCTTCCTGCATCGATGGCAGTCGCGGCTTTAATTACTTGCGCTTTGTTTTCAACAGCTACAGGAATCATTGGCGCTGTAGTAACCTTAATGGGATTATTAGCTTGGCCGGCGATGATTAAAGCAGGTTATGATAAAAAATTTGCATCCGGAGTGATTTGTTCAGGCGGGTGTCTTGGAATATTAATCCCACCTAGCATCATGCTCATAGTATATTCCGTAATAGCACAGCTATCACCTCTAAGATTATTTGCAGCAGCTATTTTGCCAGGAATTATGTTGGCTGGATTATATATTCTTTATGCAGTTACAAGGGCTTATTTAAATCCTTCAATTGCACCAAAACCACCAGCTGAAGAAATTCCACCTCGATCAGTGATACTTAAAGAAGTTCTGGTTTCATTTTTACCATTATTCTCATTAATAATTTTAGTATTAGGAACTATTCTAGGAGGATTAGCGACACCAGCCGAAGCAGCAGCAGTAGGTGCGTTCGGTGCTTTAGTTTTATCTTATTTTTATAAAACTCTTAAATGGAAAAATTTTAAAGAGTCTGTATTTCTTACAGCAAAAACAACTGCAATGATCATGTGGTTATTTATAGGGTCATGGACTTTTGCATCTGTATTCTCTTATTTAGGTGGACATGAAGTATTTGAACATTTTTTCAAATCAATGAATTTACAGCCTTGGCAATTTTTAGTTATTACCCAGATAATTATATTTCTTCTTGGTTGGCCTTTAGAATGGACAGAGATATTAATAATATTTGTACCAATATTTTTACCCCTTGTGGAGTTCTTTGGAGTAAATCCTTATTTTTTTGCTATGTTAATAGCATTAAATTTACAAACATCTTTTCTAACACCGCCAATGGCCATGTCAGCATACTATTTAAAAGGGGTACAAACTAAAAATGTAGAATTACTTCAAATTTTTAGCGGGATTATGCCTTTTTTGTTAATTGTGATTTTTGCAATGTTTTTAATGTATATGTTTCCTGGAATAGCTCTTTGGTTACCCGATCTACTTTTTGCTGATTAAAAAAATAAATTATGAGCAATATACTCTCAATCTCAGCTATTGAATTAGTTGAAAAATTAAAAAGCGGTGAGATTTCATGCGTTGATGCATGCAAAGAATATATTAAAAGAATTGATAAGTTTGAAAAAGATGTTCAAGCTTGGGCATTTTTTGATAAAAAGCTTTTATTAGAAAAAGCTCAGGAAAAAGACGATTATAGAAAATCAGGCAAACCTCTAGGACCACTTCATGGACTACCTATTGGAGTAAAAGATATTATTGGAACTCAAGACATGCCAACCGAGTGTGGTACAGTATTAAGAAAAGGTATGTCCGAGAGTGCAGACGCTGAAGTAGTCAACCTATTAAAAATTTCAGGTGCAATAATTATGGGGAAGACAGTTACAACAGAGCTTGCCTATTTTGATCCAGGAAAAACTACAAATCCTCACGATAAAACAAGAACCCCTGGAGGGTCTTCAAGTGGTTCAGCAGCTGCAGTTGCTTCACACATGGCACCTCTGTCGATTGGCACCCAAACAAAAGGTTCGGTTATAAGACCTGCTTCCTATTGTGGAGTTGTAGGTTATAAACCCTCTTTTGGATTAATATCTAGAAATGGAATTTTAAAACAATCCTCTAAGCTTGATCACGTAGGTGTATTTGGAAAAAATGTCGAGGATGTCGCTCTGCTAGCAAAATGTCTTATTAAAAAAGATTTATATGACAAGGATACCGTACATTATTCAGCGGATAAAATGCTTGAAGAGTGTAAAAAAGGCCCCCATTTTGACCCTAAGTTTATATTTTATAAAACATCAAATTGGAAAAATATAGATAAAGAGTCCCAAAAAGCATTTGAATTTTTGAAGAAAAAACTCAAAAAATACATCGAGGTATTTGACGAACCATCATATTTTAAAGATATACATAAATTTCAGCAAGTAATCCATGAAACAGATATGGCAAATAGTTTTCAAAAATACTATAAAAATTCTAAAAATAAATTAGGGAAAAAACTCGTAGAGGCGATCGAGCGTGGTAACAAATATTCTGCAAACCAATATACCGAGGCAAAAGATTTTATGGAACAAAGCTATAGATCTTATAGCGAAGTATTCGAGGATTACCACGGAGTAATTACACCTTCATCTACAGGAATAGCTGACAAAGGATTAAAATTTACTGGTAGCCCAGAATTTTGCACAGTCTGGACCTACATGGGTTTGCCATCTATTTCATTACCTTTACTTACCGGAGGAAATAATTTACCATTAGGAGTTCAATTAATAGGCAATAAACTTGATGATCTAAGATTTTTGGGTGTTGCAAATTGGTTAGAAAAAAAATGCAAAGATGATGAGTAAATTAACAAGTATAATTGGGTGCGCTTTAACCATAGCTTTTTTAGTTGGATTGGCTACTACTCTAACCAGATCAATGATGATTGGTTTTAAAGATGTTCTGCCTGTTTATATTCTTATGGGCTTAGTAATTTGTATGATGATTTATGAAGCCTTCATCCAAAAAAAGTAAAAATCTTTATTTTCCTTATTTTTTATTATTTTTACAGCCAGTATTTATGGCAAGTAACTTGATTGTAGCTAGGGGCGGTGTAGAGTTTGTTCCTCCAATTTCTTTAGCCTTTTGGAGGTGGACCACAGTTTTTCTTTTGTTAATTCCTTTTTTTTACAAACCAATATTAAAAAAAATTAATTGTTTAAAAGATGAATTGTCAAAACTTTTTTTTCTTGGGTTTACAGGTTGTGGAATATGCGGAGCATTTCCATTCATAGCCGGTCAAACAACCACAGTTGTTAACATGGCTGTAATTTATACATCCTCTCCAATATTTATTATTTTATTATCAAGTTTAATTTATAAGGAAAAAATAAATTCTATTCAGATTCTGGGATTAATACTTTGCTTGATCGGAGTTTTTTCAATTATTTTTAAAGGAGATATTTCAATTTTATCAAGTCTAGAATTTACCGTTGGAGATATTTGGATGTTAGGCGCAGCAATTAGCTGGGCTCTCTATTCTGTTTATTTATTAAATTGGAAATCGAAATTTGATTTGTTAACTAGATTTGTCTTAATCGCTATGTTTGGATCGATATCGTTATTTCCTTTTTATTTATTGGAGGAATTTCAAAGACAGAGTACGAGTTTTGACTTTAATTTTATTTTTTGGGTAATGTTTGCTGCAATCTCTCCAGCAATAATAGCTTTTACCCTTTATGCCAAAGTTCAAAAATATTTAGGCGCATCAATAACTGGATTTACGTTATATTTATTTACAGTTTACGGCGCTTTTTATGGCTTAATATTTTTTGGTGAAACTTTAGAGTATTATCATTTACTCGGAGCTTTTTTTGTTTTTATAGGTATTTATCTTGCAAAAAAAAATTAAATATATGTATACCGTTACAGCAATAATCATTTTGTGCTACTTGTTTGTAGTAGCTTATGTATTTTTAAATCAACGAAATCTTCTTTATCACCCGTTTGAAAATAATTACAGCAAAGACGAAGCAAATTTTTCTTATGAAGAAGTTTTTATTCCAACACCAAACGGAAATAGCTTAAAAGGTTGGTTTCACAAAAAAGATCTAAACAAAAAAAAAACTATGGTTTTTTTCCATGGAAATGCAGGTGATTTAAGGAATAGAATTTATAAACTTAATTTAATAAAAGACTTCGATATTAATTTTCTAATTATTGCATATAGAGGTTTTAGCGGCAACAAGGGAAAACCTACAGAAAAAGGTCTTTACGAAGATGCTAGAAGCACATTAGATTGGTTGGCAAAGCAGAAAGTCAAAGAAGACAAAATAATAGTTTATGGAGAATCTTTAGGCACAGGAGTTACAGTTGAGGTTGCTCAAAATAAAAAATTTGCAGGTATTATTTTAGAGTCGCCATTTACATCTATGGTAGATGCTGGAAAGTTCTACTATTTCTATTTGCCAGTTTCTCTTCTATTAAAAGATAGATACGAGACTATCAAAAAATTGAAAAATATTAAAATTCCTATTTTAGTTATGCATGGTAAAAAAGATAAAATAGTACCATTCCATATGGGTCAAAAAGTTTTTGAAACAGCTAATCAACCTAAATTTTATTATTTTCCAGAAGAAGATGATCACATGATGGAATATAATGAAAATCTTTTAAAAGCACTCAATGACTTTTTTCAGTTTATATAGTCAAAACCATTTAGTCGGATAATCTCTTTTAAGAATAATTTTATTTATAAAAATGGATATTATAATTATCATTATTGTACCGAGAACAACAGGGAATAATATGTATTCAAAAGATACATCTGTAAACAAAACTACTAGAGGGTTGGAAGCTGCTGGCGGGTGCATTATTTTTAAGTATACCATTAAGGTAACAGCTACCCCAACAGAAAAACCGAGTGAGTAAAAAGAAAATCCAATAGTTTCATTAAAAATTATTCCAACTATTAAAGAAACCAAATGTCCAAAAAAGATATTTTTCGGCTGAGCTGTTTCAAGATTATAAAGTACAAAAACTATAAAAACTGTTGCACCAAAAGAAAACATTAGCCATATGCCTGTGGACGTTCTTAAAGTCAAAAAAGCAAGAACACTTATAACTATTGCCGCAGAGAGACCAGAAATAATTGGTTCTAAATTTTTTGGTAATTTCATTTTTAATTTTTAATAAGCATTTTTGCAAATTCTTTTGAACTGAAAGGGTGTAGATCACTTTCCTTTTCTCCCATACCAACTGCAATTATGGGTAAAGAATATTTTTTACATATAGCCAATAATATTCCTCCTTTTGCAGAAGTATCTAATTTAGTAATGATCAAACCTGTAATATTAGAAATTTTCTGAAATTCTTCAACTTGATTCAATGCATTTTGGCCTGTCGTAGCATCTAAAACTAAAATAGTTTCGTGAGGATATTCTGGATTTATTTTTTTTAGAACTGTAAATATTTTTTTATATTCTTCCATTAGATTTTTCTTATTCTGTAGTCTGCCAGCGGTATCAATAAAAGCTAGATCTAATTTTTTTTCTTCAGCAACTTTTACAGTTTTGTATCCTACAGATGCTGGATCAGTTCCTAGATCTGATTTTACAAAGTCAGCATTAATTTTTTTAGACCAAAGTTCTAGTTGTTCAATTGCAGCTGCTCTAAATGTATCTGCCGCACCAAAGACTATTTTTTTTCCATCGTCTTTAAATAATTTTCCTAATTTTCCTATAGTTGTAGTTTTTCCTACACCATTCACACCAGCTACAACCACGATAGATGGAGAACTCTTATTTAGTTCAGTAAGTTTTTTTTCATAGGGAAGAAGTAACTTAGATATTTGATGTCCAAGGAAATCAAATATTTCTTTTTTATCTTTTATTTCTTTTCCTATTTTTTCATTTTTAAGCTTCTCTTTTAGATCTGAGGCCATTTCTGTACCAACGTCAGATTCTATTAGAAGTTCTTCAAATTTATTCAGTAAGTCTTTATCTATTTTTTTTTTACTAAATAAATTACTTAAATTAAAATTACCAAATAATTTCATCAGATATCTATATCAATTCTTTCAACTTCAGAAACAGGTCCGGTCATATATATATCTTCTTTATAGTTTATTTGAAGACTTCCTTTCTCAAAATGAACCTGTAAATTCTTATCTGTTAATCCTTTCATTGAGGCAACAACACTAGCAGCACAAGCAGCAGTTCCACACGCTTTTGTTTTACCCGCTCCTCTCTCCCAAACATTTACTTTTATATTTTTTTTATCTAGAACTTCAGCAAAAGTTGTATTAATTTTTTGCGGAAAGTACCTGTAATTTTCAATTTTTGGTCCAATTTTTTTAATGTCAACTTTTGATGAATCCTTAACAAAAAAAATGATATGAGGATTTCCAACATTAAGACAAAATCCGTATCCATAGTTTTTATCTAAAAAATCAATACTAATTTCTTGAGTATTCATACTTTCACTTAATGGTACCTCATCCCATTCAAATTTTGGTTTACCCATATTCATTTTAACTTTTTGTTTTCCAACTATTTCTGCGCTCAAAATTCTTTCTTTTGTTTTTATTGATATACTTTTTTGTTTGTTTTCATTAAAAATTAAATATGCAATACATCTAGCGCCGTTTCCACATGCAGATACCTCTACTCCATCTGAGTTAAAAATTTTTATAGGGTAATTATTTTTTATCTCTTTTTCTAATGTAATTAATTGATCAAAAGGTGTTATTTTTCTTTTTGTAATACTCAATATTTTGTCTTTACTTAATTCTATTTTATTTTTCCTTCTGTCTATAATTATAAAATTATTTCCTAGGCCATCCATTTTGTATGCGTTTATAAGTGCCATATTTTGATTAGTATCTTTATTCATTGACTTTTAAAACCCTTAATTGTAGCTTCTCTTCACTTCCGCAAATATTAGATTTTGCGGTGCCTTTAGAAATAAAGGGATCGACACTAGTCAGCGAGGGTTCGCCCACTAGTGCGATCGGTGTTGAATAAATTAAAAATGTTTGAAAACTTAACAAATAAATTAGAAGGTATATTTAATAAACTTAAAAGAGCACCTTCGCTAAACGAGGTTCAAGTAGAAGAGGGTCTAAAAGAAATTAGACAAGCACTACTATCTGCCGATGTAGCGTTACCAGTAGTTAAGAAATTTATAGAGGATATTAAACCTAAGGCTATAGGCCAAGAAATTATTCGATCTACTTCACCAGGACAAATGTTGGTAAAAATTGTTTATGACAAATTAGTTGAATTATTGGGCAGTAAAAGCCAAGAAATAAACTTAAAGGCCGTTCCACCAGCATCAATATTATTGGTGGGTCTCCAAGGATCTGGAAAAACCACAACAGCTGTTAAGTTAGCAAAAAATTTAGAAAAAAATTTTAATAAAAAAATATTACTAGTGAGTTTAGACATTTATAGGCCTGCAGCACAAGAACAATTAAAAGTTTTATCTGATAAAAATAATTTAAGTGTACTTCCAATTGTTAAAGATCAGCTTCCAATAGATATAGCTAAGAGAGCAAATAATGCAGCCAAACTTAGTGGCGTAGATATTATAATTTTTGATACAGCAGGTCGTACTCAAATTGATCTTAACATGATGACTGAAGTCAAAAACATAAAGGCAGAAGCCAAACCTGTAGAAACAATTTTAGTCGCTGATTCATTAACAGGGCAAATTGCTGTTAATTTGGCATCAGAATTTGATAAAGCAGTTAATTTAACTAGCATTATATTAACTAGAGTTGATGGCGACGGCAGAGGTGGAGCAGCTCTTAGTATGAAGCAGACAACTGGTAAACCAATAAAATTTATTGGTGTAGGAGAAAAAATAGAAGACTTTGAGGTTTTTCATCCCGACAGATTGGCAAACAGAATTCTAGGAATGGGAGATGTAGTTTCTCTGGTAGAAAAAGCATCCCAGGACCTTGATGAAGAAAAAATTAAATCAGCAGAAGAGAATCTAAAAAAAGGAAAATTTACTTTTGAAGATTATTTAATGCAATTAAGACAAATGAAAAAAATGGGGGGAATGCAAGGCGTCCTTTCTCTACTACCCGGGGTAGGAAAAGCCAAAGAGCAAATGAAAAATGCAAATGTTGATGAAAAACTTTTATCAGAAAACGAAGCAATAATTTTATCAATGACTAAAAAGGAGAGAGAGAATCCAGAGATTATAAGTGGATCAAGAAGAAAAAGAATATCATTAGGATCTGGAACCGATGTGCAATCCATAAATCGTTTGCTCAAACAGTTTAAAATCATGTCTAAAATGATGAAAAAAATGTCAAAAGGTAAAGTTCCCAAGGGACAATTACCTGATGAGTTAATAAACAATATAAAATGAAAGGATAAAAATGTTAAAAATAAGATTATCGATGGGTGGTGCTAAAAAGAGACCGATATATAAGATCGTAGTTGCTGATAGCAGATTTCCAAGAGATGGAAGATTTATAGAAAAAGTTGGATCTTTTAATCCTCTTTTACCAAAAGAAAAAAAAGAGAGAATTAAATTAGAATCCGAAAGAGTGAAGTATTGGCTGAGCAAAGGAGCAAGACCTACCATGAGAGTGTTAAGAATTTTCGGTGAGATGAATATCATGCCCATGCCTAAGCCTGGAAATAATCCTAAAAAAGCAGTCCCAAAAAAAGAAAGAAAAAAAGAAGGTAAAGAAAAAGAAGCTCCTAAACAAGAAGTGAAGAAAGAAGAACCAAAAAAAGAAGCTCCTAAACAAGAAGTGAAGAAAGAAGAACCAAAAAAAGAAGCTCCTAAACAAGAAGTGAAGAAAGAAGAACCAAAAAAAGAAGCTCCTAAACAAGAAGTGAAGAAAGAAGGAACGAAGAAATAAAATAATGTGGACTGCTAGAGTTTTTACACTGTATCCAGAAATATTTCCTGGACCTTTAAACAAAGGCTTATACGGGAGAGCATTAGGTAAAAAAACATGGAACTTAGAAGTTGTAAATATAAGAGACTCTGCTGAAGATAAGCACAAAACAGTAGATGATACTCCTTTTGGAGGGGGTAGCGGCATGCTTTTAAAACCAGATATTTTAGGGAAGTCCATCGACAGCAATATAAAAAAAGGAGAAAAAATTTTTTATCTTTCTCCAAGAGGAAAAAAATTTGATCAAAAATTAGCAAAAGAACTTTCTAAAGAAAAAACTATTAATTTAATATGCGGACATTTTGAGGGTGTGGATGAGAGAATTTTAGAGACTAGAAATATTGAGGAAATAAGTATCGGGGATTATATTTTATCAGGAGGTGAGACTGCTTCTATAGTATTAATTGATTCAATCCTAAGGTTATTACCCAATGTTATTGGAAATGAAATATCAAAAAATGATGAGAGCTTCGAAAACGGATTGTTAGAGTATCCGCAGTACACAAAACCACAAATTTGGGAAAAAAAAAGTGTTCCAGAAGTCTTATTATCGGGAGATCATGCTAAAATTAAGGACTGGCGTTTATCCCAATCAAAGGATATAACACGACGCCGAAGACCTGATTTGTGGAATGAACATTTGAAAAAAGAAAAAAAATGAAAAATATAGAAGATATAAATAGAGAAAGTGTTAAAAAAATTTCTTCAAAGAGAAAAATTCCAGAATTCTTTCCTGGAGATACAATTAGAGTAGGAGTAAAAATTGTTGAGGGAAAAAGAGCAAGGATTCAAAACTTCGAAGGGGTTTGTATTGCTAAAAAAAATCGGGATATTAACTCTTCTTTCACAGTTAGAAAGATATCTTTTGGAGAAGGTGTCGAAAGAACATTTGCACTTTATAGTCCTGTAGTTGGCTCTATTAAAATTATTCGATCAGGAAAAGTAAAAAGAGCGAAATTATATTACTTAAGAGATAGGAGAGGTAAATCTGCAAGAATAGCTGAAAAAATTAAAAAAAATATTGGAATAGACGTTGAAGTCAAAACTCCGACTGCTGAGATAACAGAAGATAATATTAAAGAAAAAGAAGAAGGAGCAAAAAAAGATCTAATTAAACAAGAAGAAAAAAAAATTACGAAAAAAGAAGAAGTAAAAAAATCTGATAACCTAAAGTAATTTTTCAATGCCAAAAACTTTATACGATAAAATTTGGGACGAACATCTTGTACATCAACAAAGCGATGGTACATCTTTGTTATATGTAGATAGACATCTAGTACACGAAGTTACAAGTCCTCAAGCATTTGAAGGATTGAGATTAAATAAAAGAAAAGTTAGGAAACCAAGTTTTACACTTGCCGTGGCAGACCATAATGTTCCTACAACTGATCGTTCAAAAGGTATAAATGATAAACAGTCAAAAATACAAGTGGATACACTTAGAAAAAACTGTAAAGAGTTTGGTGTTCAGTTATTTGATATGAGCGATAAAAGACAAGGTATAGTTCACATTATTGGACCAGAGCAAGGATTTACTCAACCAGGAACAATCATTGTTTGCGGAGACAGTCATACAGCTACGCACGGTGCATTCGGTGCACTTGCTTTTGGAATAGGTACTTCAGAGGTGGAACATGTTTTAGCTACCCAAACTCTTATACAAAAAAAATCTAAAAATTTTTTACTTAAAGTAGACGGAAAGATACCTGTAGGCGTGACTGCAAAAGATGTTATTTTAAAAATTATTGGTACTATAGGAACTGCAGGAGGAAATGGATTTGTAATTGAGTATTCTGGCGATGTAGTCAAAAACTTAAGTATGGAGCAAAGAATGACTATTTGTAATATGACTATTGAAGGAGGAGCCAGAGCAGGCTTGATACAACCAGATGAAAAGACATTTAAATATCTTGAAAATAGACCGCTGTCTCCAAAAAAAGACAATTGGAAAAAAGCTTTAGATTATTGGAGTAACTTAAAGTCCGATGATGATTGTACTTTTGATAAAGAAATTGTTTTAAATGGCAATGATGTAGTTCCTCAAGTAACTTGGGGAACATCTCCACAAGATGTTGTTCCTGTTAATGGATTTGTTCCTGATCCAAAAAAAGAAAAAAATAGTGATAGACGTACAGCTATGGAAAGATCACTCGATTATATGGGTTTAAAACCAAACACCAAAATGACAGATATTAAAATTGATAAAGTTTTTATTGGAAGCTGCACGAATGGAAGAATACAAGACTTAAGAGAGGCGGCAAAACTTTTAAAAGATAAAAAAATAGCCAAACATGTAAATGCTATGGTAGTTCCTGGTTCAGGACTTGTAAAAATTCAAGCAGAACAAGAAGGTTTAGACAAGGTATTTAAAGACTCAGGTTTTGAATGGAGAGAACCAGGTTGCTCGATGTGTTTAGGCATGAATGAGGATCAGTTAAAACCAAAAGAGAGATGTGCATCAACTTCAAATAGAAATTTTGAAGGTAGACAAGGACGTGGGGGTAGAACACATTTAGTTAGTCCAGCTATGGCAGCCGTAGCTGCAATTGAAGGACATCTATCAGATGTGAGAAAGTTCAATAGTTAGTATGGAAAAATTTTCAACAATAAAAAGTATACCTGCATATATTTCATTAATGAATATAGATACAGATAAAATTATTCCTAAACAATTTTTAAAAACAATAAAAAGATCAGGTTTAGGAAAAAGTTTATTTTATGAATTACGTTTTGATGAAAGAGGCAATCCAATTCCTGGTTTCATTTTAGACCAAGAAACATACAAAAACTCTAAGATATTGATAACGGGAAAAAATTTTGGATGTGGTTCTTCCAGAGAACATGCACCATGGGCCTTACTTGATTTTGGAATAAAAGTTATAATAAGTGAGAGTTTTGCTGATATTTTCTATAATAATTGTTTTAAAAACGGAATATTACCAATCGTTGTAAAAGAGGAGATTATCAATGAACTTAAGGACTACTCTTCCAGGAAAGAAAAAATTGAAGTTAAGCTGGAAGAACAAGAAATTCTCTATGGAAATAAAACATTCAAATTTGAATTGGATTCTTTCAAAAAGAAATGTTTACTAGAAGGATTAGACGATATAGCTTTATCTCTTAAAAAAGCAAAAGATATTGAAAATTTTGAAAAAAAGATCGCTCAAAATAAACCCTGGTTATAAAATGGCGGAAAATCAAAAAAAAATATTACTTTTACCAGGCGATGGTATAGGCCCAGAAGTTGTTAGAGAAACAAAAAAAGTAATTGAATGGTTTAATAAAAAAAAATCTTTGGATTTCAAAATAGACCAAGACCTTATAGGCGGTGCTGCGATTGATAAACATGGAACACCAATAACTGATGAGGTATTTTACAAGGCTTTAGAAAGTGATGCGGTAATTGTAGGAGCATGTGGCGGACCTCAGTACGATAAATTGGAGTTCTCAAAAAAACCTGAGAGAGCTCTTTTAAAATTAAGAAAAGAATTGAAATTATTTGCTAATTTGAGACCAGCTATTTGCTTTAAACAACTTGTAGACTCATCAACCTTGAAACCTGAAATAGTTTCAGGTCTTGATATTCTAATTGTAAGAGAGTTAACGGGTGGTATTTATTTTGGTGAGCCAAGGGGAGTAAAACCAATAGAAAATGGTGAGCGAAGAGGAGTAAATACCCATGTCTATACAACAAAGGAAATAAAAAGAATTGCCAAAGTAGCTTTTGAATTAGCCGCCAAAAGAAATAACAAAGTTACATCTTGTGAAAAATCTAATGTTATGGAGGCAGGAGTTTTATGGCGAGAAGAGGTTCAATCGCTCAAAGATAAAGAGTACAAAAAAATAGAACTAAACCATATGTTAGCTGATAATTGTGCAATGCAATTACTAAGAAATCCAAAACAATTTGATGTTATTTTGGCAGATAATTTATTTGGAGACATGTTATCTGATGAAGCCGCAATGCTCACAGGGTCTCTAGGTTTGTTACCATCTGCATCATTAGGTGATAAAGATAAAAACGGAAGAACCAGATCTTTGTACGAACCAGTGCATGGTTCAGCTCCTGATATTGCTGGCAAAAATATATCTAATCCAATTGCAACAATATTAAGTTTTTCAATGGCATTAAAATATTCCTTAGGCTTACTCAAAGAGTCTGCAATGTTAGATAAGGCTGTTGAAAAAACCCTAGAGGAAGGTTTAAGAACCCCAGATATAATGTCAAAAGGTAAGAAAAAGGTATCTACCTCAGATATGGGTGATGCAATTATATCAAATTTAAATTAAAATACCTTTAAATGAACTTAGCTATAATTGGTGCCACCGGCAACGTTGGAAGAAAGACTATTGAAATTTTAGAAAAATCTAAAATTAAAATAAATAATTTATATTTAGTAGCATCCCAAAAAAGTGAGGGAAAAAAAATTAAATTTAAAGGAAAAGAAATAGAAATTCAAAGTCTTGAAAAATATGATTTTTCAAACGCAAAAATAACTTTTTTTGCGGCTGGAAGCAAGATAGCAGAGCAATGGGCTTTAAAAGCTAGCAAAAATACTATTGTAATAGACAATTCCAAATTTTTTAGAATGGATAAAAACGTTCCGCTAATAGTACCAGAGGTGAATTTAGAACAATTAAAAAATTATAAAAAAAAAAATATCATTGCTAATGCCAATTGTTCAACTATACAAATGGTTGTTGCTCTTAAACCTTTGCATGACCATTATAGAATTAAAAGAGTATTGGTATCAACTTATCAATCAGTATCTGGCGCAGGTAAAGCACCAATGGATGAGTTAATAAGTCAATCAAAAGATTATTTAAACGGAAAAAAAATTTCCTCAAAAAACTTCACAAAACAAATTGCATTTAATTTGATACCTCATATTGATGAGTTTGTTGAGGAGGGCTATACGAAAGAAGAATGGAAAATGATTAACGAAACAAAAAAAATTCTTGATCCAAAAATCGAAATATCTGCTACATGCGTTAGAGTCCCTGTAATGATTTCGCATTCAGAATCGATAAATATAGAATTTGAAAAATCATTTGATATTAAAAGTATTAAAGAGATTTTAAATAAATCTAGTGGGTGTAAAGTTATTGATGAAAGAAAAGATGGTGGTTATATTACTCCGATTGAAGCAGAAAATAGCTATTTAACTTTTATATCTAGAATACGTAAAGACAGTTCAAACAATAAAGCAATAAATATGTGGGTCGTTTCTGATAATTTACTTAAAGGTGCAGCCTTGAATACTGTACAAATAGCAGAACAATTAATAAAAAAATATGTTTAATAATAAAAACAACCCGTTGTCACCTCACTTACAAGTGTACAGGTGGCATATATCATCATTATTATCAATCACACATAGAATAACTGGAGTGATTAATTTTCTTTTTATTATTTTTATTTCATCAATTTTAATTTTTTTAGGTGTAGAAATAAAAATTATTCAAATTCTTTTGCAATCATTATTTGGTAAATTTTTGACTATATACTTCTGTTGGTCATTTAGTTTTCAAATTTTGAATGAAATAAGACACTTAGCATGGGATATGGGATATGGTTTTGATTTAAAGGTATCTAGAATAACTGGAATACTAACCATTATCGGGTCTTTTGTTTTTACAATTCTTTTTTATTTAATCGGGAAGAACCTACTTTAAATGATTAAAGCAACAAAAAAATGGTTAACTATAAAAATTTCATCAGGAATATTAATTCCATTCCTGATTTGGTTTATAATTAATTTTGTATCATTATTAGATGCTAATAATTCTCAATTAATATCTTTTTTTGAGATAAAAATTAACAAAATAATTTTTAGTTTATTCTTAATAATTGCATCCATTTTTTATACTCTAACAATTAGTGAGGTTTTTGAGGACTATATAAGCAGTTTTAAAATCAAAAATGCCGCAAATAGATTACTTGTTTTATTTAGTATAATAATCACATTAATGTTAATAATTTTTTTAATAAAAATCTAAACTATGAAACAATACGAAATTATAGATCATGAATACGACGTAGTAGTTCTAGGTGCTGGAGGCTCCGGTCTGAGAGCAGCCGTGGGACTATCAGAGGCAGGTCTTAAAACTGCTTGTATATCAAAAGTTTTTCCAACTAGAAGTCATACATCTGCTGCACAAGGAGGCATATCAGCTGCACTTGGAAATATGGGAGAAGATGACTGGAGATGGCACATGTACGATACAGTTAAAGGATCTGATTGGTTAGGGGACCAAGATGCAATAGAGCATTTATGTAAAGAGGCACCGAAAGCAGTAATAGAATTAGAAAAGTATGGAGTTCCATTCAGTAGAACAAAAGAGGGAAAAATTTATCAAAGAGCATTCGGTGGAATGACAAAAAATTATGGTAATGAATCAGTTCAAAGAACCTGTGCAGCAGCCGACAGAACTGGTCACGCAATATTACACACATTATACGGTCAAGCACTAAAACATAATACAGAGTTTTTCATAGAATATTTTGCGCTAGATCTTTTAATGAAAAATGGAGAGTGCAAAGGCCTTATAGCATGGAATTTAAATGATGGAACAATTCATAGATTCAGATCGCACATAACTATTATTGCAACAGGTGGATATGGAAAAGTTTACTATACAGCAACGTCTGCTCATACATGCACAGGAGATGGAAACGCAATGGCATTACGAGCAGGATTGCCACTCCAAGACATGGAATTTGTTCAGTTTCACCCAACTGGAATATATGGTGTAGGAACTTTAATATCTGAGGGTGTTAGAGGAGAAGGCGGTTACCTTTTAAACTCAAAAGGGGAAAGGTTTATGGAGAGATACGCTCCAAAAGCTAAAGATTTGGCATCGCGAGACGTTGTCAGTAGGTCTATAGCAGTTGAAATAAATGAAGGTAGAGGAGTTGGAAAAAATAAAGATTACGTAAACCTGCACCTAGATCATCTCGATTCAAAAGTTATAGAAGAACGATTACCTGGTATAGCAGAATCGGCAAAAACATTTTGTGAAGTTGATGTAAGAAAAGATCCAATACCAGTAGTTCCTACTGTTCACTATAATATGGGAGGTATACCAACAAACTATAAAGCTGAAGTTCTAACGTTGAATGGAAAAGAGTCTACAGTACCTGGATTAATGGCAATAGGTGAGGCTGCATGCGTTTCTGTTCATGGAGCTAACAGATTGGGATCAAATTCTCTTATTGATCTAGTAGTGTTTGGAAAGTCAGCAGCGAACAGAGCAGCTGAACTTATTAAGCCTGGAACTCCACATGAGGAGATATCACAAAGCCAAACCGAAAAGTGCTTATCTAGATTTGATAAGCTCCGTAATGCGTCTGGTTCTACGAAAACTTCTGAACTAAGATTATCAATGCAAAGAACTATGCAATCTAAATGTGCAGTTTTTAGAACAGAAAAAACCTTAAAAGAGGGCATGGATCAAATTAGAAAACCCTTTGAAGGAATTGAGGATATTTCAGTATCTGACAAGTCGTTATTGTTCAATACAGATCTTGTCGAAACTTTAGAGTTTGATAATCTAATAAGACAAGCAATGACAACAATTGACTCTGCATATCATAGAAAAGAAAGTAGAGGAGCTCATGCTAGAGAGGATTTTAAAGATAGAGATGATAAAAAATTTATGACACACACCTTAGCTTGGCATAAAGGAAAAGAAGTTAAAGTAGCTTATAGACCAGTTCATACTAGAACATTGACAAATGATGTACAATATTTTCCACCTAGGGAAAGGGTATATTAATGGTTCAATTTAGCCTTCCACAAAACTCAAAAATTTTAAAAGGCAAATTTTACAAAGATAAAACTGGTTCAAATAATTTAAAGAAAGTAAACGTTTACAGGTGGAGCCCTTCAAGCAATGAAAATCCAAGAATTGATACATTCGAAGTAGACTTAAACGATTGTGGACCAAAAGTTTTAGATATACTTTTTAAAATAAAAAATGAGATTGATCCTACATTAACTTTTAGAAGATCTTGCGCCCATGGTGTTTGTGGTTCATGCGCCATGAATGTTGATGGAATAAATACATTATCATGCATAAAATCACACTCAGATATAAAAGGAGAACTGAACATTTATCCATTACCACATTTGAAGGTTATAAAAGATTTAGTTGGTGATTTGACTACACTTTATAAACAATATGAGTCTGTTGAACCATGGTTAAAAACTAAAGCTGGAGAAAAAACCCCAGCAGAAATTAAACAATCTCAAGAAGATAGGGCAAAACTTGACGGATATTATGAATGTATACTTTGCGCATGCTGTTCCACATCTTGTCCAAGTTATTGGTGGAATGGAGATAAATACCTAGGCCCAGCTGTTTTATTACAAGCTTATCGTTGGATTACAGATAGTAGGGATGATGAAAGAAAAGAAAGATTAAAAAAAGTTGCAGATGAGCTAAAACTATATAGATGTCATACGATTATGAATTGCACAAATTCCTGCCCCAAAGGTTTAAATCCTGCCAAAGCAATTGCATCTATCAAAAAAATGCTTGCAACGAGCTAAAAGCTTAATTAATCATTAATAATAAAATGATTTCAATAGAACACTTTATTGATGGTAAAATTACAAAAGGTTCTTCAAAAAGAACCGGTAAGGTTTTTAATCCTGCCACTGGTGAAATAAGTTCGAATGTAAATTTAGCTAGTACCAAAGATTTAGATAAAGCAGTAGAAGTTGCAAAAAAAGCTTTTACTAGCTGGTCTGAAAAAACACCATTATTTAGAGCTAGAGTTCTTTTTAAATTTAAAGAGTTGATTGAGAAAAACTATGACGAACTTACAAAAATTATTGTTTCTGAACACGGAAAAGTTTATGAGGATGCAAAAGGTTCTTTAACTAGAGGATTGGAGGTCGTAGAGTTTGCATGTGGAATACCACAGTTACTCAAGGGGGAATTTACAGAAAACGTTGGTACAAATGTTGATAGTTGGTCTATCAGACAACCACTAGGAGTTTGTGCAGGCATAACTCCATTTAACTTTCCAGCAATGGTACCTATGTGGATGTTTCCAATTGCAATTGCATGCGGAAATACGTTCATTTTAAAACCATCTGAAAAAGATCCCTCTTGTTCAATGAAATTAGCTGAATTATTTTTAGAAGCTGGCCTTCCACCAGGTGTCTTCAATGTAGTTAATGGTGACAAAGAAGCGGTTGATGCAATAATTAAAAATAAAGACATTGCAGCAGTAAGTTTTGTTGGTTCTACACCTATAGCTAAATATATATATGAAAATTGTGCAAAAAACGAAAAAAGAGTTCAAGCCTTAGGCGGAGCAAAGAATCATTGTGTTGTGATGCCAGATTGTGATTTAGATCAAGCTGTCAACGGTTTAATGGGAGCAGCTTATGGTTCTGCTGGTGAAAGATGTATGGCGCAATCCGTTGCAGTAGCCGTAGGAAAAATTGCTGATCCACTTGTAAAAAATTTATCTAAAAAAGTAGAGTCATTAAAAATTGGTCCTGGACTAGATAAAAAATCTCAAATGGGACCCTTAGTTACAAAAGAACATTTAGAAAAAGTCAAAGGATATGTTGATATTGGATTAAAAGAAGGAGCCAAATTAATAGTAGATGGAAGAAATTTAAAGTTACAAGGTTATGAAGCTGGGTTTTATATGGGCGGCTGTTTATTTGATCATGTCACAAAAAATATGAGAATTTATAAAGAAGAAATATTTGGACCTGTTTTGTCAGTTGTAAGAGCTAAAGATTATGATGAAGCATTGTCATTAGTTAATGATCATGAATTTGGAAATGGTACTAGTATATTTACAAGGGATGGAGACACAGGAAGATCATTTGCAAGTAATGTAAAAATTGGAATGGTAGGTATAAACATCCCAATACCTGTACCGATGGCATTTCATAGTTTTGGTGGATGGAAGAGGTCTTTATTTGGGGATCAAAGCATACATGGACCTGAAGGAGTGAGATTCTATACAAAATTAAAAACTATTACTTCAAGATGGCCTTCAGGGATTAAATCTGACCCAGAATTTATAATGCCAACCATGAAATAAAATGACAAAAAAAATATCTTTAATAGGAGCAGGTCAAATAGGGGGCACATTAGCTCATCTCATAGCATTAAAAGAACTTGCCGATGTAGTTTTGTTTGACGTAGCAGAAGGTGTTGCTAAGGGAAAAGCTCTAGATATAGCACAATCATCAGGTGTTAGTGGTTTTAATATAGATCTTAAAGGTACAAACAATTATGAAGACATAAAAAATTCCGACGTCATAATTATAACTGCTGGTATACCTAGAAAACCAGGAATGACCAGAGATGATTTGCTAGGTACAAATTTAAAAATTATTAAACAAGTAGCCGAAGGAATTAAAAAGAATTCTCCAAATGCTTTCGTAATTTGCATTACAAACCCTCTAGATGTAATTGTGATGGCTTTACAAAAATATTCAGGATTACCAACCAATAAAGTTGTTGGAATGGCAGGCATTCTAGACACAAGTAGATTTAAATATTTTTTATCAAAGGAAATGAAAGTACCAATAAAGCATATTAAAAGTTTAGTTCTAGGTGGGCATGGAGACTCAATGGTTCCAATGCAGAATCATACAATTATAAACAATAATACCCTATCAGATCTTATTAAAGAAAAAAAAATATCAAAAGATAAATTAAAATTTATTATAGAGAGAACAAAAAATGGAGGTGGAGAAATAGGTAAACTTTTGGAAAAGGGATCTGCCTTTTATGCTCCTGCTGCCTCGGGTGTTCAAATGGCAGAAAGCTATTTAAAAGATAAAAAAGAAGAGTTACCTTGTGCAGCTTATTTAAATGGAGAATATGGAGTGAAGAACTTATATGCTGGCGTTCCAGTGATTATTGGAAAGAGTGGAGTTGAAAAAATAATTGAACTTGATTTAAATTCTGAGGAACAGAAAAATTTTGAAGTCTCTATAAAAGCAGTTCGAGATTTATTAGCAAGTGCAAAAAAGATTGACCCTAAACTAGAGTAAAAATTGAATAAAATAATTTCTCATAAGTATTTCATATATATTTTTTTATTTCTATTTTCATTCCTTTTTAATTTTTACTACGGATATAGAGGCATTCTTCCAATAGATAGCTTCTTGATTTTCGACTCTGGCTACTTTGTTTTGAAAGGAGAGTATCCATTCAGAGATTTTTGGACTATCACAGGGCCACTATTGGATTATTTACAATCATTTTTTTTTTATATATTTGGAATTAATTGGTCAAGCTATGTAATACATGCTTCACTCATAAATTTTATATTAGTAATATTTTCTTATTTTTTCTTCAAAAAATTGGGTTTAAACAAATTATATTCAATTTTGTATAGTGTTGGTGTATCTATCCTGGCCTATCCATCAATTGGCACACCTTTCCCGGATCATCATGCATTTATATTTTCATTAATAGCGGTGTATTTTATGATTTTAGCGACAATTGAAAAAAAAAATTACTACTATTTTTTTGTAACATTATTTCTTTTTCTATCTTTTCTTTCAAAACAGGTTAATTCGTTTTATCTAACCATTTTTTTTTCACTAATTATTTTTATAAATATATTTTTAACAAAAGAAAAAAATCTTAACAATATTTTTTATTTTATACTTGGTGGGCTAATTCCACTTACTATATTTTTTATTTTTCTTAAAATCACAAATACACCTCTTCAAAATTTTTTTATTCAATATATTTTGTACCCTGCATCTATTGGAACCGAAAGAATTCAACAATTAAAATTTGATCTCAAGGAATTATTTGGGCAATTCAAGTTCATATATTTTGCCGTACTCCCGGCTATAATCATATTTTTTTATAATATATTTAATTCAAAAAAAAAAGTTTTGAACAAAATTGAAACAAATATTTTTATAATTTTTGCAGGAAGTATATTTATATTCTTATACAGCCAGCTTTTAACGAAAAATCAAATATTAATTTTCTCGTTAATACCAGTTTGCATAGCATTTTCACATAGAAGTATAATGAAGTTTTATCATAAAAATTATCTAATATATTTAATATTGATAATTTTTTTATATTCTACTTTTAAATATCATATAAGATTTAATGAAAATAAAAAATTTATGGAATTAGAAAAAATAAATATTGAAAACTCTGTAGATGGGGTAGGTATCGATGATAGTTTATCAAGACTTAAATGGATTAACCATCTTTATCCAAAAAACCCTTTAAAAGAAACTATTTTGTTAAAACAAAGTTTAAATTTATTAAAATTAGAAAAAAATAATAAAATTGTTATCACTGATTATCAATTTGCCTCAACTTTAATTGAAAATGAGTATTCATCTCCAAATAAATGGCATGATATAAGAAGCGTTCCATCAAAAAAAAATAAATTTTATAGCGAATACAAAAATTTTTTTTTAAATAAATTAAAAAAAAATAAAGTCAAAAAAATTTATTTTATAGGTCAATATAAAGAAATCTTCTTTCTTAGTTTGCTAGATGAAAAAAGTTGCACTAAAAGAACACAAATTAACGAACTTTTGAGTGTACATGATGTAGAAAATTGTACATGATAATTACTCACTTTTTTTAATATAAACTTCGTTTATTAATATGTTTCCTTTTCTTAATTCAAAAATTTTCTCATAATTTTTGGGTATATTATACTTTCTTTGGTGCTTTGGATTTGAATCGAATACAAAATTTGTGAAAATATAATCTTGATCAAATTTTGCATTTCCTGAAAATATCACTTTATCTGTTTTATCTTTATCCAACATATATCTGCTGTACTCTAAAGGAGAGAAGCTAGCATTCCCTATACTTATGTTTTTGTCATTACTTTTTTCTATTATTTTTTCAAGCGAATGCTTATTTCCAAGGCCCCAATAGTCTATAACAAAAAGTTTATTTGCATTTTTTTCTGCTAAAAAATTAAAATAAATATTTTGAAAAGGATGTAATTTGTAAATAGTAAAAATATTTGAAAATATTGAGACAAAAAAGAATACAGTAAAAAACTTTCTTAACTTTATATTTATATTCATTAATAATGAAAAACCAGTTATCGATGTATAAATTAAAAATGGATATAAAAAGTATAAATGTCTCCAGCTATTGTATAATGTTGAATTGAAAATTATTACTGAAAATATAGGTATGAAAAAACACAAAATTATAAAAAAATCAATCTTTTCATGATGGTTAGACCAAAAATTTTTTTCGAATGTTTTATTTTCAAAATTAAGAAAATTTTTTGAAAACTTTAATAATACAAAATAGGTTCCAATTAAAAATAAAATTAAACTGGTCAATGGTAAAGTAATAAAAATCCAAACGATTGTATAATGCCAGGGAATATCGGTTGCTTTTATAAATTCTCCTAAATAAAATACTGATCCACCCCAACCAATTTTATTAAAATAAGCTAAAGCTTTAAAAAAATTTTCAATTGGATTAGACCAAAGGTATGGCCAAAATAAATATGTAAAAAATACATAAAAAACACCAATTAAAATAAATGGTAAATATTTTTTGTTAAAGGTGATTTTTTTTTCAAAATTCATGATAGCTAAAAAAACAAATAACAATAACGTATAAAAAACACCTGGTATCCTTATGCTGGTTGCAATGCCTGCAAACAAAGCAAAAAATAAAATATTTTTAAATTTAAATTTTTTTAGCAATTTCAAAGCAAAGTAAATGGATATGACTGTAAGGGACATGAAAATAATATCTTTACTGTTATAAAATGAACTAGCGAATATTCTAGGAGATGTAACGTATAAAAGGAAACCTAAGAAACCTAGAAAATTATTATTAAATCTTGATTTTATTATTAAAAAGAAAAAAATACTTGATAGATAAAAAACTAAAAAATTAATTAAGTGTTTAAGTTGATAAATTTCTTTACTATGTATTAAACCAATTTTGTTTTCCAGAAATACTACAAAAGTATCAAAAAATGGGCCGTATTGAATAAACTCACCACTTCTTAAAGCATTTGACCACTCCATTTTGTAAAAATTATTTTTAATTGTTTCAATATTTTCTGAATTATTTGAGTAATTCTCTAATATCCATAGATACCAATAATAACCAGATGCCCTTTGAAAAGGTTCGTCAACACTTATTCCAAAATCTTTGTAAATAATTAAACCAACAATTAAAAAAAACAAAATTGATAAATATATAAATGAATTTAATACTTTGTTTTTATCAATTATATTTTCTGTTTTTTGTTTCATTCTAAAATAGAAGCAAATATTGTGGATTATAGTATCTTATTTTTATAAAGATAGAAAAAAATTGATTTATTAATTATTTGTAATTAAAACTTAAATCTAAAATGAAACTTCTTGTTAAGTTAATAATAATATTTTTTCACTTTATTGATGATTTTTATCATCAAAAAAGAATTGAAAAATTTCTTAGGTCACAAAATATCAAATTTAAAAATTTTCTGGATATAGGTGCATTCAAAGGAAAATATTCTGATTTATTTTTAAGAATAAACCCAGATAGTGAGGGATTGTTATTTGAGCCACAAAAAAAATATTTCAATTTTTTAAAAGAAAAATTTAAAGAAAAAAAAAATATTGAAATCTTAAATATAGGAATTTCAAATGAAGAGAAGCAGTTATCTCTGAATATTAATAAGCACGAAATTACGTCAACATTATCTACCTTTAATAAAAATAACAATTACTTGAAATTTAAAGCCTTTTTGTTCCAAAAAAACTTAGAAAAAATGACAGTTTCAAAAGAAATGGTAAGTTTTAAAACTCTTTCAAAAATTTTCATTCAGAAAAACTTATCGACAGTCGGGTTATTAAAAATTGATACAGAAGGCCATGAATATGAAGTTTTGTTTGGAGCGAAAGAATATATTAAAAAAGTAAATTGTATTTTAATAGAATTCCACAATGATAATATTTATCAAAATTATAATCCTAATTCTATTCATGACTATCTTATAAAAAATAACTTTATATTGAAAAAAACATTTAAATTTCCTTTTACTGCATGGGAAGATCGCGTTTATCTAAATAACAATTTAAGTTAAACTTTTTCTAAAACAATTTGTCTTCCAGAAGCAAATATATTTGGAAAAAACTTAATTAAAAATTTATCAATATTATTTAGAAAATTTAAGAAAAAATAATTCATAGGTATACAAAAAGTCTTAGAAGTTACCCCTCCCGAATTTAAAAAAATTAAACATTCAGATAATTTTTCGTGCTTAATTTGAAATAAATTTCCTAAATTTTTTTTAAATTTTTCTTTGTCATCGAATATTAAATTAGATACCGCTATGTTTCCTGCCCAAATATCTTCCTCATCACTTTTTGGTTTTTTTTCATCCCAAACATTAACTGTAAAATCAAAACCTTCATGTCGCATAATCATTGTTGCCAGTTGAAGTATCACTGAACAATAAGGTTCAAAAATAATTAATTTGCCCCTTTTTTTTAGGATTCTATTAATCTCTTTGAAAAATTTAATTGGATAAGGAATATGATGAATCATATTCGATGCTATTACGAAATCGAAACTTTCGCTTTCAAATTTAGTATCTTGTGCATCAACATTTTTAAAATCTAAATGTTCGTAATCACTTAAATCTGATATTTTAAAATTTTTACTTTTTATAAAATGTTTCGCAAATCCTGCACCAGAACCTAGTTCAACACCAATGTCTTGCTCATTTATGTAATTATTCATCCACCCAAATCTCTCTTTTAACAAAAATCTTAAATTAGAAGACTTTTTTTCTTCAAACATTTTAATCGCCATTTTAACATCTCCAATGGTTTGCATTTTATTTGCTTTTTTTGAAAATTGAACTTTATTTGAGATTTTAAGCATAACATTCTTCCTAAAAAGTTATATATTAATTAATATATGAACATCCACGAACATCAAGCAAAAGAAATACTCAAAGAACTTGGCGCCCCTGTAACAAATGGAACTGTTATTCTTAATACAAAAGAGCTTGATGAAAAAATTAAAATTTTTGAATCAAATAAAATAGTTATAAAAGCCCAGATCCATGCAGGAGGAAGGGGAAAAGCAGGCGGGGTAAAGTTAGTAAATAAATCAGATTGTAAAAAAGAAACTGAAAAAATGTTCGGAAAAATTCTTATAACCCATCAAACTGGTCCTGAGGGTAAAAAAGTTAAAAGAGTTTATCTCCAAGAAGCATATGATATCGATAAAGAATTTTATTTATCATGTTTAGTAGATAGAGAAAGTTCTAAAATAGCATTTATTAGTAGTACAGAAGGAGGAGTAGATATAGAGTCAGTAGCTAAAAATAATCCGAAAAAAATTATTACAAACAAAATTGATTTAAAAAAAAATCTTGATCAAAAAGATATTGAGAGCATAATTGAAGTATTTAATTTTAATGCTAATCAAATTCAAGAATCAAAAAATTTATTAAATGCAATGTATAATATTTTAACCCAAAAAGATGCATCTCTAATTGAAATTAATCCTCTAGTGGTAACCAAACAAGGAAAGCTTATCTGTTTAGATGCTAAAATGAATTTTGATGATAATTCATTATTTAGAAGACCTGAGATTTTAAAACTAAGAGATTTTAATGAGGAAGAACCTGCTGAGATCGAAGCAAGTAATCATGATTTGGCTTATATAAAATTAAACGGATCAATCGGATGCATGGTAAATGGAGCTGGTTTGGCAATGGCGACAATGGACATAATAAAATTATACGGACAAGAACCAGCTAATTTTTTAGATGTTGGAGGAGGAGCTTCAAAAGAGCAAGTATCTGCCGCCTTTAAATTAATTTTGTCAGATAAAAAAGTTAAAGGAATTTTGATAAATATTTTTGGAGGTATTATGCGTTGTGATGTTCTTGCGCAAGGACTTGTTGATGCTGCAAGGGAAACAAATATTAAAGTTCCATTAGTTGTAAGATTAGCAGGCACAAATTTTGAAGAAGGGAAAAGTATTCTTGATAGCTCTGGTTTAAAAATTTTATCAGCCACTGATTTAAATGATGCCGCAAAGAAGATTGTGAACTCAATAAAATAAATGTCAATTTTAGTTAATAGAAATACCAAAGTAATTTGTCAGGGATTTACAGGAACCCATGGAACTTTCCACTCTGAACAAGCAATAAAATATGGCACAAAGTTAGTAGGTGGAGTTACACCCAAAAAAGGTGGACAGAAGCATCTTGGTCTTCCTGTATTTGATACCGTTATTGATGCAAAAGAAAAAACAGGAGCTGATGCAACTATGATCTATGTTCCTCCTAAATTTGCTGCAGCAGCAATAATCGAGGCAATTGATGCAAATTTAGATTTGATTGTTTGTATTACCGAGGGCATCCCTTTAATAGACATGATTAAGGTAAAGCAAAAACTTTTAAAAAGTAAAAGTAGATTAATTGGCCCAAACTGTCCGGGAATAATAACTCCAGAAGAATGTAAGATTGGAATTATGCCGGGCAATATTCATAAAAAAGGATCAGTTGGTATAGTCTCAAGATCGGGAACACTTACTTACGAAGCTGTAGCACAAACAACTATAAATGGTCTTGGCCAATCTACATGTATTGGTATTGGAGGCGATCCTATTAATGGTACAAATTTTATTGATTGTCTCGATCTCTTCCTAAAAGATAAAGACACATTATCTATAATAATGATAGGTGAGATTGGAGGCTCAGCAGAAGAAGAAGCGGCTGATTTTTTAAAAAAATCAAAAAATAAGAAGCCAACCGTAGGTTTCGTTGCAGGATTAACCGCACCACCAGGGAGGAGAATGGGACATGCTGGCGCAATTATCTCTGGAGGCAAGGGAGGAGCAGAAGACAAAATTGACAAGATGAAATCAGCCGGAATTACTATATCTAGTTCACCTGCTGATATCGGAAAAACACTTTATGCAAAACTTAAAAGTTAAATATTCAAAAGTAAAAATTTGAATCTAAAATATTTATGTTAATATAATATAAAATAATGTCAGTTAATAAAAATAATAATATTTTTGAAAAAACATCTTTTCTAGGAAATAATAGTTCTGAATTTGTTGAAAATCTATATACAGAATATCTTAATAATCCTAATAATCTGCCAGAACAATGGAAAGATTTTTTTAAAGGCTTAAAAGATCAAAAAGAAAAAATTTTAAATAATGCTAATGCTCCTAGTTGGTCGCGAAAAAAAAGACTAAAAGTAACCACCCAAGAACCTCAAAATTTTTTAGAGAAAAATGGGAATTTACATACGTCAGTTTCAAATCAGAATATTTTAGAGGCTGCGAAAGATTCCGTTAGAGCAAATATGCTTGTAAGAGCATTCAGAATTAGGGGCCACCTAATAGCAAACTTAGATCCACTTGGACTTCAGAAACGTGAGGAACATTCAGAACTAAGGCCAGAGACTTACGGTTTCGCAAAAAAAGATGAGAATAAAAAAATATTTTTAGATGGAGTTCTCGGAATTCAGTCGGCTACATTGAAAGAAATTTTATATATTGCAAAGAAAACATATTGTCAAAATATTGGTTTTGAATTTATGCATATGTCTGATCCAGATGAGCGACAATGGATTAGAGATAGAATAGAAGGAAAAGAAAAGGATATTAAATTCACTGATAATGGAAAGAAAGCAATACTTAACAAACTTGTAGAAGCCGAAGGATTTGAAAAATATTTACATGTTAAATTTGTTGGAACAAAAAGATTTGGCTTAGACGGAGGAGAGTCTCTTATACCAGCTTTAGAGCAAATTATTAAAAGAGGTGGTCATTTAGGAGTCAAAGAAGTTAAAATAGGTATGTCACACAGAGGAAGGTTAAACGTTTTAGCCAATATGATGCAAAAACCTTTCAAAGCTATTTTCAAAGAGTTTTTTGGACAAAGCATTACTTCAAAGAAAGATTTTGAGGGTGATGTTAAATATCATCTGGGTGCATCTGCTAATAGAGAATTTGATGGGAATTTAGTACACATAAGCTTAACTGATAATCCATCACATTTAGAAGCTGTAAATCCTGTAGTACTTGGCCAAGTAAGAGCAAAACAATTTTTTCACAAAGATAAAGAGAGAAAAAAAGTTATCCCTGTTTTAATCCATGGAGATGCTGCATTCGCTGGGCAGGGAGTAGTAGCAGAATGTTTTGCAATGTCTGGGTTGCCTGGACATAATACAGGTGGAACAATACATATAATAGTTAATAATCAAATAGGTTTTACAACAGCCCCAAGATTTGCAAGGTCATCTCCTTATCCATCTGATTTAGCTAAGATGGTTCAAGCACCTATTCTTCACGTAAATGGAGATGATCCCGAGTCAGTTGTTCATGCAGCAAAAATAGCTACTGAGTTTAGGCAAAAATTTAATAGAGATGTCGTAATTGATATGGTTTGTTACCGTAGATTTGGTCATAACGAGGGCGATGAGCCATCATTCACTCAACCCTTGATGTACAAAAAAATAAGGAAACACCCAACCACACTACAAATTTACGGAAATAAATTAATCAATGATGGCTTAATTTCTTTAGAAGAAATCGAAAATAAAAAAAATAAATTTAAAGATTTTTTAAATAAAGAGTTCACAGGTGCAAAAGACTATAAAGTTAAAATGAAATGGTTCGATGGTGTTTGGTCTAGATTTAAACCAGAAATAGGTCAAGACAGAAGAGGAGTCACTGGTGTTGATCAAAGAGAATTAATATCAATTGGAAAAAAAATTACTGAAATTCCAAAAAACTTTCATTTACACAAAACTTTACTTAGATTATTTGATAATAAGAGGAAAATGTTTGAAAAAGAATACCCAATTGATTGGGCTACCGCAGAAATATTAGCTTTTGGAACTCTCTTAAATGAGGGTTTTTCAGTCAGACTTTCCGGGCAAGACTCTGGAAGAGGAACTTTTAGTCAAAGACATTCAGTGCTTAGAAATCAAGATAGCCATGACAGGTATGTGCCTTTAAATAATATTTCAAAAAAACAAAAGAGATTTGAGATTATCGATAGTCTTTTATCCGAATTAGGAGTTTTGGGATTTGAATTTGGATATTCTCTATCAGAACCTGAGACATTAGTATTATGGGAAGCACAATTTGGTGATTTTTCAAATGGAGCACAAGTTGTTATTGATCAATTCATTGCATCTGGAGAGTCCAAGTGGTCAAGAGCTAGTGGACTGGTATTATTATTACCACATGGTTACGAGGGCCAAGGTCCCGAACATTCATCCGCAAGAATTGAAAGATTTTTACAATTATGCGCACAAGATAATTTACAAGTTGTAAATTGCACGACACCAGCAAATTATTTTCATGTTTTGAGAAGACAAATGCATAGAAATTTTAGAAAACCATTAATAGTTATGACACCAAAATCACTTCTTAGAAATAAAAGATGCGTCTCAAATCTTAATGATTTTACAAAAAAAACAACTTTTCATAGAATTCTTGAGGACCATTCTTATCTAGAGAATAGTAAATTAATTAAATTAAAAAAAGATAAAAAAATAGAAAAAGTAATTATGTGTTCAGGCAAAATTTATTTTGATTTGATTGAAGAAAGAGAAAAAAATAAAGATGATAAAATAGTATTTATCAGAATAGAGCAGCTGTACCCTTTCCCAGTTAAAAATTTAGGAAAAGTTTTGAAAAGATATAAAAACGCTGAATTTTTTTGGTGCCAGGAAGAACCAATGAATATGGGAGCATGGAATACTGCAAGGCACTATGTTGATAGAACTCTAGAAATTATTCACAAAAAAGATGAAAAAGTTAAATATATAGGAAGAAATGCTGCGGCATCACCAGCTACTGGGAATCTAAAAAAACATCTTGCAGAACAAAAGGAAATATTAGAAAAGGTATTTAATAGAAAAAATTAGATGTCTGAAAAAATTGTAGTACCCACTTTAGGCGAATCCGTCACAGAAGCTACAGTATCTAAATGGTTAAAATCTGTTGGTGAAAACGTAGACTCGGATGAACCGATAGTAGAGCTAGAAACAGATAAAGTGAATGTAGAAGTGCCGTCACCCTTAACAGGTACTTTAGAAAAAATAAATGTTAAAGAAGGTCAAACTGTTGAAGTTGGTGCAATGTTAGGGAGCGTTAGTTCTGATACTTTAGACATAGCTGAAAAACATAATAAAGAACAAATAAAAAAATATACACCACCAAAAAAAGAAAAAGAAAAAGATGAAGTAGTATTATTTGAAAAGCCAGCTAAGAAAAAAAATATTGAGAAACCAACAAATGGTGTCGAACCTCTCATTCTTAATAATGCGCAGGAAGAAGAACCACTTATTTTAGAAGAGGAAAATTTAAGACTAGATAATCAAGAAGACAAAACAAAAAAACAGCTATCACCATCAGCTCGAAAAATAGCAATGGAACAAAAAATCGACTTAGAAAATATAGAAGGTTCTGGAAAACGTGGAACAATTTTAAAAGGAGATTTGATTAATCTTATGGGTGCGAAACCCTCGCCGAACAAAAGAAGACAAACGTTTGGGGAGGAAGAGAGAGTTAAGATGACAAGATTGAGACTAACGATAGCTAAAAGGCTTAAAGAAGCTCAGAATAGTGCAGCAATGCTAACTACATTTAATGAAGTTGATATGTTTGAAATAATGGAAATGAGAAAAAATCATCAATCGGAGTTTCAGAAAAAGTATGGAGTCAAACTTGGATTTATGTCTTTTTTTGTTAAATCTTCTATTGCTGCGCTTAAAAATTATCCTGCAGTTAATGCAGAAATACAAAATGATGAAATTGTATATAAAAATTATTATAATATAAGCTTTGCAGTAGGAACAGAACGAGGTCTTGTAGTGCCGGTGCTTAGAAACTCAGATCAAATGTCTTTTGCTGACATCGAGCATAATATATCTGCATTAGGAGATAAGGCTCGTAACGGTAAAATAACTATTGAAGATTTGCAAGGTGGAACTTTTACAGTTACAAATGGTGGAATTTATGGTTCTATGTTATCAACTCCAATATTAAATCCACCACAATCTGGGGTGTTAGGTATGCATAATATTGTTGAAAGAGCTGTTGTTAAAAATGGTACAATCACTGTTCGTCCCATGATGTATTTAGCACTTTCATATGATCATAGAATTGTTGATGGCAAAGAAGCTGTATCATTTCTTAAAAATGTTAAAGATTCTTTAGAGGATCCTAAAAGACTTTTTTTAAACGTTTAATATGGAAGAAAACTTTGATCTCTTAGTTATAGGTGGAGGCCCAGGAGGCTACGTATGTGCAATAAGAGCTGCCCAACTTGGTCTGAAGGTGGCCTGCGTTGAATCAAGAGGTACTTTGGGAGGAACCTGTTTAAATGTAGGATGTATTCCATCAAAAAGTTTACTGAACTCATCAGAACTTTATAAAAAAGCAAAGACAAGTTTTAATAACATAGGTATCGAAGTAAACGGAGTAAAATTAAATTTAGAAAAAATTATGATGAATAAAGGAAAGTCTGTCCAGGTTTTAACTAAAGGAGTAGAATTTTTATTTAAAAAAAACAAGGTAACCTATATTAAAGGCAAAGCTGTTTTATTTTCAAAGAATGATGTAGTTGTTTATGAAAGCAATAAAAAAACAAATTATAAAGCAAAAAATATAGTAATTGCTACAGGTTCTGAATCAACTTCACTGCCAGGTATTAAAATAGATGAAAAAGATATTGTTTCTTCTACGGGTGCTCTCTCATTAAAAAAAGTACCAAAAAAATTGATAGTTATTGGAGGTGGATACATTGGTCTTGAGATGGGATCAGTTTGGTCTAGACTAGGATCTGAGGTCACAGTCATTGAATTTTTAAACCATATTACACCTGGTATGGACATGGAGATATCTAAGGAATTTCAAAAAATTTTATCTAAACAAGGAATTAAATTCCAATTAGAGAGCAAAGTAGTTTCTGTAAAAAAATCCAAAATTGGAGTCCAGGTGGACTATGTGAACAACAAAAATGGAAGTAAGGAGAAAATAGATTGCGATAAAGTTTTAGTTTCTGTTGGAAGAAAACCTTATACAGAGGGACTAAATTTATCGAAAGTAGGAGTAAATAAAGACATAAAAGGTGGTATTGAGGTAAACAAAAAATTTCAAACTTCTGTGCCAAATATTTATGCAATCGGAGATGTAATTAAAGGACCAATGTTAGCACATAAAGCTGAAGAAGAGGGTATAGCCGTTGCAGAGATACTTGCGGGTCAAGCAGGACATGTAAACTATGATGTTATACCGGGTGTTATTTATACTTCTCCTGAAGTTGCATATGTTGGAAAAACAGAGGAACAATTAAAAGAAAAAAAAATTCCATTTAAAGTTGGGAAATTCCCATTTTTAGCTAACTCAAGAGCAAAAGTTAATAACGAACCTGAAGGATTTGTAAAAATTTTAGCTGAAATAAAAACAGATAAAATTTTAGGGGTGCATATTATTGGACCTCACTGTGGTGACATGATTGCTGAAATGGCTTTAGCTATGGAGTTTGGTGCGAGCGCCGAAGATGTAGCCAGAACTTGCCATGCGCATCCTACTCATACAGAGGCAATAAAAGAAGCCGCTTTAGCTGTTGATAAAAGACCAATTCATTTTTAAAAAGTAATTTATTATTAATTGATGAAAGTTCCTGTTCTTATTCCAAGACTATTTGATTATCCACACACTTATCTATCCGGTAAGTTTCATAAATTAAAACCTGGATCGATAGTCTCTGTACCTTTTGGCAAAGATAAAGAGATAGGCGTGATTTGGGATAAAAAAGAGGAAACTAGTAAAAACTTTAAATTAAAAACTGTTTTAGAACAAAATCATCTATCTTTTGATAAAAAATTAGTTGAATTTATAAATTGGTTTTCAATTTATAATTTGGTTCCTAAAGGAATGGTCTTAAAGATGTTTTTAGGAGATAAGACATTTCTTAAAAAAAGCTCAGAAAAATTTTCTCCTATAGAAACAAAAAAACAAATTAAATTTAATCTTAATAAAAGTCAAAAAAAATGTTTAAAAGAAATAAATAATTTTGGAAATAGATTTAATGTTACGTTACTACAAGGAGTAACAGGCTCTGGAAAAACTTTGGTATATTTTGAAAAGATTAGAGAAAATATAAATAGAAATAGACAAAGTTTAGTTTTGATACCAGAAATATTTTTAACAAATCAGTTTAATCAAAGATTTGAAGAGTACTTTGGTTTCAAACCAGCCATTTGGCACTCAAAAATTACGAAAAAAAATAAACGAACAATTTGGCAAAATATTGCAAATGGAAAAATGAAATTAGTCTTAGGTGCAAGATCGTCATTATTTTTACCATTTAGAAATTTAGGTTTAATCGTTGTTGATGAGGAACACGACTCTTCATATAAACAAGATGAAGGAATAAGATACAATGCAAGGGACATGGCGATATCTCGAGCATCAATCGAAGATATACCTATACTATTATCTACATCAATTCCATCGTTAGAAACATATAATAATGTAAAAATTGGAAAATATAATTTTACTAAACTGGAAAAAAGATACAAAAATTTTTCATTACCGAGAGCAGAAATTGTTAATTTAAATTCTGAAAAAAAAAATAAAAATATCTGGATAGATAAAAAAACATTAAATTTAATTAAACAATATCTTGATAAAAACGAACAAGTATTATTTTTTCTTAATCGAAGAGGGTATGCTCCTTTAATGATTTGTAGAGGGTGTGGGATAAAAATGGATTGCCCAAATTGTTCAATATTTTTAACTTTTCATAAGCACCTTAACAAAGCGATATGTCACCATTGTGGATTTAAAACCGGTATTCAAAGAGAATGTAAAAAAACTAAATCGAAATGTAAGTTTCAAATGTATGGACCTGGAGTTGAAAAAATTTTTTCTGAATTAAAGCAAATTTTTCCCGATAAAAAAATTAAAATTCTCTCTAGCGATTTTCTCTTAAAAAAAAATGAATCTAAGAGTTTATTAGAAGAAATCGAAAATAATAAAGTGAATATTTTAGTAGGTACACAATTAATATCTAAAGGTTTTAATTTTCCAAATCTAAATTGTATCGTGGTTGTTGATGCTGATTTTTCTGGTATGGGATTTGACTTGAGATCAACAGAGAAAAATATTCAACTTTACAATCAATTGAGTGGACGGGCCGGTAGGTTTAGCAAAAACTCACTTATCATTTATCAAACATTTGATCCATCTGGTAGAACTTTAAAGAATATTCTTGATAATAATCAAGATAAATTTCTTGAGGAAGAAACGTTATTAAGAAAAGAAAAAAACCTACCCCCATTTTCAAGACTGATAGCTATTATTATTTCATCTAAAAATGAAAATGAAAGCTATCTAGAGGCACAAAGGATTAAAAAATATTTATCACAAATTAAAAATATTGAGATTATGGGTCCAGTAAGTTCACCAATATTTAAAATCAATAATAAATTTAGAACAAGGCTTCTATTAAGATTTGATAGCAAATTATTTGTGCAAAAATTGATAAACAAAATGCTTAAAAAAATAAAAATTTCAAAAAAAATAAAACTTATGGTTGATGTAGATCCTTTAAATTTTAGCTAATCTGCGTTCCAATCACCCTTGAACAGAACATTTTCCTATGATACGAAATCTTCTAAATTCATTAACCAATTCTAAATAAAGGAATAAATTGAGCAAAAATAGAACTTTTTCATCACAAATATCTGAGAGGTATGCACTCGCACTTTATGAACTCTCAAGCGAATTGAAACAAAAAGATGAATTTGTTTCCAATATTGTCTCATTTATGAATGTCTTAAATTCAAATAAAGAATTAAAAAATTTTATTAAAAATCCAACATATACAATTGAAAATCAAAAAATTGTTTTCGAAAAAATTTTAAACTTAATGAATTTTAATAAAACATTAAAAAATTTCTTTTTTGTTTTAATTGCAAAAAAAAGAATTTTTTTTTTAGATGAAATTGTTGATAAATTTCTAAAATTAATTTCAGAAAAGCAGGGTGAAATCTCAGCAAGTTTAGTTTCCTCTAAACCCATTGACTCAGGTACACTCACAGATCTTGAAAAAGAAATATCTTTAAACATAAAACGAAAAATTAAATTAAAGTCTAAAGTAGACGAAAGTTTAATAGGAGGATTAGTGCTGCAGATTGGAAGTTTAATGATAGATACATCTATTAAAAATAAGTTACAAAAATATAAAAAATTGATGATTGAGGCTTAAAATGGATATAAACCCTTCAGAGATTACAAAAATATTAAAAGAACAAATCAAAAATTTGGGAGACAAGACAGAAGTTTCTGAGATCGGAAAAGTTCTATCAGTTGGTGACGGTATCGCGAGAGTTTATGGCCTAGATAATGTTCAAGCAGGTGAAATGGTAGAATTCAATGATGGATCAAAAGGGATGGCATTAAATCTAGAAAGTGACAACGTTGGTATTGTAATTTTTGGTGATGATAGGTCTATCAAAGAAGGAGATACAGTAAAAAGGACCGGATCAATTGTTGATGTTCCGGTTGGAAAAGAATTACTAGGTAGAGTGGTAGATGCTTTAGGAAATCCAATTGATGGAAAAGAAGCATTAAAAAAAGGCATTAAAAGAAAAAGGGTCGAAGTAAAAGCTCCAGGAATAATTCCAAGAAAGTCAGTTAACGAACCAATGCAAACTGGATTAAAAGCTATTGATAGCCTTATTCCAATTGGAAGAGGCCAGCGTGAACTTATTATTGGCGACAGGCAAACAGGAAAAACTGCTGTAGCTATTGATACAATAATAAATCAAAAAAAAATTAATGAATCCAGTGATGAAAAAAAGAAACTTTATTGTATTTATGTTGCTATAGGGCAAAAAAGATCAACAGTTGCCCAAATTCTTAAGACATTACAAGATGCAGGGGCAATGGAGTACACAATAATTGTTTCGGCAACAGCATCCGATCCTGCTCCTCTTCAGTTTCTAGCGCCTTATACCGGTTGTACATTTGGAGAATTTTTTAGAGATAACGGTATGCACGCATTAATTATTTATGATGATTTGTCAAAGCAAGCAGTTGCTTATAGGCAAATGTCATTATTGTTAAGAAGACCACCTGGTAGAGAAGCATATCCTGGAGACGTTTTCTATTTACATAGTAGGTTACTCGAAAGGGCAGCTAAACTTAATGACGATAATGGAGGTGGTTCTCTTACAGCTTTACCAATTATAGAGACTCAGGCAGGAGATGTTTCAGCATACATACCAACTAATGTTATATCAATTACGGATGGTCAAATATTTTTAGGAACTGAATTATTTAATCAAGGAATAAGACCAGCAGTTAATGTTGGACTTTCAGTTTCACGAGTTGGATCTGCTGCCCAAACTAAAGCAATGAAAAAAGTTGCAGGCTCAATTAAACTTGAATTAGCTCAGTATCGTGAAATGGCAGCTTTTGCACAATTTGGATCCGACCTTGACGCTTCAACACAAAAACTTTTAAACCGAGGGTCTAAACTAACTGAATTATTAAAACAAAATCAGTACAGTCCAATGACGGTAGCAGAACAAGTAGTTGTAATATATGCGGGGGTAAAAGGTTATTTAGATAGTATTGATACAAGCGAAATTGGTCCTTTTGAAAAAGGCCTACTAGAGTTAGTTAGAAGTGAAAAACCAGAGATATTAGAGTCAATTCAAAAGAGTGGAAAAATTGAAGAAGATATAGATAAAACTTTGTCGGAAATCATTACTAATTATAAACAAACAAATTTTGAAAAAAAATAATGCCAAGTCTTGATGATTTAAGAAAAAGAATTGCCAGTGTAAAATCTACACAAAAGATTACAAAAGCTATGAAAATGGTAGCAGCGGCAAAGCTTCGTAAGGCTCAAGAGATGGCAGAAAAAGGAAGGCCTTATAGTGAAAAAATGAATATTATTATACAAAACTTAAGCAAGGCAATTAGTGACCCTTCAAATGCTCCGAGACTTTTAGTGGGAACCGGAGAAGATAAGAGCCATTTATGTATTGTAATGACAGCTGATAGAGGTTTATGCGGAGGATTTAATACTAATATAGTAAAACAGGCTAAGAATTATTTTAATAAAATATTAAAAGACTCTAAAACTTTAAAAATTATTACAGTAGGAACAAAAGGCCTTGATCAACTTAAGAGAGATTATGGAAAATATATTATTAAAAAAATAAATTTTAAAGATAAGAAAAAACTATCTTTTGAGGATGCAGAGTCAATCGGAAACGAAATAGTAAAATTATTTAAAAATAAGGAATTTGACAAATGTATAATTTTTTTTAATAAATTTAAAAATGTAATGACGCAAGTCCCTCAGGCCCAACAGGTTATTCCTGCAAAAAAAGAAGATCAAAAAGAAAAAGAGGAATATTCATCTTATGAATTTGAACCAGAGGAAGACGAGATTTTAGAAGATCTTCTCCCCAAAAATATTTCTACTCAAATATACAAGGGTTTTCTTGAAAACTCTGCAAGCGAACAAGGTTCAAGAATGACAGCAATGGATAATGCGACAAGAAATGCTGGGGATTTAGTAGAAAAACTTACTATAAATTATAATAGAAGTAGACAAGCTGCTATTACAAAAGAACTTATTGAAATAATATCTGGAGCTGAAAGTTTATAATGAGTAAAAATGGAAAAATCATTCAAGTAATTGGTGCCGTAGTAGACGTACAGTTTGATGGTGATCTGCCAGAAATATTAACAGCTTTAGAAGTAGATAACGGTGGGAGCAAATTAATATTAGAAGTCGCTCAACATTTAGGTGAAAATAGCGTTAGAACAATTGCAATGGATAGTACAGAGGGTTTGAAAAGAGGAGATAGCGTTCAAAACACAGGAGCTCCAATTAGTGTGCCTGTTGGGCCAGAGACATTAGGAAGAATAATAAATGTTATAGGGCAGCCAATCGATCAAAAAGGTGAGGTTAAAACAAAAGAGAAGTGGCCAATACACAGAGAGGCTCCTAAATTTACAGATCAATCAACGGAGACCGAAATTTTGGAAACAGGAATAAAAGTAATTGATCTTTTAGCGCCTTATTCAAAAGGTGGAAAAATAGGTTTGTTTGGAGGTGCAGGGGTTGGAAAGACTGTTATTATAATGGAACTTATTAATAATATTGCAAAAGCCCATGGCGGATTTTCGGTATTTGCAGGAGTGGGCGAAAGAACACGTGAGGGTAATGATCTATATCATGAAATGATCGAGTCGGGTGTTATAAAGCCTGAAGGAAAAGGATCTAAAGCTGCTTTGGTTTATGGACAAATGAATGAACCTCCAGGAGCAAGAGCCAGGGTAGGTCTAACTGGGTTGACAGTAGCAGAATATTTTAGAGACAAAGAGGGACAGGATGTTTTATTTTTTGTAGACAATATTTTTAGGTTTACACAAGCTGGTTCTGAGGTTTCTGCGTTGTTAGGAAGAATACCTTCAGCAGTTGGTTATCAACCAACTTTAGCTACAGATATGGGAAACTTACAGGAAAGAATTACAACAACAGGAAAAGGATCTATTACATCAGTACAAGCAATTTATGTTCCTGCAGATGACCTAACAGATCCTGCCCCAGCAACATCTTTTTCCCACCTTGATGCCACAACAGTTCTGTCTAGACAAATCGCCGAACTTGGAATTTATCCTGCAGTTGATCCTCTTGACTCAACTTCTCGAATATTAGATCCAAGAATAGTAGGTGAGGAACATTATAGAGTAGCCAGACAAGTGCAAAAAATTTTACAAACGTATAAATCTTTACAAGATATTATTGCTATTCTTGGTATGGACGAACTATCCGAGGAGGATAAATTAACAGTGGCAAGAGCAAGAAAAATTCAAAGATTTTTATCCCAACCATTTTTTGTTGCCGAAGTATTCACTGGAACACCTGGGAAATTGGTCAATCTTGACTCAACCATTAAAGGTTTTGATGCTATTTGTAAGGGGGATTACGATCATTTACCTGAAGCTGCTTTTTATATGGTCGGTACTATTGAGGAAGTTATTGAAAAAGCTGAAAAAATGGCGAAAGAAGCAGCTGCTTAAATGGATGAAGTTTTTGATATACAAATAATTTCACCAGAGAAAAATCTATTATCTGATAAAATTAATTCAGTTACATTACCAGGTTTCGAAGGAGAAATGACTTTATTGTTTAATCATATTCCTATTATTACTTTTTTAAGACCAGGAATTATTAAAATACAAGGAAAAAAAGATTTAAAATATTTTGTTGAAGAAGGGACTGTAGAATTCTCTAATAATAATTTGACAATACTCTCATCAACCGTGTTAGAGCTTACATCTCTTACGAAAGAAAAAATTTCAAAAATGATTGAAGAAAGTCAGAGCAAACTAAGCCAAGAAAATTTAGATGATAAATTACGTTATATATTTTCCACTAAAATAGACTGTTTATCAAAAATTAATTTATAAATGTTTTAATTTTAATTAACAAGTTTTCATAAAGTTTTTTCTTAAAGTCTACAATAATTTCAGGCAAAACATCGGGACTTACCCATTTCCACTCAATAAATTCAGGTCGATCTGTGCCTAAATCTATCTCACTATCATCCCCGGTGAATTTTAGTATAAACCATTTTTGTTTTTGGCCTCTATATCTACCTTTCCAAATTTTTCCGATAAGGTAATTAGGCAGCTCATATTCCATCCATTCATCAATTTCTTGCAAAATTTTAAAACTTTTTATGTTGGTTTCTTCTTCCAATTCCCTTTTTAAGGCTGCTAAAATATCTTCGTCTTTATTTACTCCGCCCTGTGGCATTTGCCATCTATCATTATTTGGATTATCTCTTCTCTTTCCAACAAATATCTTATTATCTTTATTTATAACTATTGCACCAACTCCAATTCTGAGAGGAAGTTTGTGACTTTCCATTAAATTTTAAGTAAATTAATAGCGTATTTAAGTTGATTATCTGATTGTGTATTTATTTCAAAATTTTCACCAAGCTCTTCAATGAAAATATCTGGTTCGACCCCAATTTCTGATATTGACTTTCCAGAGGGTAAATAATATTTGGAGACCGTCAGTCTTATGCCGCCACCGTCGCTCAAAGGTATTATGGACTGAACCGAACCTTTTCCGTAAGTTTTCTCTCCCAATATAATTGCTCTTTTGTGATCTTTTAAAGCACCCGCTACTATTTCAGAAGCAGAAGCAGATCCATTATTAATTAAAACTATCAATGGTTTACCGCTAACCTTATCTCCTTTATTTGCAAAGAAACGCCTATTTTCCATTGATCTTCTACCTTTTGTTGAAACTATTTCCCCATCATCTAAAAAAAAGTCAGTTACGTTAATTGCTTTTGTTAGTAACCCTCCAGGATTATTTCTTAAATCCAATATATATCCATGAGGTTTTTCAACTTTTTCAAAACTACTTATTTTCTTCATTAATTGATCATCACTATTTTCATTAAAAGACTTCAATCTTAGATAACCAATCTTTTCTTTTAGAATTTTTGCTTCAACAGATTTAATTACTATGACTTCCCGCTTAATTTTTTTTACCAGTGCTTTTCTCTCTCCTTTTCTTCTAATTGTAAGTTCTATTGATGATCCGATAGGTCCTCTCATTAATTTGACCGCTTCCATAAGAGATTTACCTTGAACCTGTGTATCTCCAATTTTAACTATATAGTCCCCAGCCTTTATTCCAGCTTTGTATGCTGGCGTATCATCCATTGGAGATATAACTTTAACAACACCTGCTTCCATGCCAATCTCTATTCCCAAACCCCCAAATTTACCACGAGTATCAGTTTGAAGAGTTTTAAATAGTTCTGGATTCATGTACGCAGAGTAAGGGTCCAAAGATTGTAAAACTCCATTAATTGCCGAGTCCATTACTTCTGACTGATCAACATCATCTACGTATTCTTTTTTTATTTTTTGTAATACCTCACCAAACAGGTCTATCTTTTTGTATAAATCTACTTTTTCCTTAGCATAGGAACTTCCTATGAATAAAATAAAAATAATAACAAAATGTAATATTTTTATCACAAATTTATGCTTTCGTTTAAATGAGGCTCTGACCACATTTTTTCTAAGTCGTAAAATTTTCTTTTATCCGGATGAAAAATATGAATTATAATATCCATTGCGTCTATTAATTTCCAACCATCGCTTGTTTGACCCTCAATCTTGAATTTGCCTATACCTTTTTTGTCTAAAGTTGATAACAATATCTCTGATAGTGATTGTATATGTCTTGATGATGTTCCCGAGGCAATTATCATATAATCTGCTATATATGATTTCCCTTTTAAATTAATTGATATAATTTTCTCTGCTTTATTACTGCTTAATGTATTTTCAACTAGTTTTTTAATTTTCGAAATATCCATTTTAAACCTATCTTAAATAATTTTTTCTAATTTTTGAAGAAGAAATATTGTACATTTTTGATTTAAGAAATAAAAAATTATGTTTTCCAAGAGTTTTTAACGCTCTAGATTGCATTGATTTTGCAACAAAACCTTTTCTTGGAAAAACTGTGATTTGACATAATTTTGAAATTTTTAACCAATTTCTCCATTTATGCAATGTTATAAGATTATCAGATCCTATTAAAAAAAAGTAATTAGTTTTATTATCTTTATTTTTCAAATATTTGATCAAGTTTATAGTTGCAGATGATCTAATTTTTTTATCAAAGCTTTTAATTATTATTTTTTTAGTAGATTTTGTAATCTTTTTTGAAAGCAATATCCTTTTATTCAATAAAATCATTGGTTTCTTTTTTAAAGGATTTTTTTTTGTCACAGCCCATATAATTAAATCTAATTTTAATTTTTTAATTGCAAGCTTAGAAATTTCTAGATGCCCTTTATGCGGTGGATCAAAACTACCTCCTAAAATACCAATTCTTCTATACATATTTTTATAAAAAATAATTACGATCTAATACTTCCTCTGCCTTTAACAATATATTTGTAAGAAGTAAGTTGATTCAGACCAACAGGACCTCTAGGTGGCATTTTATTTGTAGATATCCCAATTTCTCCACCAAAACCGAATTCCCCACCATCTGCAAATTGTGTTGAAGCATTGTGCATAGCTATTGCACTATTAATTTGATTTAAGAAAAACTCTGCTGTTTTTTTATTATCAGTAATTATCGAGTCAGTATGCATCGTTCCGTATTTTATTACATGTGAAACTGCATCTTTAACTCCGTTAACTGACTTAACAGAAATTTTTGGTTTTAAATATTCTGTTTTCCAATCAACTTCTTTTGCTAATTTTAATTTATTTCTAAATAAACTATTGATCTTACTATCTACAACAATTTCACAACCAGAAATTAATAAATTTTGGATTATAGGATAACCGTGAGATTTTAAACACTTTACATCAATAAGAAGTGTTTCTGCAGCCCCGCAAATGGAAGTTCTTCTCATTTTTGCATTGAGGACAATTTTTTTTGCCATATCTAAATTAGCATCTTTATCAACATAGACATGACAATTTCCCTCTAAGTGACCAATTACATTTACTTTTGACAAATTTTTAACTTTTTTAACGAGATTTTTTCCCCCTCTAGGAACGATAACGTCGATATAGTCTGACATTTTAGATAAAAGTTGGTCAACTATTTTTCTATTTTTGTTTTCTATAAATTGAATACAATTTTTATTTACATTATTTTTAGTTAAGGAATCTCTAAATAAATCTGCTAAAATTTTGTTTGAACGAAATGCCTCAGTTCCACCTCTTAGTATCGCTACATTTCCAGATTTTAAACATATAGAGGAAACATCACACGTCACATTAGGACGACTTTCATAAATAATGCCAATTACTCCTAATGGCACAGTTACTCTGCTTATTGTAAGTTTACTTTTGGGCATATTCCACTTTTCAATTGTTTGTCCCAAAGGATCTTTAAATCTAACTATTTTATAAATAGAACTTCTAATTTCATTAATTTTTTTTTCATTAAGTATTAACCGATCAACTAAGTCCTTTCTTTTACAAGATTTAATATCTTTTATATTTTCTTTGATAATTTTTTTCTTATTTTTTGAAAGTTCTTTTATATAAGTTTCAAGAACTTTATTTCTTTTTTTAATATTTATTTGGCTAAGACTGTTAAAAGCAATCTTTGATTTTATTCCTATGTCTCTCAAATATTTTTTAATCATAGTTTTACCATATCATCTCTATGTATAATCTCAGATTTACTGGAGTACCCTAAAATATTTTCAATTTCTTCACTTTTTAGTCCTTTAATTTTTTTAATTTCATTTGATGAAAAAGATGTAAGACCTCTTGCTACAGATTTTCCAGCATCGTCAACAATTAAAATATTTTCACCTTTTAGAAAGTTGCCTTCAACTTTTGTGATACCTGCAGGTAAAAGGCTTTTTCCATTTTCAAGAGCTTTTGCTGCTCCATAATCTATGTATATTTTACCATTCGATCCTATAGAACTTACTATCCATTTTTTTCTTGCATCAAGGCTCGAAACTTTAGGTAAAAACCACGTACAAACATTTGAATTTATTAATTTAGCAAGTGGATTTATATGTTTACCATTTGCAATAGCCATGTAACAACCGGAGCTCATACAAATTCTTGCAGCTTCCAATTTGGTAGACATACCTCCAGATCCATAAGAATTTTTTTTATAATCAACAAATGAATAAATTTCATCGTTTATATTTTTTACTTCTTTTATTATTTTTTTATTTTTTTTTGAGTTATACAAACCATCTACATCGGAAAAATTAATTAAAACATTAGCGCTAATTATCTGAGCAACGCGTGCTGCTAGTCGATCATTGTCACCGTATTTAATCTCTGAGGTTGCGGTTGTGTCGTTCTCGTTAACTATGGGTATAGCACCTAATTTAAAAAGGTTTTCAAAAGTTCTTTTAATATTTATTGCCCTTCTTCTTTGCTCGGTATCATCTGGAGATATTAAAATTTGTCCAATTTTAATTTTATTTTTATCAAACATTTTTCTATAAATATTTGTTAAATATATTTGACCAATAGATGCTAATGCTTGGCTCATTTCAATTTTTAATTTTTTTTTCTTAACTTTAAGGTAGTTTTGTCCCAAGGCTATGGCCCCTGAAGAAACAATAACAAAATATTTACCTTTTTTTTTAAAATTTTTAATATCTTTTACAAAGCTTTTCAGCCATTTTTCTTTAAGTTTTCCTTTGCCATCCACAAGATTTGAAGAGCCGATTTTTACAACGATAATTTTGGCTTTATTTATATACATTTTTTAAAAATAATTTTTTTCACCTTCCCTAAATTTTCATTTGTTACTAATGATATTTTTTCAAAATCCTTTTTAACTTTTTTTTTAAAATTTTGTAGTTTTTTTTCAATTTCCTCTTTTTTAATTAAATCTAGTTTATTAAAAATTATAATTTCTTTTTTTTTCAACATACTTTTATCATATTTTGACAATTCATTTCTAACTTTCAAATAATTCTCATGAATATCTTTTTCAGATAAATCTATTAAATGGATCAATGTCTTACATCTCTCAACATGCCTCAAAAACTTATCTCCAAGACCTATACCCTTATGCGAACCTTCTATCAAACCAGGAATATCTGCTAAAATAATCTCTTTATGATTAATATTAAGTACACCTAAATTAGGATTAATAGTTGTAAAAGGGTAATTTGCAATTTTAGGTTTTGCACGTGTACAACTTGATAAAAAACTTGATTTACCGGAATTAGGAAGACCGATTATACCAGCATCAGCAATAACCTTTAATTGAAACCAAATCCAAAACTCTTCACCCTTTTGCCCACCTGTCTTTTTTCTTGGCGCTCTATTGGTAGAACTTTTAAATTTGGTATTTCCTATTCCACCTTCACCTCCAGTAGCAACAATAAATTTTTCATTATTTTTAGTGAAATCATAAATCAAAGAATTATTATCCTCTTCATATACTTGTGTTCCGACAGGAATTTTTAAAATTAAATCTCTACCAGAGGATCCAGTTTTATTTTTTTTACTTCCAGGTCTACCGTTTTCTGCTTTAAAATGCTGCCTATATCTAAAATCAATTAATGTATTTAAATTTCTTTCAGATTCTAAAATAATAGAGCCTCCATTCCCCCCGTCTCCTCCATCAGGTCCTCCAAATTCAACGTATTTTTCTCTCCTGAAACTAGATGCACCCGATCCTCCATTTCCAGCTTTAATATAAATCTTTGCTTGATCTAAAAATTTCATTTTGAAATGTAATTATGTTTATTAATTAAATTTATTTGGGAACTACAGAAACAAGAGTTCTATTTGATTTGGATTTTTTAAACTTAACTTTCCCACTAATTAAAGAAAAAATTGAATGATCTTTACCCATACCTACATTATTTCCAGGATGTATTTTGGTTCCTCTTTGTCGAACAATTATATTGCCAGGCTTTACTAATTGTTCCCCATATCTTTTTACACCTAAACGTCGGCCGGCACTATCTCGGCCATTTTTGGATGATCCACCTGCTTTTTTTGTTGCCATATTTTTTATTTTTTATTTTTTGTTTTAATTGTTGTCTTTTTTTCAGCAGTACTCTTTAAATTTTTATCTTTTTTAGCAACGGACTTTTTATCTGTTTTTAACTCATTTGACAATTTCGTTTTACTCTCTTTTATTTCAGACACTAATTTTCCACCTTTAAATATTTTGGTTATCTGAATTTTAGAGAGCAATTGTCTATGTCCGTATCTTTTTCTTGAATTTTGCCTTCTTCTTTTTTTGAATACTATTATTTTTTTATCTTTTATGTTTTCTAGTAAAAGCCCTTCTACTTTAGCATCACTTAATGTTGGATTTCCTACCTCAGTCGTCTTATCATCATTTACAAGTAATACTTTTTTGAATTCAACTTTTTCTCCTTTGTTGATATTTAATCTTTCAACTTTAAGAATATTACTAGCTGATACTTTGTACTGTTTTCCACCTGTTTCAATTATTGCAAATGACATAAAATAATTCCTGTTAAAATTAAAGGCAATATAACCTGGTGCTTAATCAAGTCAAGATGAATGATACTAAAATTGATCTTTTAAATTCCTTAACTTTGTAAAAACTTCAAGTTTAGAGCTATTATTCATTTTAAGATTACGTTTAATTTTTTCATTATCACATCTCAAAAATATATTTGTTTCTAATTCATCATCTAAACTTACTGGAATAGTAGGACTATTTTTTTTTAATTTTTTTTTAATTTTATCAATTTTTTTTAAAAGTTTATTATTTTCTCTATCAATACTTAGACAAAACTTCCCATTATTTAATGTATATTCGTGACCACAGTATATTAAAGTATCCTTAGGTAAATTTTTGATTTTTTCTATTGATGCAAACATTTGTTCATAAGTACCTTCAAAAACTCTACCGCACCCTAATGAAAATAATGTGTCTCCTGTAAAAATTGCTTTAGCTTCATCGCAAAAGAACGAAATATGATCCAGAGTATGGCCCGGTATATGCATCACTTTAAAATTTAGGTTTCCAAATTTAAATAAATCATCATCCTTTTTCTTTATATCCGCACCCGGAATTTGCTTTTGACTATAACTTGAACATACAATTTTTGAGTTATATTTTTTTTTTAAACCGAGATTCCCCCCTGTATGATCGTTATGATGATGGGTATTTAATATAAAATCTAATTTTTTATATTTTTTTTCAATTTCTATATCAACAGCTTTAAATTCTGATGGATCAACAACGCCAACAATATTAGTTTTCTTATCCTTAATCAAATATGAATAATTATCGGAGAGGCATTTAATTATTGTAATTTCAAGCATCCTAGCCTAACCAAAATATTCCAATTTTAGAAAATAAATTTTTTATTTCTAGATTACTTTTCTTTATTTCCGATGTTTTATTTTCATTGAGGCCTATAATTTTATTTATTTTAATTTTTTTATCAGAACAAAAATTAAAAAGATCTTTTATAGTACACATATGAAGATTCGGTGTATTATACCAAGTATTCGGAAGAGTTTTTGTTACTGGCATTTTCCCAAAAAATAGTAAATTTGTTCTTACTTTCCAGTATCCAAAATTTGGTATTGATACGATTGCATATTTACCGACTCTTAGTAAATCTTTTAAAACTTTTTCGGGATTATAAAATGCTTGAAGCGTTTGACTTAAAATAACAAAATCGAAAGATTGATTTGGAAATTGATTAAGTTCTGTTTCAGCATCACCTTCTATAACAGATAGTCCTTTGCTAATACATTTTGTTACATGTTCCTCTTTTATCTCCAGACCTCTAACTTTTATTTTTTTTTCCTTTATCAACAAATTCATCAGTGACCCATCTCCACAGCCAACGTCAAGAACGGTAACATTCTTTGGTAAAAGATCAGCGATTGCTTTAAACTCTTTTTTCATTTTTAAATTTTGTGTGCATAGAGTCTATAAAACCTTTCATAGTTTTTAAAAACTCAGGTTCATTTACTAAAAAGGAGTCATGACCTTTATCTGTTTTGATTTCAGCGAAGGAAACATCAGCTCCAGCTGCATTGAGTGCAATTACAGTCTCTTTATTTTCTTTTGTGGTATATAGCCAGTCAGAAGAAAAAGAAATAACCAAAAATTTGGTTTGTTGATTTTTAAAAGCCTCAACAAGACCGCCATCAAACTGTCTAGACAAATCAAAGTAATCCATAGCCCTAGTGATATACAAAATTGAATTTGCATCAAATCTTTCAACAAATGTGTAACCTTGATGTCTTAAGTAACTCTCAACTTGAAAATCAGCATTAAAACTAAACTCATAATCTGCTTTCTCTTGTAATTTTCTTCCAAATTTTTCCTGCATTCCTTTTTCGGATAAATAACTTATATGTCCAACCATTCTGGCTACAGCTAATCCATTTTTAGGTTGAACATTTTTTTTTAAATATTCACCATTATCCCAAACAGGATCAGCCATTACAGCTTGCCTTGCCAATTCATTTAAAGCAATATTTTGTGCACTATGACTTGTACTGCAAGCAATAGGAATTGCCGAAAAAGCTCTATTAGGAAAAGTTACACAGAATTGAAGTGCTTGCATACCGCCCATTGACCCTCCCGTTGCACAAAGGAGTTTTTTTATTCCCAAATGCTCCAGAAGAGTTTCTTGAGATTTAACAATATCTTTAATTGTTATAACCGGAAAATTTAGTCCATAAGGTTCATTGTTTTTTTTATTTATTTCTTTAGGACCCCATGAACCCATACATCCACCAATTACATTCGCACAAATAACAAAATATTTGTTTGTATCAATAGCTTTGTTTGGTCCAACTGCAGCATTCCACCATCCCTCTTTTTTAGTTACGGGGTTTATCCCGCTGACAAATTGATCTCCGGTAAGAGCATGAAAAACTAATATGGCATTATCTTTATTTTCATTTAATTTTCCGTAAGTTTCATAGGCCAAAGGAAAATTAGAAACCGTTTGCTTACAATCTAGCAAAAGAGGTTTCGTAATATTTAATTTTTTAATATTTTCTAATTTATCGTTCATATAAAAAAAAAGCCCAGCTAGACTGGGCACAAGAACCCTGTTTAGCTGCATTTACTTAGCGCTCGCAATTCGGTTAAATCAGCGCTAGGCGGATATATACTAAATCGCCACAAACATGTCAATTTATTCAAATAAATTTATTTCCATTATACAAATGGATACACTTTTTATATAAGACAATAAAAATATTATGAAATTACCAAAACCTAGAAAAATTATAGCGGAAAAATATGTTGCTGGATTAAGTCTATTCAAAAGCAGAAGGAGTCCAATAAAATTATCGGCAAATGAGTCTGCATTAGGTCCAAGTCCAAAAGCAGTGAAATCTTATAGTTCAATCGGCAAAGGTTTTGTAAGATATCCAGACTCAGACGGGACTTTTTTTAGAAAAGTTCTTGCTAAAAAATTTAGATTAAAAAAGGACAGAATAATTCTGGGATCAGGGTCTGATCAAATATTTGAGTTAGTATGTAAACTTTTTTTAAATAAAGGCGATGAAGTTATTGTACCAGAATATAGTTTTATTATTTATAGGATCTACAGTAGAATGTTTGGAGCAAAGGTTAGATACGCTAAAGAGGAAAATTTTAAACCATCTGTTCAGTCAATTTTAGATAAAGTTAGTAGAAAAACTAAAATAGTTTTTTTGGCTAATCCAAATAATCCTACGGGCACTTATCTTGATAAATTCGAAATATTAAAACTTAGAAAAAAATTAAGAAGTGATATTTTATTAGTCATCGATGATGCATACTACGAGTATATCAATGATCAAAATTATTCTTCTGGAATTCAATTATTTTCTAAATCAAAAAATGTTATTGTAACAAGAACATTTTCCAAAATCTATGGTTTAGCTGGATTAAGAATAGGCTGGGCTTATGGATCTAAAGAAATAATTAAAAAATTATATGAAATAAAGCCTCCTTTCAATGTTAGTAGACCCGCTCTATTTGCTGCTACTCAGGCTATACAAGATTCAAAATGGTTAAACAAAGCAATTAATCATAATAATTTTTGGGCAGAGAAGATATTTGAAACATTGGATGAAATAGGTATTGCAACTAACAAGACTAATGTGAATTTTTTTCTTTTAAATTTTGATTTTGTTAATCAATCTGCCAATCAAGTCTTTAATAAATTGGCAAATTCTGGAATACTGGTTAGACAAATGGATGTATATAATATTAAGAATTCATTAAGAGTAACAATTGGTAATAGTGAAGAAAATAAAAAATTTATTTCTGTTTTGAGGAAAATTTTTAATGTTTGATCAAGTCTCAATAATAGGTTGTGGTTTAATTGGCTCTTCAGTTTTAAGAAGAATAAATAAGAATAAATCAGTAAAAAAATTAGTATGCTACGATAATAATAAATCTGTTTGTGAGATTATAAAAAAAAAAAATCTTTCAAACAATTTGGCTACAAGCCCTGTTGAGGCAGTAAAAAACTCCGATCTAATTTTAATTTCAATACCTCTTAGCAGTTTTGAAAATCTAATTAATTCCATCAAAGATAATCTTAAGCCAGGTTCAATACTTATGGATACTTGTTCTGTAAAAACAGGTGTTGATAATATTGTTAAAAAATTAAAAATAAAAAATTCTACCTGGATTCCCGGTCATCCAGTAGCAGGAACTGAAAATAGTGGACCAAATGCAGGTTTTTCAGATTTATTCCAAGATAGGTGGACAATACTTACTCCTGATAAAAATGTTAAAGACTCAGAAATTAAAAAAGCTACTCTTTTTTGGGAGTCAATGGGTAGTAAAGTTAAAATTATGTCTGTACAAGATCATGATAAAATCATATCTCTTACTAGTCATCTCCCACATGTGATAGCTTACAATATTGTAAAAACAGTGATGTCTAGCGACGATAAAACTAAAAATGACATTGTCAGATATAGTGCTGGTGGACTCAGAGATTTTACCAGAATTGCGGCATCAGACCCTATAATGTGGAAAGATATATTTATAGACAATAGTAGTTTAATTATTGATGCTATTGACAGATTTAGTGAAAGTTTGAGTCAGTTCAAAAAAGCTATTGAGGAGAAGAACAGTGAAAAGTTATTACAGATTTTTGAAAAATCGAAAGAATTTAGAAAATCAATAATAAAAGCAGGTCAGGACACTGACAAACCAGACTTTGGAAGAAAATAACTAGTCTATCAGATCTATTTCTTTGTAAATTTCTAATTGAAGCTTTTTTAAAAACTCATTTTTTTCAAGACCAGGTTGAATAGGTTTAAGAAAAGATATTGTTATATTACCAGGATATTTATTGAAACTATTTTTTGGCCAAACTTTTCCAGTATTTAACGCCACTGGTATACAAGGTAGTTTTATAGCATCATATATTCTTGAAACTCCCTTTTTAAAATCTGGACGATCTTTATAGGCAACTCTTGTACCTTGTGGAAAAATTAGTAATGGCCTATTACTTTTACTAGTCTTATCTAAAATTTTGTCAAAAAAACTCAAATTTTCTTTCGTTGCAGTTTCTCTAACAATATCAATTGCACCAATTTTTTTTAAACACCAACCAAAAATTGGGATTTTCATTAATTCTTTTTTTAATATAAAAATAGGTCCCGGTAAGACTGTTTGCAAGGCGAATGTTTCAAACATAGATTGGTGAGCAGATGCAACAAAATATTTTTTTTGTTTTTTTAAATTTTCAAGACCTTTAAATTCTATATTTGTATTTAAAAAAATTTTTAACAAATATACAATATAATCAGAAAGAACTTTACCAGCACATACCATATACTTATCTTTTACTAGCAAAAAAGGTATGGAAATAATACATGCTGACACTATTCCAGCATACAATAAAATATTGAAAAAAAATGATCTTAAAAATATCATTTAAATAATTTCAGAAATCTTTTGTCTTCTCCTGATAATTTTTACTTTTCCTTTTTTTATCAAAATTTCAGATGCTAAAGGTCTAGTGTTATAATTTGACGAAAGAGACGATCCATATGCTCCAACATCTGAAATTGCAACAAGATTATTTTCATTTAAAATTGAATAATTTTTGTATTTAATAAAACTATCTGTACTTTCACAGATCGGTCCAACAAATTCAACATTGCCAATTAATTTTTTTTTCAATTTTAGTACTGGAAGAATATTATGCTTAGCATTGTATAAAGCTGGTCTCATAAAATCATTCATTCCTGCATCTAAAATAATAAAGTTTTTATTTCCATTTTTTTTAATATAAATAATTTTAGAAATCAATGCTCCCACATTACCTACAACGAACCTTCCTGGCTCAAAAATTATTTTACAATTAAGTTTTTTCTGAAATTTATCAACTAATCTTGAATAATTTTTAATATCAATTTTTTTTTCTTTATCTTGATATGAAATTCCAAACCCTCCCCCGAGGTCAACATATTCAAAATTAATTCGACTTAATTTAATTATTTTGTATAAAGTATTTAAAGTTTTTCTATAGGGGCCAACCGATGTAATCTGACTCCCAATATGAACACTCACTGCTTTTATTTTTAAATTTTTAAATTTTTTTATATTTTTACAAAAACTCAAAAAATTTGATTTTGGTAATCCAAACTTACTATCTGTTTTACCTGTAGATATTTTAGAGAGTGTGTTAGCATCTACTCCTGGATTAATTCTAATTCCTATATTAGTTATTTTTCTCATTTTTTTAGATATTTTATTAATCAATTTTGCTTCACTCTCTGATTCAATATTAATTAATAGAACTCCAGTTTTAATAGCTTTTGTGAGTTCTTGTTCTGTTTTTCCAATTCCAGAAAAAACAATTTTGTTTGGTTTAATATTTGCTTTTATAGCTTTCCTAAGCTCTCCTTCCGAAACAACATCTGCACCAGATCCTAGTTTACCCAATTCCGATATAAGAGATACATTAGAATTTGATTTTACTGAAAAGCAAATTAAAGGATTTATTTTTTTAAAATAATTATAGAAAGTTTGATAGTTATTTCTCATTTTATTATAGGAATAAACATAAAATGGAGTAATATTTTTTTTTGCAATACTTTTAATAGGTGTACTATCTATATACAGGTTTTGGCCTTTATAAACTAAGCTCATGTTTTAAGAAATTTTAATATCCTCAATATGATTTTTAGATTTAAAAACGGGTGCTGATTTTTTTCCGCAATTAAATAAAAATAAACAAAATAACAAAATAAAGATTACTTTTTTCATTTAAGATCTTTTCTGTATTTAATGATCATTTTTTTAACATTTTTTGTCGATGTACCTCCAAAAGATGTTTTGGAATTCATAGAATTCACTACATCAAACATTTTCGGTATATCTATATCAACTTTAACAAATTTATTTATTTCACCTTTTGAAAGCTGGTCTAATCTAATTTTCTTTTTCTCAGCATAATTGACTAACTTTGATGAAATATAATATCCTTTTCTAAAAGGAAACTTTTTTTTCATTGAAAGAAAATCAGCAAAATCAGTAGCCGTTGTATAACCTTTTTGGGCCATCTGTTTCATATTATTTTTTTTTGTGTTTAAATTTTGTATTAATTCAATAGCCATCAGCAAGCTATCTTTAAGAGTATCATAGCTATCAAATACTAATTCTTTATCATCTTGCAAATCCTTATAATAAGATATTGGCAAACCTTTCATTATTGTTAACATAGAATTTAAATTACCATAATTAATAGCTGTTCTTCCTCTTATTAATTCGGCAGGGTCTGGGTTCTTTTTTTGGGGCATAATCGATGATCCAGTTAAAACTTTATCTCTAAATTCTACAAATCCAAATGCTTCTGAATTAAAAATTATAAAATCTTCGGCTAATCTTGACAAGTGCATCGCGCAAGTTGCTGCAGCAGATAAAAAATCAATTGCAAAATCTCTGTCAGAAACCGAGTCGATAGAATTATTTGTAGGTTTTTTAAAACCAAGTTTTTTTGCTGTAAATTTTCTATCAATCTTAAATGCTGTTCCAGCTAGTGCAGCTGACCCAAGCGGACATTCATCAATTAAAATAATATTGTTTAAAAATCTCTTTTTATCTCTAATAAGCATTTCAACATAAGCGAGCAAATAATGCGCAAAAGAAACAGGTTGAGCATTTTTTAAATGGGTAAACCCCGGCATCACTGTATTTATATTATTTTCAGATTTATTCAAAATACTTCTGATAAGGTTATCTAAAAATTTGATAATATCTTCTGTTGAGTGTTTTACCCAAATCTTAAAATCGGTAACTACTTGATCATTTCTTGATCTAGCTGTGTGTAGGAAGCCTGCAGACTCGCCAATGATTTGGAATAATCTTTTTTCAATATTTTGATGAATATCTTCAAACTGTTCTTTAAATTTGAATTTATTTTTATCTATCTCTTTTTCTATCTTTTTCAGGCCTTTAATTATTCTCAATCCATCTTTTTTAGGTATAATTTTTTGTTTTATTAGCATATGAGTATGCACAATCGAAGCTAAAATATCTTCTTTGTAAAGTCTTTTATCGACATTTATAGACGAACCTATTCTTTGGAAATTTTTTGAATTTCCTTTTGATAGTCTATTTGACCAAACTGTTCTATTTTTTTTCATCATTTTCTATGTTAAATCTATTTATGTGACTTATTCTTTAAATACAACCCTAATAAATCCAAGTTCAAACTCATCTCCAAAAAGTATTGTTATACTTTGTCATGGTTATGGCGGCGATGGCAAAGATATTTCAGTTTTAGCTAATTATTGGAAAAATTTTTTACCCGAAACTCTATTTGCTTGTCCTGATGCCCCGGAGGAATGCAGGGTAAATCCAGCAGGCTTTCAATGGTTTGACCTTATGGAGCAAACTGAGGATGAAATTTTGTCTAAATCTTTACTTGCTGAAGAAAAACTTAATTTATTTATAAATGAAATTATAAATAAAAATAAAATTGGTAATAATAAAATTGCTTTAGTTGGTTTCAGCCAAGGTTGTATGATCGCCTTACAAACAGCACTTAAAAGAAAAGATGAAGCAATCAAATGTTTAATTGGTTATTCTGGAAAAGTTTTAAATAAGGGTCATTTAGGTAAGAATATTAATTCTAGGCCTGAAATTTATTTAATGCACGGTGATATTGACGCTGTTGTCCCTGTAGATTCCTTTTTAGAGTCTAAATATTTTTTTAAAGAGCATAAATATGAAATTTCCACTAAAATATTTGAGAAATGTGAGCACAGAATTCCTACAGAAGGCTTAAGTATAGGCTTAGAATTTTTGAAAAAAAATTTATACAAATAATTAGCTTACTGTAACAAAATTATAACTTGATATTTTTTTTCTATCGCGTTAGCATTTGTTATGATCATAGGTTCATCAGAAAAAGTGCCACTAGAAAAGTGCCCAGCTTTAGTCCTAAATGCAGATTTTAGACCTTTGAGTTACTATCCATTGTCCTTATGGTGTTGGCAAGATGCTGTAAAATCAGTTTTTTTAAACAGAGTTAGCATTGTGTCAACTTATAAAAGAAAAATCCGAAGTCCATCTTTTGAAATGAGTTTGCCAAGTGTTATCGCATTAAAAAATTTTATCAAACCATCAGAACATCCGAACTTTACTAGATTCAATGTATTTCTTAGAGATAAGTTTACCTGTCAATATTGTGATGCTAAGAAAGACCTAACCTTTGACCATCTTCTTCCAAAGTCTAAGGGTGGTATTACTGATTGGGAAAATGTAGTTACAGCTTGTTCAACTTGTAATGTAAAAAAAGGTGGAAAACTTTATAGCAAATGCGATCTTAGATTAAAGCGAAAACCATTTATTCCTACGGTCGATGATCTACACAAAAATGGCAGAAATTTTCCCCCAAATTTTCTTCACGAAAGCTGGATGGATTATTTATATTGGGATATTGAACTAGAACCTTAATTAAATTTTTTCAGAAACTTTTATTGCAACCTTAGAAGTATTTTGTATTATTTTATCTAATAAAAAATAAATACCACTTTTAGTTGCTCCTTCATCGTAAGCTATATTTTTATGGTCATCTTCATCTTCTCTAAATTTTTTTATAGACCTTTTTAAATCTTTTTCATCATCACCGAGCTTATCTAGCTGATCTTTATAGTGATCGCATATAACTTCTTCAACAGAAGCCGTACATAGCATAGCAGCTTTTTGACCAAGAATAGTTGTTCCAAATCCAAGTGTAACACCAAGCAAGTCCCACAAAGGCAAAAAGATAGTTGGTTTAATATTTCTTTTTTGAATCTCTTTATCAAAGTATTCAAAATGTTCTTTTTCGTGCTCTTTCATTTCTTCGATTAACTTTTTTAATTTTTCATCTTTTTTGAAAGTGTTAAGTGCAAGTAATTGCCCTTCATAAATTTTTATTGCACCTCTCTCACCAGCGTGATCAACTCTTATTATCTCTTCTAATATTTTTTTATTAGTAATTTTCATTATTTTTAAACATTTTAAAGAATATACCCGATAATATTAAGGAAAAAATGGTATTTATTGTTGCAAGCGATAAACCAAAAACTCGAAAAGTAACAGTTTTACAGCTAATATTGTTTTTAGTAAGTTGATTTAAAATGTCTTCTTTTGATAAATTTTGACTTAAATTTTTCGCATCACATACTAAAGACTCTATAAAGAAACCTTGCTCAATTCCAAAGTGATAAAAAGCAATTATTGATCCTAGTAAAGATACTAGGGCAAGAATTAAAAAAGAAAACTTAATATATTTTTTAAAAATTAAAATATTTAAAACTAAAAAAATTGATACAAAATATGGATATCTTTGATAAAGACAAAGTGCACAAGGTTTATGTCCAAGTCCATATTCAATAAAATACGCTAAAAAAATAGATAATACTAAAAGCGATAAAATTGATAATAATATTGTATTGAAATTTTTATCCATTAACTAATTTAATAAAAAATAAATACCTAAAGCTAATATTAAAATAAATATTGTTATAATTATTGACCACTTAGCACCTTCTTTTTCTAAAAAAGGACGAAATTTATGACCAAACTTATACGTTAAAAAAGCTACTATAAAAAATCTAGAACCTCTTGTTAATAAACAAATGATTATAAAAAAGATTAGATTAAAATTTATAAAACCACTTGAAATAGTTAAAAGTTTAAATGGCAAAGGAGTAAATCCGGCGGTAACAAGTATTCCTAGCCAAGAAAAAAAACCTCCCTTTGTTGAAAACTTATCTTTTAAAAAGTTAGGATCGCTGTAACCATACAATTCAAATATTTTTATTCCTATCTCATTAAAGAAAACGTAACCAATTAAATAACCGAAGAGCGCCCCTAAAACAGAAAAAACAGTTGCAATAAGAGCAATACTAATAAATTCATTTTTCTTTGCAATTACCATTGGAACAATCATTACATCTGGAGGTATAGGAAAAAAAGAACTTTCTATAAAAGATTCAAATGCCAAAAGTGGTTTAGCATACCTGTGACCGGCCCATGAAACACATTTATCGTATATTTTTTTTATCATTTTTTTTAGTTGCGTCTTAAATTAATTCAAAACATAATGATTGTAAAAATATTAATTAAGAGGAAAAAAGGGCGAATGGTGGAACTGGTAGACGCGTTGGATTCAAAATCCAATGGTAGCAATACCTTGAGAGTTCGAGTCTCTCTTCGCCCACCAAAAATATGCAATTATCAAAAATAAACAGTTTAGTTGAATTATATTTTAAAAAAGCACAAGAGGTCGACGGTAAAAAACCATTCTTAAAATGGTTAAAACCAAATAAAAAAACTTATAATTGGGAAGATATAACAGAAAGAATTTATAAACTTTCACACAAAATAAAATCTTTAATAAACGAGGGAGACAGATGTTTAATTCTCTCTGAGAATAGACCTTATTGGCTAATGTCAGATATATCTATCATGAATGCCGGAGGTATATCTGTTCCGATATTTACAACTTACTCGTCAAACGACTATGAATATATTATCAATGACTGCAAACCATCACTGATAATTGTATCAAATGATAATCAATTTAAAAAAATTAAAAACTTTTTAAATTTTCAAACTCAAAAAATTATATCATTTGAAAAAATTGAAGCGGATAGTTTAATAATCCAAGATATTTTTGAGGAAAAAAAATTTACTAAAAATATTAATCAAAATTTAAAAAGGGGAATGCCAGCCTGTATAATTTATACTTCTGGAACTTCGGGTAACCCCAAAGGAGTTATCTTAAGTCATGGAGGTATATTAGCAAATTGTGAGGGTGCTCTAGAATTATTAAACCCATTAGTTAAAAAAAAGGACCCGGTATTTTTAACTTGGCTACCTCTTTCACATTCATATGAACATGCTGTGCAATTTATCCAAATATTACTCGGAGCTAAAGTTTTCTACGCAGAAAGTTTAGAGAAGCTTATATCAAACATGTCAATTGCAAAACCAACAATTATGACGGCTGTCCCTAGATTTTACCAAAATTTATTTAGTAAAATAAATACAAATCTAAACAAACAAGTTGGATTTAAAAAAACCCTTATTAACAAAACAATAAATTTAGGAAAAAAACAACTGAAAAAAGAACGCCTTAATTTACGTGAAAAAATAGTAAACTTTTTTTGCCAAATTCTGGTACGGAAAAAAATTCAAAAACAGTTTGGAGGGAATTTGCAAGCTTTTGTTTCAGGGGGCGGCGCGTTAGATAAAAATGTTGGAGAATTCTTAAATGCAGTCGGTTTACCAACACTTCAGGGCTATGGATTGACAGAAACTTCACCTGTAGTTAGTTGTAATTTACCAGGCAATATAAAAGTTGAGACAGTGGGACCGCCTTTCAAAACAAATCAAATTAAAATTGCAGAAGATGGTGAAATTTTAGTTAAAGGTGAAAATGTTATGATTGGATATTGGAATAAAGAAAAAGAAACAAAAGAAATAATTAAAAATGGATGGTTACATACTGGAGATATTGGGGAAATTGATAAAAACGGATATTTAAAAATTACTGACAGAAAAAAAGATATAATAGTTAATCATGGTGGAGACAATATTTCTCCAAGCAAAATAGAAAATTTTGTTTGTAATAATGAGAAAATTAAACAGTGTTTAGTTTACGGTGACAAAAAAAATTATCTAGTTGCATTAATAGTTGTAGAAAAAAAAGATAAAAATGATTCAACTATAAGAAGTATTCTAGAAAATATAAATAAAAACTTATCAATTGTTGAAAAAATAAAAAAATTTAAGTTAATTGATGAAGAATTTACAATTGATAATGGATTGATGACACCAACATTAAAGTTAAAAAGAAAAAAGATTATTGAAAAATATAAACAAGATTTAGAAAAACTTTATAATTAGAAATAATTTATTTTTTTTTAAAATTTAATTAAAAACGTTGGTATTGCTTGTTTTTTTAATAAAATATTTATCAACTCATAAAAAATTAATTTTGATTAATTTTTTTAAAATTTAATAACTAATTTATGTTTGACATCTTTGTTAAAAAACTTAAAGTTAAAATTACCAAACGAATCACTTAGATTTGTTTTTAAAAAGGGAGATAAAATGGCTAAAAGACGTAAAAAGAAAAAAGGAAAGAAAAAGAAAGCTAAAAGAAGAAAAAGAAGAAGATAAGTAGTTTTCTTAAAACGCCCTTTCTAAACACGGAGAAAGGGCGTTTTTTATTGGACTTCTAAATCCTGATTTCTGCCGAGAGCTTTATCCATTTTCCTTTTAACATCCTCGGGGGTTGTTTTAAGCACGGCCTCAAACTCACTTTGTAATCTCTCATATGCTTTTTCAAAAAGTTGTCTTTCACTATAAGATTGGTCAGCAATAGCATTGCTATTTTTATTAAGATCTTTTACGACTTCTGCAAGTTCATAAATTTTACCAGAATTAATTTTTTGTTCGTATTCTTGCGAACGCCTACTCCACATAGTTCTTTTTATTTTTGGCTTACTTTTCAAAATTGAAACACACTTATTTATTTGATTTATAGAGGATATAGGTCTTAAATTAGATTGTTGATTTATTGGAATTGTTAGCGTCAACTTATCCTTATCAACAAAAACCTTATAAAAATTAATATGAATGTCACCAATAACAGCTTTTTCTACAGATAAAATTTTTCCTACGCCATGTTTTGGATAAACAACATAATCATTTACATTGTAATCTTTTTTTTCTGTCGGTTGCTTTTTAATTTTTTTTATAATTACTTTTTCATCTGTTGAATTGCTTTTATTAAATTGAACAGGTTTTTCCTTAATCTTAGAGTGTTTTTTTTTCTTAACTTTTATTGCTTTCTTTTTTCTTTTTTTCATAAACTTTTATTTATTTTCCTGGTTTTTCAGAAAAAAATTTATCAACTTTATTTTTCATGTTTTTATATTTCTCGTTCTCAGGCAAAGGGTCCTTTCTTTTATTTATGTTCGGCCAGATTTTAGAATATTTTTTGTTAATTTCTAGCCATTTTTCTTTATCATTCTCCTGGTATTCCACATCCGAAGTAATTGCATCAATTGGACATTCGGGTTCACAAACTCCACAATCTATACATTCATCAGGGTTTATTACAAGCATATTTTCCCCTTCATAAAAACAATCTACGGGGCACACCTCTACACAATCTGTGAGTTTACATTTGATACATTCGTCTTTAACAATATAAGTCATTAATTTTTTTTATTTAAAACCTCTATTTTTATTTCACCAATTAATTTGTCTGAAATATAAAGCAAACCACCAATTCGTCGCATTAAAGTATTTTCATACATGTCGGAGCTGTCATCTGAGAGAATAATCTTCCATAAAATTTTAATAATTTTTTTTTTGAAATCTATTGTATTTTTTTTTATTTCTTGTGTGTATTTTAATATCTGATTAGAGTTTTCCTCATCGCTTTCAGCTTTTCTAATTATTTCTTCAAAGTTTATTTTATCATCAAAAGATTTTAAAAAATTTATAATTATTAATCTTTCTTTTTCTGAGTAGTTATCATCTATTCTTGCAGCATGTACAAGTAGTGCAGTTATTTTAATCCAATCTTCTTTTTTCGGGTTGTTAATTTCCTTTTCAAACATTATAAAATTATTTAAAGTTTATTGCCTCTAATTTTTTAAATGGATTATTAATTTTATTATAAGGTCTTTTTAATTTTTTGTCCTTTTTTATTCCTTTATAAATAAAAGTATCATCCATATTGTTAAATTTTTTGTAATTCATAAGGCTCATTAATTGAAAAAAACTGTCTTTCTTGCAACCTAAAAGATTGATCATATCAGAGTCAATTTGAAACTTACCATTCTTAGTTTTTTCAATAATTTTTATGAAAAGTTTCTCAAGAATATCTACTCTTATATAAAAATTTTTAAATCTTTCATAGCCGCATAAAAGAAGAAATTTTGGATTAAAATTCTTTTTTTCATCAAATAAAAAATTCAAACCTGACTTTGGTATTTTATTATCTTTTTTTTCGCTATTAAAAAATCTCCAAAGTAAAATTCTTAAACTAACAGCTTTTGGTTTTAACATTTTTGGTAAAAATACATGATATCTTCCTATTTTTATTCCAAGATTTCTAAATTGTTTTCTCTCCACTTTGTCTATTTTTTTTATAATTTCATCAATATTATCTCTTTTTAAGACTCCGTTATTTTCATAAAGCCTAAAAGCTAATGCTCTAATATATTGACTCTTATTTTCCAATTTTATCAAGTTGATTAAATCTTCCAATTCATTTGCAACATAATCTTCAAGCCATTTATTAAAAAAAACATATAAATTTTCTCTATCTTTTACGTCGAGAGATTCTTCCGAAATAATTTCGATTTCTGGGGATAAATAATTTTTCCCTTTTTTAATTTTTGCTACGGGATTACCATTCCAGTAAATTTTAAAATTATCTTCTAAGACTATATTTTTGTCAGCAATTATGCTTTTTACCCTTTTTTTCAATTCTTCTTCTATCCCTTGTTTTGCAGCTTTCTTTAAAGATTTAATATCTGTATCTAGTGTTTCTTTAGTGAATTCTAAATTTAGTTTAAGTCCTTTAAGCCTTCCAATTAATTGCCCGTCAATAATTACTTGATCATTTTTATTTATTTCAGTTTTTAATTTAACATCCTGCTTAAGATTTCTTGACAAAGCACTAATTCTTTTATCGATGAAACTCTTTGTTAATTCTGCGTGCAATTTATCAGAAAGACCATCTTCAATATTTTTACTCATTTGAATCCAGTAATCAGCATTTTCAACCCAATTTTTTTTATTTGCAACATAAGACCAGGTTCTCACATTAGATATTTTATTTGATATCATATCAATGTTACCACGGTATTTATCTAAACCCTTAAGTTGATTTTTCATATATTCATTTGGTATTCTGCCTTTTTTTGAATTTAAAAAATTAAAAACTTTTGTAACAACATCTATATGGGTATAGGCTTTCTTTTGAAAATCAGGAATTTGGCAACATTCCCATAGTAAACCTAATTTATCACTTGAAACTTTAGTTTTTTGGTCTCTAACAAGATATTTAAGAACGTTTTCATCAATCGAGTCAGAAATTTTATAAAACTTGTTGCTCGTGGGCTTTTTTTCAAGTGATCGTATCAAATCTTCAGGACTACTAAAGTCTAAGTTTGAATTACGCCAAAATAAAAATTTTATATTATCAAGTTTGTGACTTTCAATTCTTTCAATTTCATCAGGTTGAAGATTTTCGCATCCTCCAGTAACTCCAAAACAACCGTCAACCTTATATCTTCCTGCCCTTCCAGCTATTTGTGAAATTTCAGTTGTTCTTAATCTTCTTGTTTTTTTTCCATCAAATTTTTTAAGATTTGAAAAACTTATCTGCTCAATATCCATATTTAACCCCATACCAATAGCATCAGTAGCAACTAAATAGTCTACGTCTCCTGATTGATAAATGTCTACCTGTGAGTTTCTTGTTTTTGGACTCAAAGATCCCATTACAACAGCTGCGCCACCTTTTTGTCGTCTAATTAATTCGGCAATTGCATATACTTCCTCTACTGAGAATGCGATTAAAGCAGTTTTTCTATCTAATCTCGAAATTTTTTTATGACCGTTATATGAGAGTTTAGAAAATCTTTGCTGTTCAATGAATTGTGTATTCGGGACTATTTCTGCAATAATATTTTTCATTATCTGGGAACCCAAAAACATTGTCAAAACTTCTCCTCTAGAATTCAATAGTCTATCTGTAAAAATATGACCTCTCTCTTTGTCCCCACACATTTGAATTTCATCAATAGCAACAAAATCGACTACTTTATCTTTTGGCATTGCCTCTACTGTGCAAATAAAGTATTGAGCAGAATTAGGTATGACTTTCTCTTCACCAGTTATCAATGCAACTTTTTCCCGGCCGACCTTATCTACACATTTTTCATAGACTTCTCTTGCCAAAAGTCTTAAAGGAAAACCAAATATACCAGAATTAAATTCCAACATTTTTTCTATTGCTGTGAAAGTTTTGCCAGTATTTGTAGGACCTAGAACTGCAATTATTTTATTTTGAGAGGTTTCCATTTAATTGTGCTATATTTTTTTTTAAATACTATATATAGATTGCCCTAGAGAACAAAAGAAGATTAAAGCATGACCGAATCACTTTGTCAAACGTTCTATTTTCGCCATATATCTTTAGTTAAATTAATTTTGTTTTAATATCTAACCAATGACTGATTATACAAAAAAAAATATTAAATCTTTAAAACCCTCGGCCACACTGGCAATCAACGAGAAATCAAAAACATTAATTTCTGAAGGAAAAAAAATTTATAAATTTGGTTTTGGACAATCTCCTTTTCCAGTTCCTAGTAAAATTGTTGATACATTAAAAAAAAATGCACATCAAAAAAATTATATGCCCATACAAGGCTCGCTTCATTTAAGAACTTCAATTTCAAAATATATTAACAAAAGAACAAATAATTCTTTTTCACCAGAAGACATTATTGTAAGTCCAGGCTCTAAAGAAATGATGTTTTTACTTCATCTTGGTTTTGACGGTGATGTGATTTTACCTGCACCTAGTTGGGTATCTTATGAACCTCACACTATTATCGGGAATAATAATTTACATTGGATTGAAACCAAAAGAGAGAATAATTGGTTTCCAACAACAAAACAATTAGAAGAGAAATTAAAAAATTTAAAAAATAAAAATACTTTTTTAATCTTAAACTCACCAAATAATCCATCAGGTTCAAATTGTAGAAATCTTCAAGATATTGCGGCAGTTGCTAAAAAATATAAATTGATAATTCTTTCTGATGAGATTTATACAGAATTAGCTTTTAATGGGGAATATAATTCTATCTCAAAATATTATCCTGAAGGTACAATTATAAGTAGCGGTTTGAGTAAATGGTGCGGTGCTGGAGGGTGGAGATTAGGATTTTTTGCAATTCCAAAAGAGTTAAAATCAATTTTGTCTATGCTTAAAGTTTTAGCAAGTGAGTCCTTCACGGCAGTAAGTACCCCTATTCAATATGCTGCAATAGAAGCATTCGAGGGAGACCACTCCGAATATTTAAAAAAAACAAATAACATATTAAGTGCGGTGGGAAATTATGTTTATGAAAATTTAAAATCAAACAAAGTTTTGATACAAAAACCTGAGGGAGGATTTTATTTAATGCCAGAATTTTTAAATTCAAAATTTAGTTCATCTGGCGAAATGTGTAATAATATTCTCGATAAATCAGGTGTAGCACTTTTGCCTGGATCTGACTTTGGTTTTAATCCGAATAAAATGTTAGCAAGATTAAGTTTCACTGATTTCAATGGGGAAATATTTTTAAAAAATATCAAAAATGGTAAAAAACCAAATACAGATGAAATCAAAAAATTTGCACCAAATATTGTAGAAGGAACAAAAAGATTGGTTGATTGGTCTAAAAGTCTGTGATTCAACTAAAAATTAAACGTCCAATTTAAGCTATTTACTCTTACATTAACTGATCTGAATTGATACGATTTTAACATTAGTTATATAATTAAGGAGGGAAGGTTATGAAAAAAATAATCTCAACAATTTCTGGAGCGTTGTTTTTATTTGCAATCAGTTTGCCTACTTCAATAGCAAAATCTGCTGAATTCTTTTCAATAGGAACAGGCGGACCAACTGGAGTTTACTTCCAAGTGGGAAATGCTATATGCAAAATGGTAGCAAAAATTCAATCTGCAGAACATGGTAGAAAAAAGGGGACAGCTAAAGCTTTACGTTGCTCAGCTCCTTCAACAGGTGGTTCGACTTATAATATAGGTCAAATCATGCAAGGAGAGTTACAGTTTGGTGTTGCACAGTCTGACTGGCAGTATCATGCTTATAATGGAACTAGACCTGATAAAGTAAAACCTTTTAATGGTCTAAGAGCAGTTTTTTCAGCTCATCCTGAACCATTTCAAATTATAACAAGAAAGGGTTCTAAAATAAAAGATTGGAAAAGTTTGAAGGGTAAAAAAGTTAATATAGGAAACCCCGGTTCTGGTCAAAGAGGTACTTTTGAAGTTCTAATGGAGGCACATGGAGTAGATACAGGATATTTTGGTTCTACATCTGAATTAACTTCTTCAGAACAATCAGGGGCTCTTTGTGACAAGAAAATCGATGCTTTTGGATACACAGTAGGTGTTCCAAACGCAGGTGTTGCACAATCAACAGATGGATGTGGAGCAAGCATAATTAATTTAAATACAGATGCTGTTAAAAAATTAGTTGCTGACAATCCTTTTTATGCATTTGCAACAATTCCAAAAGGTACTTACAAAACTTCCAAGAAAGATGTAACTACTTTTGGTGTTATGGCTTCAGTAGTAACAAGTGAAGATGTGTCAGAGGACTTAGTATATTCTGTGGTTAAAGCAGTTTTTGAAAATTTAGATGATTTTAAAAAACAACACCCAGCATTTGCTAATCTCGATCCTAAGAAAATGATCGTAGATGGTTTATCTGCACCATTACACCCGGGAGCAGTAAAATATTATAAAGAAAAAGGCTTAATGTAAGCTATTTATTAAAAAGGCCCAGTTGATTAACTGGGCCTTTTTTTTTATTCTCTTAAAATGAGTTCAGCACCAGACCAAAACAAACCAAATTTTTTTGAGAGATTTGATGAAGAAGGTGGTTCTAGAAGAAAATTAAAAAGTTGGAATTTAAAAATCGTAGCAGCAATTGCAATTTCATGGTCATTATTTCAGCTTTGGTACGCATCTCCATTACCATTCATATTAGATTTTGGAAAAATAATTGATGTTCCCGCTAGATCAGTACATCTTGCATTTGGATTGGCGTTATGTTTTTTAGCCTATCCAGGTTTAAAAAAAAATAGAGATAAACCAATATCTATATTTGACATTTTCTTAGTAATTATAGGTATAGCGGCAACATTATATATATTCTTTGATTATGAAGGTTTGGTTTATCGCCAGGGAATAATGGCCAAAACAAATTTATTTGGTCTTGTTATACCTTACGAAGTTATATTAGGATCTTTAGGAATTATTCTTTTATTAGAGGCTACAAGAAGGGCTATTGGAATTCCATTAGTAATTATTGCATTAATTTTTTTACTTTTTTCAATATTTGGACAATCCATGCCAGATCTAATTTCTCATCAAGGATTATCTTTAACAAGATTAGTGGGCTATCATTGGTTTGGGGGAGAAGCAATATTTGGGATACCAATTAGTGTTTCAGTGAGTTTTATATTTTTATTTGTATTATTTGGAGCAATTTTGGATGTTGCTGGAGGTGGAAAATATTTTTTAAATCTTGCGTTTGCTTTAGTTGGAAAAATGAGAGGTGGTCCAGCAAAAGCTGCAATTTTAGCTTCAGGATTAACAGGTCTGATTTCTGGTTCGTCGGTTGCAAATACAGTAACAACTGGAACATTTACAATACCAATTATGAAAAAAACTGGATTGCCGCCAGTTAAGGCCGGAGCTGTTGAGGTAGCTGCTTCCGTAAACGGGCAAATTATGCCACCAATTATGGGAGCCGCAGCTTTTGTAATGGCAGAGCTTTTAGGCATATCATATTTTACTGTTATTACTCATGCATTTTTACCAGCAGTTATTTCTTATATTGCTTTATTTTATATTTCACATTTAGAGTCTGTAAAATTAAATATTAAAGGATTACCTGAAAGCGAAATTCCTAAATTAGGAAAAACTTTTTTAGGAGGAATTCACTTTTTAATCCCAATTTTTATTCTTATTTATTTGCTATTAGTTGAAAGATGGACAGCCGCTTCATCTGTATTTTATTCAATATTATCATTAATGGTAATAATTTTTGTAAAAGAGATGTTAGACGCAAAGAAAAATCATATCACTTTATTTAATGCACTTAAAGTGGGTTTTAACAAAGTTGTTGGCGGTCTTGAAAAAGGAGCAATCAATATGATCAGTGTTTCAATTGCAATAGCAACTGCAGGAATAATAGTGGGGGCAGTAGCTTCAACTGGTTTAAGTAATAATTTAATAGTTATTGTAGAAGCCATTTCTGGAGGAAATATAATTACTTTATTATTACTCACTGCTTTGCTTTGTATTATCTTAGGTATGGGTTTGCCAACAACCGCAAATTATTTAGTTGTTGCCGCTTTGATGGCGCAGGTAGTTGTAGAGGTTGGAAATGCTTCTGGGTATATATTTCCATTAATTGCAATTCATTTATATGTTTTTTATTATGGATTAATGGCTGACGTCACACCCCCTGTTGGTTTGGCATCTTATGCAGCAGCAGCAATTTCACGTGCAGATCCAATTAAAACAGGAATACAAGCTTTTTGGTATAGTTTAAGAACCGGGATACTTCCTATAGTATTTATATTTAATAACGAATTACTTCTAATAGGTATAGAAAGTTTATGGCATGGATTTTTAGTTGTCACAACTTCACTGATTGCAATTTTGGTATTTACTTCAGCAACTCAAGGATGGTTTATAAATAAACTTAGATGGTATGAAATCATTATCTTTATAATAATAGCAATGTCATTGTTTAGACCTGGATATATTTTAGACAAATTTTCTCCAAAATTCGAAAATAAGGTACTTAGTGTTGAGAAAATTAGTCTGATTGAGTTTGAACCCAATAGAGATGTTCATATTAAAGTAACAAGAAGAACAGAGTATGGAGATCGTTATAGACTTTTCGTAATAGATAAAAAAAGTTTTGAAAATCAATATTCTCTAGAGGATGCAGGTATAACTTTAAAAAATATAGATGGGAGAATTACAGTTGACAATTTGAAATGGAATGGAATAGCAAAAAAAATGGGAGTAGAAACAGGAGATGTAATTAGTGAGTTTAAAATTGAAAACTTAGATAGACCAAATAAAGCAATTATTTATCCATTTTCAATAATAACTTTATTAATCTTTGGATATTTTAATTATAGAAGACCCAAAGTTAGTTGATTTATTTATCAACTTTCAAAATTTTCCATACCCCAGAAGTAATAGCAACTATACCTTGTGAGTTAATAATCTCACAAGTTAAAAATACTAACGTATTAGTTTTCTTTTGGACTTTAACCTTTGCTAAGAGTTTATCACCTAATTTACCTGCAGATATAAATTTTATTTCTAAAGAAATTGTTACACATCTTTTGTTGTCAGCTACTTGATGTGCGGCATTACCCATACCAGTATCTGCAATAAAAGTAAGAAATCCGCCATGAGCCATTCCAGCCGTGTTTAGATGCATTTCTTTTACTTCTGTTTCGTATTCAAAAAGAGAATTATCGATTTTTCTACCTTTTAGTCCCCCAACATGTTTGGAATAACCTGAATTAGTTTCGTCCATATTTTCTTTTATCATACAAAGGAGCCAGTTGTGAGAAAATAACAGCTGATAAAATAATTATAATTCCTAAGATTTTATATTCATTAAGAAATTGGTCTAATATAATCCATGCAGCCACTGAACCAAATACGCCCTCTAAAGAAAAAATAATTGCTGCAGGAGCAGGAGATATATTTTGTAAAGCTAAAATTTGAAGCATAAACGCAATTCCACTAGATAAAACTCCGGCATAAAGTAATTCAGCTGCTTCAAGTGATAAAACTTTAAATGAAACATATTCGTAAGCGAACATTGGAACGGAAGAAAATAATGCTGCAGCAAGACATTGAAATGAAGCAATTGTTATTGGAAAGTTGAAAACTTTCAAAAATTTAGAAATATAAACTATATGAAAGGCCCAGAAGAAAGCACCAATTACAACCAAAGTGTCACCAAATCTCACTCTTAAATTTCCTAATTCACTTAAAAGAAAACCACCAAGCAAACACATCATTACTGATGGCCAAACAGATTTATGAATTTTTTTTGAAAAAAGAAAAAATGCAATAATTGGAACTATAACCACATACAAAACTGTAAATACCGCAGAATTTGCTACATCAGTATAAATTAGAGAAATTTGTTGTAAAATGTTTCCTCCAGCAAGCAAAAAGCCTAAAAAAATTATGTAGCCTATAACAAATTTAAAATTTAATTTTGTTTCTTTGATTTTTTTAAACTCAAAAATAAAAAAAAAAGGTAATAGAGCTAAAAAGCCTAAAATTAATCGTGCAGCAGAAAATGTCCAAGGGCCGATGTAATCCATACCCATATCTTGAGCCACAAAAGCCGTACCCCATAAAAATGAGCAACCTACCGCACAAATTAATGAAAATATTTTTTTATCCATTTAAAGTGCTAATTTGAATGCAAAATCTTTACCTAAACTCTTTGATAAATGAACACAAAATCTTGCACCCTCTGCACCATCAATTACTCTATGATCATAAGAAAGAGAAATTGGAAGTATCTTTCTTACGATCAATTGTCCGTTTACTTTTTTTATCTTATCTAAAGTTTTACCAACACCCAGAATAGCAACTTCAGGAGGATTTATAATTGGTGTGAAAAAATTTCCCCCAATACCTCCTAAGCTTGAAATTGTCATTGAACCACCAAAAAATTCTTTTTTATCAATTTTTAGCTCCTTGCATAATTTACTTACTCTTTTAAGTTCTTCATAAATTTCTTTTAAACCCATTTGATCAACATTTCTCATTTTTGGAACCATCAAACCATGTGGTGTATCTACGGCAAAACCAACATGATAATATTTTTTAAATATTAATTTGTTAGTTACAGTATCTATAGACGAATTAAAATTAGGATATTCTTTCAATGCATTAACTACAGCTCTAGTTATAAATGCTAATGGACTTATCCTTATTCTATCACCAGAATAATTATCGATTAAAGTTGTTCTAAACTGTTCCATTTCAGTTATATCTATCTCATCATGTTGAGTAACGTGAGGAATCTCAGTCCAAGATCTAACAAGTTGAGGCCCAGATAACTTTTTCACTCTGGGAAGATCTTTTTTTTCTACTTCTCCGAATGCTTCATGTGGATATTCATCCTTGTAAACTTTTTTTTCAACCTTTCCTTCATTAACTGACACCTGGGATCTTACAAATTTTTTCACATCATCTTCGGTAACTCTGCCAGCTCTCTGTGATCCAGGTATCTGAACGATATCAGCACCTAATTCTCTTGCAAATTTTCTTACCTTTGGACTTGCAGATGATACGCCATCTTTACTTAATTTTTTTACTACAGGGGCTATTTCTTTTGGAGTTTCAGTTATTATTTTCTTTTCAGGAATATTTTCTTTTACCTCAACTGTTTTTTTACTTTCTTTTTTTTTACTAATAGAGTCTAATGATAATATTTCACTTCCTTCTGAAACTTTGTCACCAACTTTAACAATAATCTCATTGATTTTTCCTTCATCAGTTGCAGGAACTTCTACACTTGATTTATCACTTTCTAACGTTATTAAGGGATCATTTTTTTTGATCTGTTGTCCTGACTTAACTAATACTTCAATCACTTCAACATTTTTAAAATCTCCGATATTTGGAACTAATAATTTTTTTTCAGACATTAAGTTTTATAATTTTGTTGGAAATACCTTTTCTTGATCTATATCGTATTTCTTAATCGCTTTTTCTGCATGTTTACTTTCTAGTAATTGCTCTTTTGCCAAAGCACTTAAAGTGTATGTAACAATATGTTTTTTATCAACCTCAAAAAATTTTCTTAATTCTTTTCTCGTATCACTTCTTCCAAAACCATCAGTTCCTAATGTGTAAAAAGGTTTGTTCGTATAAGGTCTTATTTGATCAGCATGGGATCTAATATAGTCAGATGCCGCAAATATAATACCCTCTTGTGAGTCTAAACATTTTTGCACATAACTTTTTTTAGGCTTCTCTCTTGGATTTAATAAATTTCTTCTTTCAACTTCCATACCATCTTTCTTTAATTCATTGAAACTAGTAGCACTCCAAACATTACAATCTATCCCGTAATCTTTTGATAAAGTCTCAGCAGCTTTAATAACTTCTCTTAAAATTGATCCTGAACCAAGCATTTGAACTTTAGCTTTACCTTTTCCTTTATAGTTTTTAAATAAATACATTCCTTTTAAAATTCCCTGATCTGAACCAGCAGGTTTTTCTGGATGAGTATAATTTTCGTTCATTGCAGTTATATAGTAGTAAATATTTTCTTTTTTCTCATGCATTCTTTTTAATCCGTCTCTAAAAATAACTGCCATCTCATACGAAAAAGTAGGGTCATAACTTACGCAGTTAGGTATTGCGGATGCCATGAGAAGACTGTGTCCATCTTGGTGTTGTAAACCTTCTCCTGCTAAAGTTGTTTTTCCAGATGTTGCTCCAATCAAAAAACCTCTGGTCTGAGAATCTGCAGCAGCCCATGCTAAATCTCCAATTCTTTGAAAACCAAACATTGAATAAAACAAATATATGGGAATCATTTCTAAATCATGATTTGTGTAAGAGGTTCCAGCAGCAATCCATGATGACATTGCTCCTGCTTCTGTAATACCTTCTTGTAAAACTTGTCCGCTCTTATCTTCTCTGTAAGAACTTAATTGCTCAGAGTCTACAGGTTCATATTTTTGACCTTCGTGTGCATAAATACCAATTTTTTGAAAAAAACCCTCCATACCAAAAGTTCTTGCCTCATCTGCAATGATTGGTACCAGTCTTGGTGCAACATTTTTGTCTCTAAGTAAATTTGCAAGCATTCTTACCAGAGCCATGGTAGTAGACATCTCTTTATCACCTGTAGATTTCATAAAACTTTCAAAGATATCTTGAGGCGGTGTTTTAACTGGTTTTGCAAAAGTAGTTCTCTCAGGAATATGTCCACCAAGCTTAACTCTGCAATTTTTTAAATACTTTATTTCTGGTGAATTTTCTGCTGGTTTGTAATATTCAATATTTTTAACCTGTTTATCGGTTAGTGGCACATTAAATCTATCTCTGTAAAATAATAAATCTTCCTCGTCTAATTTTTTTTGTTGGTGTGTTGTATTTATACTCTCGCCAGATTTGCCCATTCCATAACCTTTAATTGTTTTAGCTATTATGACAGTTGGCTTACCTTTGCATTGAATAGCAGCATTATAAGCTGAGTAAACTTTATGAGGATCGTGTCCGCCTCTATTTAATTTCCAAATATCTGCGTCAGTCATATTTGCCACCAAGTCTTTTAATTCGGGATATTTACCAAAAAATTTTTCTCTTACGTAAGCTCCACCCTTCGCTTTGAAAGCTTGGTATTCACCGTCAACAGCCTCGTTCATTCTTTTAACTAGTAAACCAGTTTTATCTTTAGATAAAAGCTGATCCCAATAAGATCCCCAAATAACTTTGATTACATTCCACCCTGATCCTCGAAATCTACCTTCAAGTTCTTGAATAATTTTTCCATTTCCTCTTACAGGTCCATCTAACCTTTGAAGGTTACAATTAATAACAAAAATTAAATTATCTAGTTTCTCTCTTGCTGCTAGTCCTACAGCTCCAAAACTTTCAGGTTCATCCATTTCACCATCACCCAAGTGACACCAAATTTTTCTATCCTGATCTTTTAAAAGACCTCTGTTAATTAAATACTTTGTAAACCTTGCTTGATAAATTGCCATCATTGGACCAAGCCCCATAGATACGGTTGGGAACTGCCAAAATTTTGGCATAAGCCAAGGATGAGGGTAAGAGGATAAACCACCTTGCTCAACCTCTTGTCTAAATTTATCTAATTGTTTTTCTGAAATTCTTCCCTCTAAAAAGGCCCTTGCGTACATACCTGGAGCACTATGACCTTGAAAATAAACTAAATCACCACCAAATTTATTATTTTTTGCTCTCCAAAAATGATTCATTCCAACATCGTATAAAGTTGCTGCAGAAGCAAAAGTTCCAATATGGCCACCAAGTTCTGGATTTTTTTTATTTGCTTTTACTACCATTGCAGCAGCATTCCATCTTATATACGCCCTTATTTTTCTCTCAATATTTTGATCTCCAGTAGACCTCACATCAGCAGAGGCCGGTATAGTGTTTATGTAAGGAGTTGTTCTTGTATCAGGTAATACTAAACCTTGAGAGTATGCTTCATCTATAACTTTTTTAAGAAGATAGCCTGCTCTAGATGATCCATCAGTTTTTACAACAGCTTTAAGCGAGTCTAGCCATTCTTGCGTTTCAGCAGGATCAATATCATCTTTTGAAATTGGCTGAGCATAAATTTTTTGTTTTCCATTTTTTAAACCATTTGATGGCTGTATCTCTTTTTTTTCTTCTTTTTTAAAAATTTTTTTTGATTGGGCTTCTTTTTCTATCTCACCTTCTAAAGTAGCTAAAATACTACCTTCAGATACTCTATCACCGATTTTTACTCTCAATTCAGAAATTTTTCCTTCAAATGGCGATGGAACTTCAACGCTTGATTTATCACTTTCCAAAGTAACAATAGGGTCATTTTTTTTTATATTATCACCAGGTTTAACTAGAACTTCAATTATTTCTACATCTTTAAAATCGCCAATATCTGGAACTGAGATATTTTTAACCATTAAACATTATACACATTTTTTGACACATTTTGTCCGCTTTTTTGACACTTGAATTTTGCAATGTAAAATATGCAATTTTTAAGACTTATTTTTAAAAGGAAAAGGCCAGAGATTGATTCTCAGCTATTAATTCAAAAAATTTTATTAAGAAAATACTTGGCTAAAACCAATTAGCAAAACAACTAGGATTATTGCTCCATAATAGTATTGGTAACCTCTAACAGTAAAGGGCATTTTCTTTACTACTCTATTCTTTAAGTTTTTTCTTGGTTTAAAAAAATGTTTATTAAGTTTCATGTTCTCTCTATACACATAGCTATACCCATTCCTCCGCCAATACACAATGTGGCCAATCCTTTTTTTGAGTCTCTTTTTAGCATTTCGTGAATGAGTGTGACAAAAACCCTCGTACCTGATGCACCAATTGGGTGTCCCAAAGCTATAGCTCCACCATTTACGTTTACTTTTTCCATAGGCAAACCTAACTCCTTTACTACCGCACAACTTTGCGCAGCAAATGCCTCATTGGCTTCAATTAAATCTAAATCTTTAGAAGTCCAACCAGCAATTTCTAATGCTTTATTTGAAGAGGGTATAGGACCAGTTCCCATAACAGAGGGATCGACACCACATGACGCCCATGATCTAATTTCCGCAAGTGGTTTAATGCCTCTTTTTTCAGCTTCACTTTTTAACATAAGCACTACTGCAGCCGCACCGTCGTTAATACCTGAGGCATTTCCAGCGGTAACTGTTCCATCTTTTTGAAAAACTGTTTTAAGCTTTTCTAACACGTTCAGTGATATCCCGTCTCTTGGATGCTCATCTTTTTTAAAAATAGAACTTCCTTTTTTTGACTTAATTTCATAGGGAACAATTTCATCATCAAATTTATTTTCCTTTTGGGCTTTTAAAGCTTTATTTTGAGAGTCAAAAGAAAATTTATCTTGATCCTTTCTTGTTATTTGAAATTTTTGAGCAACATTTTCTGCTGTATTACCCATATGGTAACCATTAAAAGCATCCCACAATCCATCTTTTATCATAGAGTCTACAAGTTCTGTATCACCTAATTTTTTTCCATTTCTAAGATGAACAACATGTGGAGCCAGAGACATACTTTCCTGACCCCCCGCAACTACAATTTTTGAATCATTAGATAAAATTGATTGAAAACCTGATGCAATAGATCTTAATCCAGAACCACAAACTTGATTAACCACATAAGATGGTATTTCTTTTGGAATACCAGAATTCATTGCTGACTGTCTAGCTGGATTTTGGCCAGCTCCACCAGTTAAAACTTGTCCCATAATCACTTCGCTTACATCAGAGGGTTTTAAATTAGATTTTTTTATAGCACTCGATATAGCTGTTGATCCCAATTTATATGCAGGAATATTTTTAAGAGTTCCTCCTAGCGATCCTATTGCTGTTCTCACTGCCGATGTAATTACTACTGTTTTTTCTTTAGTCATACATCCTTTTAATTATATTCTAATTCAACAAATGGCAATAAGGATAAAATAGCTTTATAAAGCCTGTTTTCTTTGATATTTTGGCTATGTGGTCCCATAGCTCAATTGGATTAGAGCGTCTCGCTACGGACGAGAAGGTTGAGGGTTCAAATCCTTCTGGGACCTCCATAGGAAAACAATGAATTTTTTAAAAAATTTATCTTTGCAAAATGCCGTAATAGTTTTTTTTGTAGTAACATTGATTTTAATTTTAATTTTATCAATGATATTATAAATAAATGAAAGATAATATTACCATTCCAAGAATTATCCTATAACCAACAATCAAATTGAAGCTAAATTTTCTAAGATAAATTAAAAGATATTTCATAGATAGGTATGAAAAAATAAATGATAAAAAAATAGTTAATATTGAGCTAAAAGTTATTACTGAATAATTTTGTGAAATTAGAACAAAAGAACCAAATAAACCAGTTCCTGCCAAGGCCGGTATAGACAATAAAAAAGAAATTTTAGCTGCATCTTCTCTTTTAAAATTTAGCATTCTTGCACCAGTCATAACTATTCCTGATCGACTAACACCAGGTATTAGTGCTAAAACTTGACAAAAACCAAGAATAATCGCGTTTTTTGTATTAAAATTCTTCTTAATGCTAAGTCTTGTTTTTAATTTATCTACTAAGTAAAGAATTATACCAAATAAAATAGTTGTCCAACCTATGATTTTGTAGGTCCTCAGCTCAGGAACAAGATTATAATTTACAACAAGATAGCCAAAAAAGAATAAAGGCATAGAAGCCAAAATTACCCTAATAAATAATTTTTTATTTTTCCCAAAGTTAATGATTTCATATTTAAAGAAAAAAACTACCGCAAATAAAGATCCTATATGTGCACTTATGTTTATTAATAATTCATCCTCTTTGAAACCAAATAAGTTTGATAGTAAATTTAAATGCGCGGATGAACTGACTGGGAGAAATTCAGTTATACCTTGTACAACTGATATAACTAAGACCTGAAAAAAATTTTCCATTATTAATCATTTACTTATATTTTGTTCAATTAATGAGATCATACAAAATATAACATAGCTGATATGCGTTATTGAAACGCAAGAAAAATAGGGGTTTTTTGATACTAAGGTAAGTATTGCTGACTTAAATACACTTCATTTTTTATTAAATTTGATCTAACAATAGTGAATATGTCAGAAAAAATGCTCAAGTTTGTTAAAATAGGTCAGCAAACCCCACCTAAAAGATCTGTGGAAAATAGGAGCCAAGATTTTAACGAAATATATAAAGAATTTATAAATAATAAAGCAACAGAACAATCAAGCAGGTGTTCACAGTGTGGAGTTCCCTTTTGCCAAGTTCATTGTCCGTTACAGAACAATATTCCCGACTGGCTTAAATTAACTGCGGAAGGCCGATTAAAGGATGCTTACGAATTAGCACAAAGCACAAATAACATGCCGGAAGTATGCGGCCGTATATGTCCTCAAGATAGACTATGCGAAGGGAATTGTGTAATTGAACAATCTGGACACGGAACTGTAACTATTGGCTCAGTTGAAAAATATATTACTGATACGGCATGGGAAAAAGGTTGGGTAAAGCCAATTGATATTAAAAAAGAAAAGAATCAATCTGTAGCCATAATTGGCGCAGGACCCGCAGGCTTAGCTTGTGCTGAGGAGTTAAGAAAATCAGGTTATAAGATTAGCATTTACGATAGATATGACAGACCAGGTGGATTACTTATTTATGGAATACCAAATTTTAAATTAGAAAAATTTGTTGTTGAGAGAAGAACAAAACTTCTTAAGGACTCTGGGATAAAGTTTATTCAAAATTTTGAAGTAGGAAAAAATGCATCATTAAATGAATTAAAAAAAAAGCACGACGCTATATTAATAGCAACTGGAGTTTATAAGGCTAGAAATATTGATATTGAAGGAAGTGATCTTAAAAATATTTTTCCTGCAATGGATTTTCTAACAGCATCAAATCGTAAAGGTTTAGGAGATAAAGTTAAACTATTTGATGATGGCACGCTTAACGCAGAGAATAAAAAAATAGTTGTTGTAGGTGGCGGCGATACTGCTATGGATTGTGTGAGAACAGCAATCAGGCAGAAAGCAAAATCAGTAAAATGTCTTTATAGGCGTGATAAAGAGAATATGCCCGGCTCAGCAAGAGAAGTGGGTAATGCGATTGAAGAGGGAGTAGAGTTTTTGTGGCTTTCAAGTCCAAATAAATTTAATGGAAATCAAAAAGTACAATCTGTTGAGGTACAAAAAATGGAATTAGGTGAACCAGATTCGTCAGGCAGAAGAAAGCCTGTAAAAATTGAAAATGAAATCTATAAACTGGAAGCAGACATGGTAATCAAAGCTTTGGGTTTTGACCCAGAAAACATTCCAAAGCTTTTTAATGTAGAGGAGTTATCAGTATCTAAATGGGGAACAATCAAAATTAATTTGAAAACCATGGAAACTAATCTGCCAGGGGTTTTCGCTGCTGGGGACATCGTTAGAGGAGCCTCCTTAGTTGTTTGGGCAATTAGAGATGGTAGAGACGCTGCAAAGGAAATTGAAAAATATCTGAGAGCTATTCAATCTCAAAAAGGACAAGCGGCATGAGTTTGTATATTAGAAATAGAAAATTATTAGAGACCAACCATTCCTACCATAAGTCTCTCGAACATGATGCTTGTGGGGTTGGATTAATAACATCTTTAGATGGAAAAAAAAGAAGGGATGTGGTCGAATATGGTATACAATCATTAAAAGCAGTTTGGCACCGAGGTGCAGTTGATGCTGATGGAAAATCAGGAGATGGCGCAGGAATCTGCGTTGAAATCCCAAAAGAATTTTTTTTAGAAAAAATAAAAGATACCGGACACAATCATAAGGGAGAGGAAGAAATATGTGTTGGCATGATTTTTCTACCAAAAACAGAATATTCTGACCAAGAGAGATCAAAAACAATAGTCGAGCAGGTTTTAATTGAAAATGATTTTTATATTTATGGTTGGAGGCAAGTCCCAGTTAATCCAAAAGTTTTAGGGAAAACAGCTGACTCAAATAGACCAGAAATTACTCAAGTGATCTTTAAAAGTAATAAAAAAATTGAAAGGAATGATTTAGAGAGATCATTATTTGTAGCAAGAAAAAAAATATTAAAAATTACAAGAAAACAGCAAATAAATGATTTTTATATTTGTTCTCTAAGTTCAAGATCTATTATTTATAAAGGCATGTTTTTAGCTGAATCTTTATCTGATTTTTATCCAGATTTAAATGACAAAAGATTTATTTCAAGATTTGCAATTTTCCATCAGAGATTTTCAACAAACACTTTTCCAAGCTGGAAGTTAGCGCAACCATTTAGATGTCTTGCACACAATGGTGAGATAAATACTCTAAAAGGAAATATAAATTGGATGAAAATTCATGAGCAGGATATGTCGAGCGAACGGTTTAAAGATGTGGAAGATTTAAAACCGGTAATCACACCTGGCAATTCTGACTCGGCTGCTTTGGATAATGTTTTTGAACTTTTAATACATTCAGGTAAACCAGTTCCATTAATTAAATTAATGATGATGCCTGATGCATGGTCTAAAAGAAATAAAGTTTTACCTAGATCGCACCAACAACTTTTTGATGTTTTAAATAGTACTATTGAACCATGGGACGGCCCAGCAGCGATTTGCGCTACTGATAGTAAATGGGCCATTGCTGCAACAGATAGAAATGGTTTAAGACCTCTAAGATACTCTATAACATCCGATAAAATATTCTGTGCAGGATCTGAAACTGGAATGGTTGAAATTCCTGAGAATAAAATAATTTCAAAAGGAAGACTTGGACCTGGCCAACTTATAGCAGTAAATTTAAAAAAAGGTCAAATATATAAAGATAAAGAAATAAAAGATTATTTATCTAAAGATTATAAAAAATTTCATAAACAAATTGTTCATCTAGATAAAAAAATAACTACTGAAAAAGAATTTATAAATTTTTCAAAGGATAACCTAAGAAGAAGACAGTATCTCTCAGGGTACAGTATTGAAGATTTAGAATTGATACTTCATCCTATGGTAGAAGACGCAAAAGAGGCTACAGGATCAATGGGAGACGATACTCCGGTTGCAGTATTGTCAAATCACTACAGACCTATCTCACATTATTTTAGACAAAATTTTAGTCAAGTAACAAATCCGCCAATTGATTCTTTAAGAGAAAATAAAGTTATGAGCCTAAAAACAAGATTTGGTAATTTAGGAAACATTTTAGATTTTGAAAATTTAACTAAGGAAAATATTTATGTTTTAGATAGCCCTATATTAACAAACTCCCAACTCAAAAAATTTAAAACTTTATTTTCAAAAAAAGTTAGAATTATTGATTGCACTTTTGATCTTAAAGATAATTTACGAAATAGAATTGAACAAATAAGAGAAGAAGCTGAAATCGCTGTAAGAGGAGGCGCAAATCATCTTATTCTTTCAGACCAAAATATTTCAAAAGAGAGAGCAGTAGTACCAATGATTTTAGCAGTAGGCGCTATTCACTCATACTTAGTTAAATTGAGTCTGAGGGGTTATGCTTCAATAAATGTTCAAACCGCTGAAGCAATGGACACTCACTCCTTTGCTGTTCTCATAGGTGTTGGAGCAACTACGATTAATCCTTATCTTTCAATAGACAGCATTTATCAAAGGTACGAAAAAAAATTATTTGGAAAATTAGATTTTGAAAACTGTGTTGAAAGATTTAAAAAATCAATAAATGCTGGATTGTTAAAAATAATGTCAAAAATGGGTATTTCGGTTTTAAGCTCTTATAGAGGAGGATGTAATTTTGAGGCGGTAGGTTTAAGCAGAGGGTTAGTCGCTGATTATTTTCCTGGAATGATATCTAGAATATCAGGTATTGGAATATCTGGAATTGAAAATAAAATAAGAGATCTTCATTTTAAAACATTTCAAAAAAACGTAATTATGCTTCCTATTGGAGGACTTTATAAGTACAGAAAAACTGGTGAAGACCACCAATTTCAAGGAAATCTTATTCACTTGCTACAACACTCTGTCGGAAAGAAATCTTATGAACTATTTAAAAAGTATTCGGAGAGAATTAATAGTTTAAACCCAACAAATCTGAGGGATCTTCTTGAGTTTAGAAAAATTAATAAATCAATTGATATAAGCCAAGTAGAACCTATCGAAAAGATTACCCCAAGGTTTGGTAGCGGAAGTATGTCCCATGGAGCATTGTCTTCAGAAGCTCATGAAACTTTAGCTGTTGGAATGAACAGAATCAAAGGATCTTCATGCAGTGGAGAGGGCGGAGAAGACGAGAAAAGATTCAAAATTTTGGAAAATGGAGACTCATCAAATTCAAAAGTAAAACAAGTAGCCTCAGCTAGATTTGGAGTAACAGTAAAGTATTTAAATAATTGTAAAGAAATAGAAATTAAAATCGCACAAGGTGCAAAACCTGGAGAGGGAGGACAATTACCAGGATTTAAAGTAACAAAAGAAATTGCAAAACTTAGACACTCTACACCAGGCGTAACACTAATTTCTCCTCCTCCACATCATGATATCTATTCTATAGAGGATCTAGCGCAACTAATTTATGATTTAAAACAAGTCAATCCAAAAGCAAGAATTGGAGTAAAGTTAGTTGCTTCAACTGGTATAGGTACTATTGCGGCTGGAGTAGCTAAAGCTAAAGCGGACGTAATTTTAATTTCAGGACATTCTGGTGGAACCGGTGCAAGTCCACAAACAAGTGTAAAGTATGCCGGTATTCCATGGGAAATGGGATTAACAGAGGCAAATCAAATTTTAACGCTAAACCAATTAAGGCATAAAGTAACTTTAAGAACAGATGGAGGAATAAAAACAGGTAGAGATGTTGTTATTGCTGCTATGATGGGCGCAGAAGAATTTGGAATGGGGACCTCCTCTTTAATAGCAATGGGATGCATTATGGTAAGGCAGTGCCATTCAAATACATGTCCAGTTGGAGTTTGTACACAAGATGAAAAACTTAGAGAAAAATTTTCCGGAACCCCAGAGAAAGTAGTGAACTTTTTTACTTTCGTTGCAATGGAGGTAAGAGAAATTCTGGCTTCTTTAGGCTTTAAATCTTTAGAAGAAATAATTGGAAGAACTGATTTACTTCATCAGGTAAGCAGAGGTTCTCCCAATCTTGACGATTTAGATCTAAACCCATTGCTTGTGCAAACAGACCCTGGAAAAAATAATAGATTTTCAAGAAATGATCTTATTAATGAAGTTCCAGATAATAGCATTGATGAAAAAATTTGGACAGAAATTAAAAATAAAATAAATGAAAATGAAAAAATTACTTATGAACTAAAAGTTAAAAATACGGATAGAACAGTGGGAACAAAACTGTCTCATTACATTTTCAACAAGTTTGGTGAAAATTTTACAAAAAATATTTTGAACATTGGTCTGACTGGCTCAGCTGGACAGTCACTTGGAGCATTTCTCTCAAAAAGCATTAAAATTAAATTATTTGGTGACGCAAATGATTATGTTGCAAAAGGTTTGTCAGGAGGAACGATTATAGTAAGACCATCTGAGGAAAATAACTTTAAAACAAATGAAAATACTATTGTTGGAAATACAGTCTTGTATGGAGCTACATCAGGAAAATTATTTGCTTCTGGAAAAGCTGGAGAAAGATTTGCAGTAAGAAATTCTGGAGCCATATCTGTAGTCGAAGGGTGCGATGCCAATGGATGTGAATATATGACCGGTGGAGAAATAGTAATACTTGGTAAAGTAGGTGACAATTTTGGTGCCGGTATGACAGGCGGAATGGCTTTCGTTTATGACCCTGAAAACACTTTTGAAAATTATGTTAACCCCGCCTCTATTACATGGCAAAAACTCGAAACCAATTTTTGGAAAGATAAACTCAAAAAATTATTAGAGGAATATACAGTTGAAACTAAATCAGAAATATCAAAAAATATTTTAAATAATTTTTCAAAAGAAATCACAAATTTTAAACAAATATGTCCAATAGAAATGTTAGATAAACTCGAAAATCCTATAAGTTTAAAAAATAAAATTTCTAAAGCTATCTAGCTCTTCAAAGATCTTTTTAATATTATTTTTACTAGACAAGCTGTGATCACCATTTTTGATAATAAAAAGCTTTTTCTTTGCGCCGACAAATAATTTTAAAACTCTCCTAGAAAATAAAATAGGAACCACAGTGTCTTTCTGACCATGAAACATTGTTACGTTTATTTTAGATTTAATTTTTTTTGATAAAACTTTATTTTTTCTTCCGTCTTTAATTAACTGATAGGTAATAGGATATTCATAACCATCACTCTTAATTAAGCTTTTACCTTCTTTCCTAATTTCTGCCTTTATCTTCTTTGTAAATTTTTTCCACATTAATCTATCTAAAAATTCAGGAGCTGACCCAATACCAATAAAACCTTTTATTTGATTTTTAAAGTATTTAAATTGTTTCAAAGAAATCCATGCCCCCATACTGGATCCAATTAAAATAAAATCATTTCTTTTAACAATTTTTTTAATTAATTTTTTTGTATCATTCGACCACTCGGTAATATTACTTTTTGTAAATTGGCCTGATGATTTACCATGACCAGTATATTCTAAAGCGAGAAAACCTAACTTATTTCTAACAGCATATTTTCTAAATTCGGTAGGTTTTTTCCCCTCTACATCTGACATAAAACCTGGTAGAAAAATTATATATAGTTTTTTTTTAAAATAATTGTCTATATATCTAAGCTTTTTAGTCTTCGATATTTTTAAGTATTTAAATTTTTTCATGTAAAATTTTTCAAACTATTCTGATATTATATATCTTTATCATATGTCATCTAAAATAAAAGTTTTACAAGTTATTCCAAGGTTAGGTTATGGCGGTGCGGAAACAGGCTGTTATGACTTAGCACATTTTTTAGCTGAGAAAGATTGTAAATCTTATATCGTTACTAGCGGAGGACCACTACTTAAATTTATAAAAAAAAACAAAGTAAAAATTATAAGATTGCCTGTACAATCGAAGAATCCAATTTTAATTCTAATCAATTCGATCTTATTAAGTTTGATTATATTGTTTTTAAAAATCAATGTTGTACATGCAAGAAGTAGAGCGCCTGCATGGTCATGTTTATTTTCTTGTTTTTTAACTGGCAGAAAATTTGTTACAACCTTTCATGGAACGTATAATTTTAGTAATAAAATTAAAAAATTTTACAATTCAGTTATGGTGAGGTCCGATCTTGTAATTGCTGGGTCAAATTTTATTTTTGATCATATTAATAAAAATTATAATGAACTACTTAAATCGGGAAAACGTGTTCTCGTAATCTTCAGGGGAATAAATACAGAATATTTTAGTAACTCAATTGTTACGAATGAAAAAATTAGTAAGCTTAATTTAGACTTAAATTTAAAAACTGAATCTTTCAAAATATTATTACCTGGTAGATTAACAAAATGGAAAGGACAGGAAATGTTTATTGAGTCTTTATACTTACTAAAAAATAAATATGGTAAAAATAATTTTCAAAGTATTATTTTAGGAGATCACCAAGGTAGAAAAGTATATTTAAAAAAATTAGTTGCTTTAACTGAAAAATATCAACTTTCAAAAAATATAACTTTTCTATCTAATTATAAAGAAATGCCAATTATTTATTATGTATCAAATTTAGTTGTATCGTCGTCTATTGAACCGGAGGCATTTGGAAGAGTTGCAGTCGAGGCTCAATCTATGCAAAAAGTAATAATAGCAAGTGATTTAGGAGGTTCTCGCGAAACAATTATTGACGGCAAAACCGGCTTTTTGTTTAAAAACGGTAAGCCAGAATCCTTAGCAGAATTTCTGAACAAAGTTATTGAAATGGATAAAGACAAGTTGCAATCGATTGGAAATGAAGGTAGGAAAAACGTATTACTTAAATTTGATGTAGAAAAAATGTGTCAAAGCACTTTTACAGAATACAAAAAATTGTTAAAAGAATAAATGCCTCAAATTCAACTTTTAGATGGTAAACAGATAAAATTTTCTAAATCAATCAATGGTTTTGATTTAGTAAAAAAAATAAGTAAATCACTTGAAAAATCTGCTTTAATTATGGAGGTCAATGGTGAACTAAAGGATTTGAGTTTTGAAATTAAAAAAGATTCTAAAGTTAAAATAATAACCGAAAAAGATAAAGAAGGTCTTGATGTTATAAGGCATGATGCTGCACATATAATGGCAATGTCTGTTCAAGAGCTATTTCCTGGAACTCAAGTGACTATAGGTCCTGTAATCGAAAATGGTTTTTATTATGATTTTTCTAGAAAAGAACCTTTCACAACAGACGATTTAAAGAAAATTGAGAAAAGAATGTCAGAAATAATTGATAGAGATGTAAAAACTAAGAGAGAGGTGTGGGAGAGAAATAAAGCTATAGGTCATTTTAAAAAGATTGGAGAAAAATATAAAGCTGAAATAATTAAAAGTATTCCCGAAAAAGAGGAGCTTTCAATTTATCATCACGGAGACACCTGGCATGATTTATGTAGAGGACCACACCTAGCCTCATCAAAAAAAATTGGAAAAGCTTTTAAACTAACCAAAGTATCGGGAGCATATTGGAGAGGGGACTCTAATAATGAAATGTTGCAACGTATTTATGGGACATGTTGGAGTTCTAAAAAAGAATTAGATGCTTATCTACATAGACTAGATGAAGCTGAAAAAAGAGATCATAGGAAGCTTGGCAAAGAAATGGATTTGTTTCATTTCAGAGAAGAAAGTCCAGGATCAGTATTTTGGCATGAAAAAGGTTGGAATTTATTTCAGAGATTAATCGAGTACATGAGACTAAAACAAAGAAATGCAGGTTATCGTGAAATAAATACACCTGAACTATTAGATAAAAGCTTATGGGAAAAATCTGGACATTGGGACAAATTTGGAGACTTAATGTTTACATCTGAAACTCCTGATGAAAAAACTTTTGCTATAAAACCTATGAATTGTCCTGGATGTGTTCAGGTTTTTAATCAAGGTCTAAAAAGTTATCGTGATTTACCTTTGAAACTCTCTGAGTTTGGCAAAGTACATAGGTATGAACCATCGGGAGCATTACATGGTCTACTTAGAGTTAGAGCTTTCACACAAGATGATGCCCATATATTTTGTACCGAAGAACAAATAACAGAGGAGTGTATTACTGTTACTAATTTAATTTTAGATATTTATAGAGATTTAGGTTTTAAAAAAGTATTTTTAAAATATTCTGATAGGCCTAAAAAACGAGTTGGTGATGACAATATATGGGACAAATCTGAAAAAGCTTTATTAGCAGCAATTAAAAAAACAAATTTAGATTACGAAACTAATAAAGGCGAGGGTGCTTTTTACGGTCCCAAAATAGAATTTGTTTTAAGAGATGCCATTGGAAGAGATTGGCAGTGCGGAACTTTGCAAGTTGATCTTAATTTACCCAGCAGACTCGGGGCAACCTTTGTAGATAAAGATGGAACAAAAAAAACTCCCGTTATGCTTCATAGAGCTTTATTTGGATCTTTAGAGAGATTTATCGGTATATTAATTGAAAATTATGCTGGCAAACTTCCATTTTGGCTTAATCCAACACAAGTTGTTGTGTTACCCATATCCGAAGAACACAATAAATATGCAAAAAAAATATTTGAAGAGATCTTTAAAGAGGGTATAAATTGCGAAGTGGATTTAAGAAATCAAAAAATTAATTACAAAATAAGAGAACATTCTTTGGCAAAAGTTCCTCTTCTATTTATATGTGGAGATAAAGAAATAAAAGAGGAGAGTGTGACCATAAGAAAACTTGGTTCAGAAGAACAAGAAAAAATAAAATTAGCTCAAGCAAAAAGTAAAATTATGCTTTTAAACAAATTACCAATCTAATAAGTGCAGAAAACAAATTCATATTTTTTTCGAAGAAAACCTAAAGTTGATATACCAAGGACAAATCACAGAATAAAAAGTCTTGATGTTCAAGTTATAAATAGTTCAGGGGAAAATTTGGGTATCCTTCCGATAAAGAAAGCAGTTGAAATTGCAAAGGGAGAAAACCTTGACCTTATAGAAATTTCTCCAAATGCTAATCCTCCAGTCTGCAAGATAATGGACATAGGAAAATATAAATATGATATGCAAAAAAAAGCAAGCAAGGCAAAAAAAAATCAAAAGACCGCAGCATTAAAAGAACTTAAATTAAGACCAGGTACAGAGATCCATGATTATAATTTTAAAATAAAGAATGCAAAAAAATTCTTAACAAAAGGTGATAAAGTAAAATTTACAGTAAAGTTTAAAGGTAGGGAGATGCAATTCACCCAACAAGGTAGAGACTTGATGGACAGAATTATAAAAGATACTAAAGATTTAGGAAAAGTTGAACTAAATCCTAAATTTGAGGGAAAACAAATGATAATGATTATTCAGCCTAACTAATTATTTTTTGTTTGATCTTGTAAACTAAAATCAAAGTATATATAAATCCGTTACTTATGCCAAAATTAAAAACAAAAAGTTCAGCAAAAAAAAGATTTAGAATTACCAAGTCAGGTAAAGTGAAGATGCCTCAAGCAAATAAAAGACACGGTATGATTAAAAGAACAAATTCGCAAATAAGAAAACAAAGAGGGTCTACTATTATGTCTAAACCAGACTCAAAAATTGTTAAATCTTATATGCCTTATAATTTAAGAGGATAATATGGCGAGAACTAAAAGAGGAGTACAAAGTAAGGCAAGACACAAAAAAGTTTTTAAAGCTGTCAAAGGACAGTTTGGTAGAAGAAAAAATACTATTCGTATTGCTCGACAAGCTATGGAGAAAGCTTTGCAGTATGCTTACAGAGATAGACGAAATAAAAAGAGAGAATTCAGATCATTATGGATACAAAGAATAAACGCTGGAGTACGTTCAGAAGGTTTGACATATTCTAAATTTATAAACGGCCTAAATAAGTCGAAAATTAAATTAGATAGAAAAGTTTTAGCTGATTTGGCCTATAATAATCCAGAAGCTTTTAAATCACTCGTCAAAAAAGTTCAGTTATCAATAAAATAAACTTGTTTTTTCTTTTATCAAGTTAGAGTAAAAACTAACTAATGGTAGATTTACGAGAATTAATACAAAAAGTATTGCAAGCTAAAGACAAGTCAGAACTGCAAAGTCTAAAAACTGATTTTTTAGGAAAAAATAGTCAGATTAATCAGGAGTTTAAAAAACTTGGCTCTTTACCAGAAGATCAAAGAAAAGTTAGAGCATCTTCCTTGAATAATGAAAAACAAAAAATTTCTGAAGCAATTAATAATAGATATAAAGAATTAGAAAAATTAGAAATAAATCAAAAACTTCAAAAAAATAAAGTTGACGTTACGTTACCAGCTAGAGATCGACCAAATGGAAAAATTCATCCTGTTTCCCAAGTTATCGATGAGATTTCATCTATATTTTCTGAAATAGGCTTTTCTGTTGCAGAAGGGCCTGATGTAGAAAGTGAGTATAACAACTTCACAGCCTTGAATACTCCTGAGGATCATCCGGCTAGAGATATGCATGATACTTTTTACCTGGATAGTAATAAAAAAATTTTATTAAGGACACATACATCTCCAGTGCAAATCAGAACAATGTTAAATGGTAAAGCACCATTTAAAATTATTGTACCAGGCAGAACGTATCGATGTGATAGCGACCAAACTCACGCTCCAATGTTTCATCAACTTGAAGGGTTACATATAGACAAAGATATTACCATGGGGCACCTGAAAGGGTGTTTGGATTATTTCGTAAAAGAATTTTTTGAAGTTAAAAAAATCCAAATGAGATTTAGACCAAGTCATTTTCCATTTACAGAGCCCTCAGCAGAAGTTGATATTGGTTATAGATTAGAAAATGGAAGAATTATTGTTGGGGAAGGGGATAAATGGCTTGAGGTACTTGGTTGTGGAATGGTTCATCCAAATGTTTTAAAAAATGCTAAAGTAGATCCAAAAAAATTTCAAGGTTATGCATTTGGAATGGGAATAGATAGGCTTGCAATGCTTAAATATGGAATAAATGATCTTAGATCTTTTTTCGAGACTGACTTCAGGTGGTTAAATTATTTTGGTTTTGATCCTTTAGATGTACCAACAAACTATAGAGGCTTGAGCAGATGATAATAACTTTATCCTGGTTAAAAGATCATTTAAGTACAAGTGCAAATTTAGAAAAAATAATAAATAAACTCACGGGAATCGGTCTTGAAGTAGAGGGCATAAAAGATAGCCAAGGCGGACTCTCTGATTTCAAAATAGCAAAAGTTTTAAAAACTGAAAAGCACCCTAATGCAGACAAGCTAAAACTTTGCGATGTCAGTCTTGGCAACAGCAAAACTATAAAAGTAGTCTGTGGTGCTGCGAATGCAAGAAATGGACTAGTCAGTGTATACGCCCCACCAGGCTCAGTCATTCCAAAAACAAAATTGAAATTAAAGGTAGTCAAAATAAGGGGTGTTGAATCACATGGTATGCTTTGCTCTGAGAGTGAGCTCAACCTTTCAGATGAAAGTGACGGAATAATCGAACTAAAGAGTAGAGAAAAGGATATTGGAAAAAATTATTTTAAAAGCAAAGGAGAGAAATCTATTGATATATCAATTACACCTAATAGACCTGATTGCTTAGGAGTTCGCGGAATAGCCAGAGATTTAGCCTCTGCAGGGTTGGGAAGACTTTCTAATTTAAAAAAAATAAAAATTAAACAGAATTTTTCTCAACCTATAAAGATTTCTATTACAAATGAAAAAAATCAAGGATGTATGTCATTTGGCGCATGTTATATAAGAAATATTAAAAATAAAGAAAGTCCAGCGTGGTTAAAAGAAAAAATAATTTCGCTAGGTTTAAAACCAATATCTGCAGTAGTAGATATTACCAATTATGTAATGTTAGATCTTAATAGACCATTACACGCATATGATGCTGATAAAATAGATAAAGAGATCATAGTAAGAAATTCTAAACCAGAGGAAAGCTTTGAAGCACTAGACAGCAAACAATATAAACTTAAAAAAAATATGTGTGTTATTTCTGATAGATCAGGCGCATTGGGACTTGGAGGAATTATTGGAGGGACTCGTTCAGGAACCGAATTCGATACAAAGAATATATTACTTGAGTCAGCATATTTTTATCCAGCCTCGGTTAGGAAAACCGCAAATTCTCTAGATATTGATACAGATGCAAAATATAGATTTGAAAGGGGTATAGATCCAAACTCAATTATAGAAGGTCTTGAATTAGCTACTGATTTAATTATTAAAATTTGCGGTGGACAAGCAAGTAAATTTTCTATTACCGGCAAGTCAAAAGTAAAAAAAAAAGTTATTGAAATTGACAATAACAAATTCAAAAAAGTTGTAGGAATTCCAATTTCGTCTGCTGAGGCTAAAAAAATCCTTACTTCATTAGGATTTAGAGTCAAAACTTCAAAAATGATTTTAAAAGTTGAAATCCCATCTTGGAGACCAGATGTAAAACAAGACATAGATATTATTGAGGAGTTAATAAGAATAAAAGGTTTTGACAAAATATCATTAATAGATCCTGAAAGGAAAAGAACAAAAGATACTTTAAACTTTAAACAAAAACTATTTCACCTTTCTCAAAGAGCCGTAGCTAACAAAGGGTATTTGGAAGCAGTAACTTGGTCATTCACCGACTCACGTATAGATAAACAGTTTTCAAAAGGAAAAAAAGAAATAGAAATCACAAATCCAATTTCTAGCGATCTGAATGTTTTGAGAAGATCAATATTTACAAATTTAATAATTTACCTTAAAAAAAATCAGGACAGAGGTTATCCAGATATTTCTTTATTTGAAATTGGCCCAATTTTTTCTGGCAACAAACCAGGAGAACAACAAGTAGTGTTAGGAGGTTTAAAATCTGGCGTCGCAAATAGAAAAAGCTGGGATACGCAAGCTCGGAATATAGATGTGTTTGATGTCAAAGCAGATGCTATAAAAACATTGATTGAGCTTGGTGTCGAAGAAAGGGATCTTCATATAAGCAATCAAACTCAAGATTATTATAATCCTGTTAGGTCTGGCTCAGTAAACTTTAAATCTGAAAACGGTCCTCAATTAGGTTTTTTTGGAGAAATACACCCGGCAATAGTTTCAAATATAGATTTAAAAGAGCAAAATGTTTGTGGATTTGAAATTTTTATAAAAAATATACCTGAACCACAAAAAAAACATAGGCTAATCAAAAGAAACTACTCAGTATCAGAATTTCAAAAATCTGAAAGAGATTTTGCTTTTATAATTGATAAAAATTATAAAGCAGGAGATGTTAAAAAAATAATTAGTGAAGTTGACAAGAGTCTAATAAAAAAAATTTTAATATTTGATGTTTTCGAAGGCGGCAATATGCCTGAAGGAAAAAAATCTATAGCTATTAATGTAACTATACAATCAATGGACAAAACTCTTTCTGAAAAAGATATTAACGATGTAAGTCAAAAAATTATAAATATTGTCAAAGCCAAGACTGGTGGAACAATAAGATCCTAATGTCAGATATCAACAACGTAAGAAACTTTGCGATTATCGCACATATTGATCATGGAAAGTCAACAATTGCTGACAGAATGATCCAAATTTGTGGAGGCCTTTCTGAAAGAGAGATGAAAGAACAAGTTTTAGACTCCATGGATATTGAAAGGGAAAGAGGGATTACTATTAAAGCACAAACGGTAAAGTTAAATTATAAATCAAAAGACGGCAAAGAGTATATATTAAATATTATTGATACTCCCGGACATGTAGATTTTAGTTACGAGGTAAGTCGATCTCTTCTTGCTTGTGAAGGTTCTGTATTGATTGTAGATAGTTCTCAAGGGGTTGAAGCTCAAACTTTAGCAAATGTATATCAGGCTCTAGATTCAAATCATCACATTATTCCAGTGCTTAATAAGATAGATCTTCCAGCATCAGATATAGAAAAAGTAAAAAAACAGATCGAAGATGTAATTGGTATTGATACATCCAAAGCTATTTGTTGTTCTGGTAAAACAGGAGAAGGAGTCGAGGAAATTTTAGAAGCAATTGTAAAAGATCTCCCAACTCCCAAAGGAGATCAGTCATCCAAGCTTAAAGCTTTACTTGTAGATAGTTGGTACGATAGTTATTTAGGTGTCGTAATATTAGTTCGTATTCTTGACGGAAAAATAAAAAAAGGGATGAAGGTTAAACTCATGTCAACAAATCAGGACTATGAAATAGAAAAAGTTGGTGTTTTCACCCCTAAAGCTAAAGATATAGGAGAATTAGGCACAGGTGAAATTGGATTTATTATAACCGGAATTAAAAGCTTATCAGAAACTAAAGTTGGAGATACCATATGCGATCCTAACCACCCGTTAGAGAAACCTTTGCCTGGTTTCAAGCCTAGCAAACCAGTTGTATTTTGTGGTTTATTTCCAGTGGATAGTTCTGAATATCAAAAACTAAAAGACGGTCTGGCAAAACTTAAACTAAACGACTCTAGTTTTTCTTTTGAACCTGAGTCTTCTAGTGCTCTTGGCTTAGGATTTAGATGTGGTTTTTTAGGTTTACTTCATTTAGAGATAATCACACAAAGATTGGAAAGAGAATTTGATATTAATTTAATAACTACAACCCCAGGCGTTGTATATAAGGTTAATAAAATTAATAATGAAATTGTTGACCTTCAAAACCCAACAACTATGCCTGACCCATCCCAAATTAAATTTATTGAAGAACCATGGATAAACGCGACTATTATAACACCTGATGAATATCTAGGAGCAATAATTAAAATATGTCAGGACAAAAGAGGCATTCAGAAAGACTTGTCTTATTCAGGAAATAGAGCTGTTTTGGTTTACGAACTCCCGCTAAATGAAGTCGTTTTTGATTTTTATGATAGATTAAAATCTATTACAAGTGGATACGCTAGTTTTGATTATGAAATTACTGATTATAAAGAGGGCAATTTAGTTAAGTTAGGTATTTTAGTTAATAATGAGTCCGTAGATGCTTTATCAATGATCATCCACAAAGAGTTTGCTCAAAAACAAGGTAGACTAGTATGTGAAAAGTTAAAAGATTTGATACCAAGGCATAATTTTATGATTCCCATACAAGCAGCCATTGGTGGAAAAGTTATTGCAAGGGAAAGTATAAAAGGATTTAAAAAAGATGTATTAACAAAAATTCACGGAGGAGGAGCAAGAGATCGAAAAAGAAAGTTGCTTGAAAAACAAAAAAAAGGAAAAGCTCGAGCCAAACAATTTGGAAGAGTCGAGATACCTCAAGAAGCTTTTATTGGAGTGTTAAAAATTAACAAAGAAACCTAGGAGAGATGGCTGAGCGGTTTAAAGCGCACGCTTGGAAAGTGTGTAAACGGGAAACCGTTTCGTGGGTTCGAATCCCACTCTCTCCGCCATTTTTAAATACTTTTCACAACTAATAATATACGTTAAGATTATTTCTGCCGTCGCTGTGCCGTCGGTAGCTATGAAAAAATTTTTATTATTATCAACAATATCATCGCTTGTATTTTCATGCTCAGGTTCTGATAAAGTAGTATCTTGTAACGGGGTGAATACTCCGAATGAAACTTTTGTTATTCAGGGTGGAAAGATATTTTTAAGTGATGGCTTTGTTTTTAAAATTACATCAAATTCAGAATCTAAGGTAAAAGGTAAGGCAAAAACATACAGTTCTAAAGTAAGACTAGTTATGAATTTAAGAAGCGGTGATGCTCAAATAATTACAACTGATGATAACGGAGTATATGTCAGAAATTATAATAATTGTTCATGACTCCGCTCTGCCGTCGCCAACTCTTAATTTCTACTTTTTTAAGAAAAATTCTTTAATGATACCAACAAAAATTTAAACCTTAGTCCAAAGCGCACGCTTGGAAAGTGTGTATACCTTCACGGGTATCGTGGGTTCGAATCCCACTCTCTCCGCCATAAACAAAACAAAAAAACTTTTTTACTTTGTGATCACTATTCGGTTTATTGGCATTGAGAAACATCCTTGTCTTTCGAGATCTCTACTTTGTTTTGATGTAGTGAGAAGATCAGCTAGCTTTGAAAGCATTATCTTATGAATCTCTGGCGGCAAAATAAATGAAGCATAAAAAAATCCTGCAGTAGTTTCAGCCACTTTGACAACGGGGCCCTCCATGGATACCACGCTAGTCTCAATGGTTATTTTAGCATCTGGAAAAGACTCACTTAAAAGATGTTTTAATTTATCTGTACTACGTATTCTAGGATCGCCTAAATCAATCTCACCATATTTAGGTAGCTTCGATTGTACGTATTCATAAATTAAATTGTGTACATCGCTATATCTTGGCGCTACATTCATTGGTCCGTTGACCAATGCTGCAAATCTACCACCCGATGATAGCACACGGCTGACTTCATTTAAAACTGGAGTTATTGGGTTCATCAGTGTTAAAGCCCAATGGCACAGTACAACGTCTATTGAATTATCATCGATTGATGTCAAATTTTGAGCCTTTAATTCAAATAGATCAACCACACCATTTGGTAGACGAGCTTTAGCAAGAGCTAGCTCTTCGGGACACATATCTACTCCTTTTAATCTCAAGTTTTTATTACTATCGTATAATATTTTTAATAACGGTCCGGATCCACAGGCGAGATCCAGCACGCGGATACCATCAATATCAGGCACAATTTCGGCTAGCCATTCATAACTATTACGTCCATTCTTATCGCGGCAGGAACTCGCACACTTTTCTGTAAAACCTGTATTATTTTGATGCACAGTTCTTAAATGTGCGATAAGCGCTTTGCCATCTGGATGTTGATTGTTAGCAAGACTTTCAGTCCAGGTCGAGGTTAGGATCCTTTGATTATTTTTTTTTGTCATTTAATGGCCAACAAATTGGATTCAGCGGACTAGCAGCCACTTCGCCAGGATTTACATTTGGCATAAATTTTTGCCAGTCACCAGAAACCATTGTAGGATTACTTATTACCCGTGCCCCATCTCTAAAATAAGTATTAGCTAAAGCTACCCGGCTACGATTAGTCCGATTCCGCGATGCAGTGTGAAAATTTAAATTATGATGAAAGCTAACTTCTCCTAACTCAAAAGGAGTTTCATTCACAGTTACACTATTCTTTTTAAAAACTTCAGATACTCCACGGTCATAGCCAGTACCAGTCTTTTCAAATGTAACAGCATTAACTAGCTTATGTACATCTAGCGGGTAGGCGAAAGAGAGGGGTCCCATCTCAATTGGGGTTGGCTGTGCTGGCACCCAAGCAGTAACTACATCATTAGTATCTAATGGAAAATGATGATCGTCAAAGTGCCACGGTGTTCTTCCACAACCAGCTTGCTTTGCTAAAACATTATCATGGTAAAGTCTAACCGCAGGTACTCCAAGTAGATTTGCAGAAATTTGTCCAAGACGTGGTGACAATACGTATGCACGAAGAAATTTGTTCTTAGGCCAAATCATTTCAAGACTAAGAAACCGGTCATGTGCTTCTTTATCAGGATCGACATTAAATTCTTTTTTTAATAGATTGATTAACTCAGCTCTAAGTTTAAGAACGACCCCAGGTGAGAATACTTTCTTGAGCTTAATAAAACCATTTTTTTTAAAGAAAAGTATTTGGTCATTTGTCAAAGGATAAGTTTCGGTCAGCTCAGAGAGAACTTCATCATCACCAGGGATTGTAACATCTGGTAAAGGCTCAGCAGCGATTATTGGATCCTTTTTAATATCATTATCTGCAAGACCAACATACCAATCCCACCAGGCTTGGTTATCTTTATCCCAAGGCTTGCTAATATCAGTGGCATCAGATGTCTTAGAAATTAATTTGTCCCGAGAAGTTTTCATGAATTTAACTTATACTGTTTTTACACAATAAGTAAGTACGCGTTTTGACCTTTTTTAGAAATCTTATTTTCTACTTCTTTAATTAAAAAAATTAATATCATTTTGGGTTAAAAAGTTTGAAAAATATGCCTCATTAGCATCACTTTTTCCATAAACAATTTTATTATAATTAAGTTCCTGAAAAAATTTATCTATTTTTTCTCTAAAATTCTCTAAATATTCTATTTGAACAAAACAATGATTTTTTTGCAATATATTTTTTGAACCATTCAATACTTCAATTTCTGTTCTTTCGACATCAATTTTGATTGCTATTTTTTCATTTTTCATACTGAGGAAATTGTCCAATTTATCTTGACTGATATTAATTTTAAATTTTCCATTAAGATCTTTTGCATAATTAGGAGAATACGCCTCATTAACAGAAAACTGAACATTTTTTTTCGAGCTGCCCAAAGCTGTAGAAAAAACTCTTATATTATTAAGTTTATTAATTTCTTTCATTTCTTTTAATCTTAAACAATTTTTTTCATAAACATCGAAAGCAATAACTTTGATTTCTGGATTTTTTTTTGCAATTCTCAATGAATATATTCCCCAACAGGAACCAATATCTAAAAAATTTGAAACTTTAAATTTATTAATTAAATTATTAAATAATTCAATTTTGTAATTATCGTAATTTTTTGTTAAATAAAATCTTCTATCTATTAGATATCTCAAATCTAATTTAAAAATAATATTTTCGTAAGTAAAATTTATTTTAGAAATTCCTAGTCTTTTGATAAAAGAAGGTATAATTCTTTTAAAAAGTTGAAAATTGACGAGAAATCTAATCATTAATATCTATTGAAGTCATTACAGCTTTTTAAAACTTGAATGTTAACTATTTCATTCAGCTTTGATTTTGAATAACAGTTATCGCTCAATATATTTATAAGTATATCTTTTTCCCCCAAAAGTGGTTTTATAGTATAAATAACCTCAATTTGATTTTCTTTAAGTTTTTTAATTAAAAACTTTTTCCAAACTGGAAAATATTTATTTTTTGTATCAGGATATCCATGGTGACCCCACCAAAATCTCGAAGCAGCATAGTCTTTAATAGATAAAACTACGGATATAAACTGATAGTCTGTGACTAACATTTTTTTTCTTTTGTCATTTTTAATAAGTCTCATGGCCTCAATTAAATTTGAAATCTCTTCTTTAGGGTTTTCCGAATAATGTTTAGTGATCCATTTTAAATTTTTAAGTTTTTCATCTAAAACTGAAGAATTTATTGCTTTATTAAGATTAACATCTCTTAAAAATAAGGTATCCCTTTTACTAATATATTTATTTTGGTAATGCAAAGTTGATACAAGACTCAAAATAACTAAAAAATTAATTAAATATTTGTTTTTTTTAAAATATTTTTTTGCAAATATATGGGAAAAACCACAAAAAATAGGAATACAAAAAAATATAAATAATCCATTTATTGTCATTAATTGGTGGAAGATGAAAATAAATAAAGTTCCTATCAAGGATAAGATGATCAAACTCTCATTTTTCCAAATATCTTTGAAATTTTTTGTACAATTTCTTATAAGAATATAAGCAGGTATGGCGAGAGCTATATAATTAAGTTTATATCTTAAAACTACTCTTTTAAATTCTAATGGAAATAGCCATTCAGTCCTAGTATCGCCAAGGGATAAAGGAAACAAAAAATATTGTTCCAATATTGAATTGAGGGATATTTTATTTTGAAAAACAAGTAAGAAAAAAATTGTCAAAATTAAAATACACCCAGCAATACCATAGATAATTTTTTCAAATCTAAAATTAAATAGAAAATAAATTAGAGACGTAAATATTATTAATATCAAAAAATAACCGGCCGGAACCTGTTTTGAAAAAAAAGCACAAAAAAGTAAAATAGGAATAAAAAACCAATAAATATTTTCATCTGTTTTAATGGCTAAAATTAAACAATATACAGATAGTAAAGACAAAATACTTACATGATGATCTGAAAATGGAGTTCCATACGTCGGATACATTAGCAAGGAAGCAAGAATAGAATACAAAAAACAAAATCTAAGCTCTAAATTAAATTTTCTAAGTGTCAAAAAAGTTGACAATGCAAAAATAGAATTAAAAATTGATGCATGAGATGAATAACTAAACCAAGAAACTCCAAATATTTTAAAAAAAATTGCTTGAACAAGATCTAAGAAAGGACCTTTAATTGTCCAAACATCTTTAAAAGGTATAACACCATTTAATAAATCATAACCTGAGTTAAATATTAAAAAGCTATCAATTGGTAAAACACCTATATATGCATAATATTGATTAAATAAGTAAGATGCTATTACTAAAACTAAGCAATAATAAAAAACTTTATTTTTTTCTAAATTAATATTGAGAGTCAATTGTTATTCCCTTTTTTTTTAATAAAAGCTATATCAGAAATGTTAGTATCTTCATTAAACATTCCTCCTTTATATTTAAAAATATCCTCAATATCGTTTGAGATTTCTCTTTGAATAGCTGTGCTGAATAAACTTGATTTAAAAATTTCCTTTTTCTTCATAAAATTTAAAACCTCATCAATGAATGGTTCCTCCGGTTTAAGATCATTAAGATAATTATAGTATTTAGGATGGTTATAATCTTCAATTATATAATATCCATTTGGTTTAAGTAATTTAAAAAAAAAAATAAAATTTTTTGAAATATCAGATAATAAATGGGAACCATCGTCAATAATTATATCAAAAGATTTACAATTTTTTTTTTTGAAAAAATTTAATAATTTTATCATTTGTCTTTCATCTTGTGTATTACAATTAAAAAAATTAATTCTTTTTGACCTGAAGTTAAATTTATAATTTCTATCAATACAAAAAATATTTGCATTTTTAAAATAAAAATAAAAAGATGCAATCGAAGATCCTTTCCAAGTACCTATCTCAAGTAAATTAATTTTTTGCTCTTTTAAACCCTCAAGATGCTTTTCATAAAATTCGCCAAAACCATGGCCAATCTCTTCATTTGCATTGTTTTTATACGGATTATTTACTTTTGAGCCCTTGTCTGAACCAAAATAATTGAATAAATCCTCTAAAGTATTTTTTTTCAAATTCAATTTGTCTAGATTTACTTTTGGTTTTAAATTGAAAAGAATTTTTTTATAAAGAAAAGAAATTTTACTCATTTAAAATGATTAAAAAATATATTTGTCTGAAAGATAAAAAATTAGACCAAACGCTATACCCAATAAAATCCAGTGCATTAATATCTCCTTATACTTTTTACTTTTAAATTGGCAGTTCTTTTTATTATTTTAATTGTATTTTTAATACCCATTATTACTACCTTTTTTTTTGGACCGTAAGCATGAATTAATTTATTTTTCGAAATAGCTATTGCAACATGACCTTTCCAAAAAATCATATCATTTTGTTTAATATTTCCTAGCTTAATTTTTTTTTTAAAATACCTTTCTTGATCCTTCGAATCTCTAGG
>QCOH01000002.1 GCA_003209895.1 Pelagibacteraceae bacterium AG-430-I06
AAGGAGATCGAGACAGCTGCCGAAGACCTTAGACTTGCGACAAGACATTTGGGAAGTATAGTAGGTAAGGTTGACGTAGAAGAAATATTGGGATCTATTTTTCAGGACTTTTGTATCGGCAAATAAGTCATCTTTGAGCTTGTAAAATTATTATTCATCGATACATTCGCTAAATGAGCAATAAAATGATCTTTGATGTGGCTGTAATAGGAGGTGGGCATGCTGGATGTGAAGCAGCAGCAGCATCAGCCAGAATGGGCGTAAATACTGGCCTTTTTACACATAAATTAGAGACCATAGGTGAAATGTCGTGCAATCCTGCTATAGGTGGACTAGGCAAGGGTCACTTGGTTCGAGAAATTGATGCTTTGGATGGCGTAATGGGCAATGTTGCGGACAAATCAGGAATTCAGTTCAGATTATTGAATAGAAGCAGAGGTCCAGCAGTAAGAGGACCACGAACTCAGTCAGACAGAAAGCTTTACAAGAAATATATGCAGGAGTTATTGCTCAACTATGAAAATTTAGATGTGATAGCTGATCCTGTTGTGAAATTTATCTTCGATAAAGATAAAATTAAAGGTTTCATTTGCCATAGTGGAAAAGAGGTAGTGTGTAGTCAGTTAGTCCTTACCACAGGGACCTTTTTAAATGGTTTAATACATATAGGGGAAAAACAGATACCAGCCGGCAGATATGATGAAAAACCATCTACCGGGCTGAGTGAACAATTAGAAAAATTTAATATCAAAATTGGAAGACTCAAAACCGGCACACCACCAAGGTTAGATGGAAGAACTATTAATTATGAGAATCTTGAAATGCAGCCAGCTGATAATGAACCATATTTTTTTTCATTTCTAACTACTAAAGCGATTAATAAACAAATTAGTTGTGGGATGACTTATACTAACGAGACTGTACATAAAATTATAAGTGATAATATTTCAAGAAGCGCAATGTACTCCGGTAACATTAAAGGGGTGGGGCCAAGATACTGTCCATCAATCGAGGACAAAATTGTTAAGTTTAAAGAAAAGCAAAAGCACCAAATTTTCTTAGAGCCTGAAGGATTAAACGATCATACAGTTTATCCCAATGGTATTTCCACTTCACTTCCGGAAGATGTTCAGCTCAAAATATTAGCTAAAATCAAGGGTTTAGAAGACGTTAAAATGGTGAGAGCAGGGTATGCTATAGAGTACGATTATGTGGACCCAAGGGAGCTAAAAGTGAGTCTAGAAGCCAAAAAAATAGAGTCTCTATTTTTAGCTGGCCAAATTAATGGCACAACAGGGTACGAAGAAGCTGCATCTCAAGGATTGATAGCAGGAATTAATGCCGCCTTAAAAGTCAAAAAGGAGGACGAATTTATTTTGGATAGATCGAGTTCATACATCGGAGTGATGATAGATGACCTTATCACAAAGGGTGTCTCCGAGCCTTACAGAATGTTTACGTCTCGAGCTGAATACCGATTGTTATTGAGGGCAGATAATGCTGATCAAAGGCTTACGCCCATGGGTATAAAAATGAATTTAGTAAAAAATAACAGAAAAAAATTATTTAATGAAAAACAGAAAAAAATAAATAGTTTAGAAACTTCGTTGTCAAAAAAATCCATGACGCCAAATGCTGCCGCTAAGCACTCTATTAAAATTGCCATGGACGGAGTCAAGAGATCTGGATTAGAAATTTTAGGAATGAAAAATGTGAAATTGAAACAACTTAGATCTATTTGGGCTGAAATACCCCATTATGAACGCTATATTGACGAACAGGTTGAAATAAATGCACACTATTCGGGTTATTTGCCCAAACAAGAGAGTGATATTCGAACTTTCAAAAAAGATGAGTCAATGGTTATACCTTCTGAGATTGATTATGATTCCTTTAGTGGATTATCCAATGAGGTTAAGTCTAAATTGAAATTAATTAGACCAAAGACGTTGGGACAGGCTCTTCGGATAGATGGGGTTACGCCAGCCGCAGCAATAATTCTCCTAGCAGCTATAAAGAAGTCTAAATTTAAGGTTTCAGCTTAGAATCCTTATGGATCAAAGCAAAATAAGGTCTAAATCAAAGCTAATTTTATCAAAAAATCTAAATTTTAATAAAAATCAAATAAATAAAATTAATCTTTTTGTTAGAAACGTCTTAAATTTTAATAAAAAATATAATCTAATATCTAAAACTACCGAAAAAGATATTTGGATGAGACATGTGCTAGATTCAGCTCAATTAATTAAACATATCGATTCAAGTCGATATAATAGTTTATCAGACTTAGGAACAGGAGGAGGTTTTCCTGGAATTATACTAGCTATATATTTTAGTGATATTTTAACGTTTCACGTGAAACTTTATGAAAAATCTAAAATAAAAGTTGATTTTTTAAATAAACAAATAAATATTTTAGGACTGAAAAGAGTAAGTATATACGATAATGATTATCAATCTCATGTGTTAGATAGTGATTACTTTGTATTTAGAGCTTTCAAAAAACTGCCCGAAATACTACGTATTTCACGTGAAACTATCAGAGGTCCTCACAAAATGATTATTATGATGGGAAAGAGTGCACAGGACCAATTAAATAAAGCTTCAAAGGGTACAATTAATAAGTATAAGCTTGTTCCAAGCATTACTAGCGATGATTCTAAAATACTTTTGCTAGATGTTAAAAATTAAATTGTGAATGCAACAATAATATCGGTAATTAATCAAAAGGGTGGAGTAGGTAAAACTACGACAGTCATAAATTTAGCCACTGCATTAGCCCAAAAAGGAAAAAAGATTTTGGTGATAGACCTTGATCCACAAGGAAATGCAACAACCGGATTAGGCAAATCAAATAATGACGAGGATAAAAGTATTTACAATGTACTTATAGGAAAGATGCCAATTGAAAAAGCCATTCAACAAAGTAATGTTCCGGGCTTAGATCTAATCAGCTCGAATGTTAATCTATCGGGACTTGAAGTTGAAACAGCCAATGACGCAAATAGAGCATTTCTTTTAAAAGAAATCTTACTTAAAAAAGATAAGTTACATTTTGATAATTATCAGAATATCTTCATCGACTGCCCTCCGTCATTAAGTCTGCTTACAGTTATGTCTTTAGTTTCAGCAAATGAGCTACTAATACCACTACAAACGGAGTTTTTTGCGTTGGAGGGAATTACTCAACTTCTTAAAACTATTGATCGAATTAAAATCAAACTTAACCCAAGTTTAGTTATAAGAGGCGTTCTACTAACTATGTTTGATAAAAGAAACAAATTATCCTCACAGGTAGATTTGGAGGCAAGAAAACATTTTAAGGATAAAGTCTACAAAACAGTTGTACCTAGAAATGTGAGGTTGTCAGAAGCGCCCTCTCATGGAATGCCATGCTTGATTTACGACAAGAACTGCTCAGGTAGCAAATCATATATAAATTTGGCAGATGAATTTCTTAAGCAAAGAGAGCAATCTATAGGGAGCGCAGCATGAGCGCAGCGAAGAAAGGTCTTGGAAGAGGTTTGTCAGCTTTGTTTGGCGATATAGAAAAAAAATCATCTTCGAGAGAGATAGAAATAAATAAAATCCCTATAGCCAATCTTCAGCGCAACAAGTATCAACCAAGAAGTATATTTGATGACGAAAAGATAAGTGAACTTTCTGAGTCAATAAAAGAGAATGGTATTATACAACCTATAGCAGTAAGACCAAATAAATACGAACCAGGCAATTATGAAATTATCGCTGGGGAGAGAAGATGGTTAGCTGCTCAAAGAGCTGGTTTAAACGAGGTACCAGTTACTATTCTAAATATTGATGACCAAAAAAGTTTAGAAATTGCAATTGTTGAAAACATTCAAAGAGAAGATTTAAATGTAATCGAAGAAGCTAGGGGTTATCAAAGATTAGTAAAAGAATTTGGCTATGATCATGAAAAGATTTCAAAATTTATGTCAAAAAGTCGAAGTCACGTAAGCAACACATTGAGGTTGCTCAGTTTACCAGAAGATATCATTGGATTATTAGAGGAGGGAAAATTAACTGCTGGTCAAGCAAGACCTTTAATAGGAATGGCAAATGCCTCAGAAGTGGCGGAAAATATAGTCAAAAAGAGAGTTGCAGCAAGGGAGGTTGAGTCATTAGCACGAAAAAAAAGTGGTAAGAAATCTAACGTCTATGATGACCCAAATATTGCATTCGTAAGAAATGAACTTGAAGGTAAACTGGGTTTAAATGTTGAGATCATTAACAAAAAAAACAATTCTGGAAAAATTATTATAAAATATAAATCTTTAGATCAGTTTGAATTAATTTCTAAGTTGCTCAAGCGTTAGTACTTGCCAAATAACACAGTTCTACTAATAATTTCTTTATTAAAACCTCACTTATCGATCCTAACTTTGTCTTAATCAAAATTTCGGTTTCTAATATAATTTCTCTAGCTTTAATCAATTTTTTTCGGTTCCACACTCTAAGTTGTCTTTTAAAAATAGGTTTGTCCTTCCAAAAAATTTTTGGTTTCATATTATCGATTGCTGAATCGACATTTTTATTTTTCTCTAATTGATCGACAAGATCTAAAAGCTTTTGAACTCTGTTATTTAAAATTCCTAAATAAAGGTATGATTTTTCAGCAAGAAGTGAAACATTGCTCAAGTTAGTATTAAGGTCGATTTTATTTGCCTCTAAACATGAGTCTCTCAAATTTTCAAATTCAACATTATAAGCATTGTTTATTAGTTCAAATACTTTGTCTGGGTTAATTTTTTTTGATTGAAATAATGCACAAATTTTTTCAATTTCATTACTCAATACTTTTCTGTCATTTCCAGAATTTTTAATAAGTAAATTAATTAAGTTTTGAGTTAAACCTGTATAATTTCTGAGTTTATTATTAACATATATCGATAAAGTTCTATCGTTATCTTGGTAGCAAGGAATAATAGCCAAGTTTTTTTCCTTCTCAAAATGGGATCTTACAACAGATTTTTTTTCTAGATTATCAGCAAAAATAAATATTTTTACATCATCGTTTGCTTCATTAACAATTTCCAAAATATTTTTTTTTATTTTTTCACTAAAATCATTAATAATTATGATTTTCTTCTCATTAAATAGAGAGGAGTTTGAAACTTGTTCACTTAAAATGCTTTGATTTTTTAAAATCTCATTTTGATGTAGAGAGATAAGTTCACAATTTTTATTATTTTTTTTTATTAAAATTTTGATATCGTCCTTTAGGCCAATATTTTCCCCGTATAATAGTACAGCATAATATGCGTCTAATACAGAAACGTTTTTTTCAGCTTCAAAACTTTTAATTATCATCCCTAAGGACTAAGCTTACCTCATTTAGGATTTGTTTTGCAATCAAGTTGGATGTATTCTGAATTATCTTTTTTTCACTGTTGATAGTATCTGAATATAATTTGGATGCTTTATAATTCTCTGAATTCACATGCTCTTTAGTGTAAATACTTTCCATCGTTATATTATTTCTAATCTTAACTTGGCAAGTTATGGTTATACTATATTCCAATACTTTTCCCGTAATACTTTTATTAGAAATGACTACCTTTTTGTCTGCATCAACCAAAAGAGAATATTTACCCGAGGGTTTTTGTATTATATTTAGTTTATTTACGATTATTTGAGCTACTCGTTTATCGCCACTTATTTCAATATTTTTAAAATTGAGTTTACCAAATTGCTCCTCATTAAATAAAGGTTTGTAATTACAGTTTAAAGTTACTAGAAAAATAAAAACAAGATACCACGCTTTATTTTTAATTTTTACAAATCTCATGAAACAATAAAGTTAACTACCTTGTTTTTAACAAAAATGTTTTTGATTATTTTTTTGTTTATTAAGTTTTTTCTAACATTTTCAATATTTTTAGCCATTGTAATTATAGCTTTTTCTTCAATATCTTTTTTTGTAGACAAAAGGCCTCTTTTCTTTCCGTTTATTTGAATTACAATAGTTACATCTTTTTCTTCTAATAAAGAGGTATCAACTTTAGGCCAATTAATTTTCAAATTAAAGTTTTTTCCCTCTAATTCTAATAAGCATTCTGATGTTATATGTGGAACAAAGGGCATCATTATTCTCATGATTTTACCCTGAGTCTCTTTTAGACATTTTGTGCTAATTTTTTTAGAAATAGACTCATTCATTAGATGTGTTAATTCATAAAAATTAGCTACAGCAACATTCAATTGAAATTTTTCAATTAAATTTGATATTTTAAATAGATACTTATTAAATTTGGAAATAAAAATTAATTCATCTTCTTTTGAAATTTTAGTATCTTTTCTTTCTAAAATCTTTTTGTTTATATTCCATAATCTCTGAATAAATTTGTGAGCACCCGAAACCCCTTCGTTAGACCATTGTATATCTCTATCTGGAGGGCTATCAGAAAGCATGAACCATCTAATTGCATCAGCCCCATAAATTTTAATCATACTTTCTGGATCGATAACATTTTTTTTGGATTTTGACATAGCTTCTGGGGGACCTACAGTAACTTTTGATTTTTCTATATTTTTAAATTCATCAGGACTTATCCAGTTACCACTACTATCTCTGTAAGTTTCGTGACAAACCATTCCTTGTGTAAAAAGTCCTTTAAAAGGTTCTTTAATTTTTATTTCATCATCATTAAGTTTAATCGCTCTCATAAAAAAACGTGAGTATAGTAAGTGTAAAATTGCATGTTCAACACCCCCAATATATTGATCAACCGGCATCCAATAACTAACTGCTTTCTTATCAAAGGGTTCATCTTTTAATTTTGGTGAGCAAAATCTAATAAAATACCAAGACGAGTCAACAAATGTATCTAGTGTATCTGTCTCCCTGGTAGCACTCTCACCTGTTTTTTTGCACTTAGTTTTTTTCCACGTCGGATGATTTTCTAATGGATTGCCCTTAGAGTTTAAATCAACATTGTCAGGTAATTTAATTGGTAGTTCACTTTTTTCCACAGGAATAACTTTTCCATTTTTTAGATATATCATAGGTATTGGACATCCCCAGTACCTCTGTCTAGATATACCCCAATCTTTTAAACGATATGATATTTTTTTTTTACCAATTTTTTGCCTTTCAATTTCATCTACAATTCTTTTTTTTGCTTCTTCTATTTTTAAATTATTTAAAAATTCTGAATTAATTATTTTGCCATCACCTGTATATGCCTGCTTCATTTTTTTGCTAGAACCTTTATTCTCAGTTTCAGATTTTACAACAGGCAATATTTCAATTTTATATTTAGTAGCAAAATCGAAATCTCTTTGATCGTGTGCAGGACACCCAAAAATTGCGCCGGTTCCGTAATCCATTAAAATAAAGTTTGCAACAAAAATTGGTATTTTTTTATTTTTAATAAAAGGGTGTTTAGCTCTAAGGTTAGTATCAAAACCAATTTTTTCAGCATTAGCTATAGCCTCTTCAGTTGTACCTACTTGAGAAGATTTTTTTTTGAATTCAATAAAATCTTTATCTTTTTCAAAGTTCTTAGATAGAGGATGATCAACAGATACAGCTAAAAAAGTGGCTCCGAATATAGTATCTGGACGAGTTGTAAAGATTTTTACTTTTTCTTTTGATTCGTTAATTTCAAAATCAATTTCACAACCAACAGACTTTCCAATCCAATTCTTCTGCATTAATTTTACTTTCTCTGGCCACTCGGTGAGTTTATCTAGATCTTCTAGAAGTTCATTTGAAAATTTTGAAATATTAAAAAACCACTGGGATAATTTTTTTCTTTCAACAATAGCATTTGATCTCCAGCCCCTTCCATTTATCACTTGTTCGTTCGCTAAGACAGTTTCATCTACAGGATCCCAATTTACATAGGTCTCTTTTCTAATTACTAATCCTTTATTATAAAAATCGATAAATAATTCTTGTTGATGTTTGTAATACTCCTCATCGCAGGTTGAAATTTCTAAATTCCAATCAATTGATAATCCTAGCGATTGAAGCTGTCTTTTCATAATCGCAATATTGCTTTTCGTCCATTCTTTTGGACTCAATTTATTTTCTCTTGCAGCATTTTCAGCAGGCATACCAAAGGAGTCCCAACCCATGGGGTGAAGTACATCAAAACCATTCATAAATTTATATCTTGCTAACACATCTCCTATTGCATAATTTCTCACATGTCCCATATGAATTTTTCCAGAAGGATAAGGAAACATCTCTAAACAATAGAATTTTTTATCCTTATTTTTATTTTTGGGATTTACTTTTTTTTCGGACCAAAATTTTTGCCACTTTTTGTCTATTTTTTGAATATCTATCTGTTCCATTAATTTTAGAATTTGAAACTTGCTTACCGTCCAGACTCAGATTTTCGTCTTCTGTCTTCTTCAAGTAGGTCTTCGGCAGATCTATTTTCACCTTTTAAACCGAAAACTCCTCTTCTCTTTTTTTTAACCTCTTCAGCTTGAGGCTGTTTTTCTAAAACAGCTGCCTTTCTCAAAATTGCAGTTCTTATTTCATCTTCTAATTTTGATGATATCTTCGTAACGGTGCAATTTGTATTATTATTACAAACTCTTTTATGAATTATAATTTTAATACTATCTGATCTGATTTCATTTGATAAAAATCTAATTGTAATTTTTAAGGCTTCGCTTGGCGCCCTTTTATCTGAGTACCAGTCAGTTATAATCATTCCCCCGGAGTAGTCTACATTTAGAAGAGGCATAAAATCTATTGTATCAAACGTTGCCCTCCACATAGGATTGGAAGTGCTAAATTGGTATGTTGTGTTCCCAACCCCTCCTAGTCCTTTCAAAGATATCCCTCTACCTTCCCGAACATTTTTCTTTGCTCTTTCAATACCACTCGTAGGCACATCACGAGCTGATGGTGGATCAAACCCTCCACATGAAAGCAAACAAAGTGAACTTGCAACTGCAATGAATAATATTCTAGAATTCGTTAAAAAAAGTTTCATATAAATTGGATCTACCTACTTAATAACAGAACTTAGCCTTAGTTAAAAATTATAGTATTTTTAAATCAACTTTAAATAGAATTTGATAAAAACGTTTAAATAAGCCAGTTTTTTATGTTGCATAAATATCACAAAAATCAAAAAAAAGGTGATTTTAATGGATTTTTGGGGATTTTACGGGGTGTTTTCGAATAAAAATACCTAATTAAGTTAAATGTTTAATTTAATAATAACAACAAAGGAAGAAAAATGAACACATTAAAAAAACTAGCTTTTTCAATCCTTGCATCAGTTTTTGTATTTGCAAATGCAAACGCTGGCGAACTTGCAGTATCAGGTTCTGCTAAAGTTACATACACAATTTTGTCTGTAGACGGTAGCGCAACTGACGACAGTGCAGGTAAAGGTTTAGGAATGGCGAACGAGTTCTCACTTACAGCAGGTGGAGAACTTGATAATGGTTTCACTTGGGCAACAAATATCGATATCGATGCAGCAACAGTACAAGACGATGCATCAATGGTAATTGGTATGGGTGGCTTAGGTTCTGTTAAGTTCAATATATCTGACGGTGGAATTCAGAAAAACTTTTCTAGTTCACAATCAGTATACGGAACTCCAGTAGATAATGGTGAAGGTGGTACATATACTGACTCTCCAGATACTGGTACAATGCATTCAATCAGATACACTACACCATCAGGTTTACCTCTTGGTCTAAGTGCTTCTGTACAGTATGCACCGTACACAGGAACTAATGACGCTAACTCAAGTAACGCTGGTGGTGCAGTGGATGTTGAAGACGAAGATGCTATAGCTTACGCTGTAGATCTTGCTCCAATTGATGGTTTAGCAATTGGTGCTTCGTACTTCAATCCAGACAGCCCAAAAACAGCGCAGAAAACTGAAGGTGGAGCTTGGTACGCAACTTACGACGTTGGTATGGTAAGTCTTGGCTATGGTGAATCTTATTTCGCAGATGGTCACGACACAAATACAACTAACGAAGTAGACAACTACCAAAATAGACAAATGTCTATCGCGTTTAACGTAAATGACTCTCTATCATTATCTTACGAGACAATTGATTCAGAGAAGAATTACGAAACTAGCTCTAGCGACGTAGAAATGTCAGTAGATTCTATTCAAGCTGCTTACACAGTTGCAGGAATGACATTATCACTTTCTAACGAAGAATATGATAACCATGACTACACATCTGGTAACAAAATGAAAGAAACTAACTTCGCATTATCAATTGCGTTTTAATTAGTTAAAATTTATTTTAAAAAAGCCGGCGTATTATCGCCGGCTTTTTTTTTGGCTCTGATAACAAAGCAAACCCCTCACATCTAACTATTTTAAGTTTCATTAAATTCTTTGATCTTATTCCCCCTAAGGCAATAAACTTACTTTTATAATTCTTTGTAAATAAATTAAATTTTGTCGTTCCCAAAAAGGATTTTTTATTCTTGTAATCTGTTTTAAAAAGTCTTGAAAAGATCAATTCATTACAGCCCTGAATATTTTTAATTGTTATGTCCCTTAAATTATGGACCGAACCTATTATTTCAAATTTTCTGCCATTTCTTTTATTTTTAATCACCAAGGCCTTATTATAGGACGATAGATAAATGCCATTAGCACCTACTTTAGAGGCTAGCGAAATATTGTTTGCTATAAAAAACTTGATATATTTTTTCTTACAAATCTTAGCAAAATTCACAATATCTCTTAGTTTTTCATTTTTAGACTTACTTCTGTAAATAAGATTAAACTTACCTTTTGTTTTAATAAGATTTAGATTAATTGAACTTAAATTTTCAATGTAAATGTAGTATTTATTTTTTTTAATAAACATTTTATGACTAGTGTAGTTGAAAGATTCGATAAAATCCAAGCTGATATTTTGGCCCAAAAGACCAATTTAAAACAGCCCGTCGAAATAATTGCTGTAAGCAAAACCTTTCCCTTAAATCATATTAACCCTTTAATAAAACATGGGCACCTTCATTTTGGTGAGAACAAAGTTCAAGACGCTGAAAAAAAGTGGAAAGAAATAAAAAAAGAAAAAACCAATTTGCAGCTACATATGTTAGGGAAACTTCAAACAAATAAAGTCAAAAAAGCAGTTTTAATATTTGATTATATACACTCTTTAGATAATAAAAAATTAGCAGATGCTTGTAAAAAAAATGAAATTGAGCTGAAAAAAAAAATTTCTTACTTTATCCAAGTTAATTTTGCTAAAGAAGAACAAAAATCCGGTGTTTCAATTACAGAAGCTCCAAGTTTTTTTGATTATTGTAAAAATAAAAATAATTTAAATGTAGTAGGTTTAATGTGTTTTCCTCCATTTAATTTAGATCCATCAGTTTTTTTTAAACAGGCAATGGAATTGAACAGAAAATTGGGACTCAAAGATCTAAGTATGGGTATGTCAAATGATTATTTAAAAGCTATTCAATTTGGAAGTACTTTTGTGCGAATTGGGAGCGCTATTTTTGGTGATAGAAAAGTTTAACTTATTATGATTTTTGTTTCCTTTTTTATGAAAGGCAGGATCTTAATAAAGTCTTTCTTTTTAATCGATACGCAACCTCTCGTTGGATTAAATTTTTCTGTTAAATGTAAAAAAATCGCACTTCCTTTGAATGGTATCACAGGATTTCTATTATAATTTATTACAAGAATAAGATCATAAGAATTTCTTTTTAGAAAAATTTTCTCTGCTTTCTTGGAAAACGGAAATTTTATTAGTTGGTTATATTCTTTGGAAATAGGATCATCGCACCAACCCATATTTTTTTTTATGACCATTTTTGGTATTTTTGTTATTAAATTTTTCAAACGATCTTTTCTATATAGTAAAAATTCAAATTTAAATTTACCTTTTGGGGTACAAAGGTCTCCTTCTTTTTTATTTTTAGAAATCCCCCTTTTACCTACGGCACATTTTATCTTATAATGTCTAAAGTATAAAAATTTATTTTTTAAAAATATATGCATTTACAATCTTATAAAATTAAAGCTGCTATTTCATGTAATAAAAATTTTAGCAATTCATTAAATGAATTAAAACCTTTTTTAAGTTTTGATGTAATTGAAATTTATCCACAAACTGAACCTAAAACCATAAACTCAGACTATCAGGTTTTAATAACAGATATTTCAGCTTATCAAAAATTTATTTTTGAGAAGATCAATATTCCTAAAATTTTAATATTAAAGCAAAATGAAAAAAATACATTTAAGAGTAAATTTGAATTAATAGTCAAATTACCTATAAATGCTTTTCAATTTAACCGTACAGTTGTTGATTTATCTCAAAAATATAAGTTTGACTTAAATTCTCTTATTAAAATTAAAGAATACATACTTGATAAAAATACAAGATTTTTAAAGAAAAAAGAGAGCTCAATAAAGATTACAGAGAAAGAAATGAATTTTATAGAGGAACTAAATAATTCGACCAAACCTTTAACAAAGAACTATATATTAAAAAATATCTGGGGATATTCATCAGACGCTGATACACACACAATAGAAACTCACATATATAGATTAAGGCAAAAAATTAAAAATAAATTTAAAGATGAAAATTTTATAAAAAATACTAAAGATGGATACTCATTTTGAAAAAAAGAAATATTTTTGCAAAAGATCTTTTGTCAAATAAATATCGTAAAAGAGTTGTTAAACCAAAGAAAGGCAAAGGAAGCTACAACAGAAAAAAGTTTAGGAGAGCCTAGCTCCAATTCTTTGTATAATTTTTGAAGACATTTCAGTCCCTTTTTGTAAACTTTCTTTAAGCGATAAATTATTAATATAACCATGTAAAAATCCGGCAGCAAATAGATCACCTGCTCCGGTCAAATCAACAATCTTTAAATTTCTTTGAATACCAAAATCTACCACTTCCTCGTTTTTAATTGCAATACTGCCTTTTTCACCACGGGTTATCACTATAAGTTTTTTTAATTCTTTTCCAAAAGAAATTACATCTTCGAAATTTTTTGTTTCAATTAAAGATAAAATTTCCTGCTCATTTGCAAAAATAATATCTAAAGAATTTTTTACTAAATTTAAAAAATTTTCTTTATGTCTATCAACACAAAATTTATCAGAAAGAGACATAGCTGTTTTTTTGGAATTTTTTATTGCCTTCTGAAAAGCTCTCTTAGGATGTCCTTCATCCCAAAGATATCCCTCAAAAAATGTAATTTTACTATCTTTAATTGCCTCAATATTAATATCATCTTCATTTATTTTTCCTGCTACACCAAGGAAAGTGCACATAGTTCTCTCAGAGTCAGGAGTAATTAAAATCAGACAAGTTCCAGTAGGTGTAGCTTCATTCTTTTTTGAATATAAAAATTTAACATTTTCCTTTTTTAAACCTTCTTCGTATTTCTTACCCAAATCATCATTATTTATTTTTCCGATAAAACCAACATCATTATTTAATTGTGAAAGACCAACAATTGAATTGGCAACCGAACCTCCCGAAATAGTTTCTTGAATTTTTAAATTGGATGTAAGATTTTTAAATTCATTTTCATTAACTAATTTCATTGTACTTTTAGTAAGATTATTTTTTTTCAAAAAATCATCGTCAACTTTGCAAATCACATCTATAATTGCATTTCCAATACCTAAAATTTTCATATTAAGCCTTTTTTGTTTTTATGGGTTTTTTTCTCTTAGGATAACAAGTGGTACAGATTTTACAAGCAACACCATAACATTCCCTAGCTTTACAATATTCTCTTCCATAATAAATAATTTGAAGATGAAGTTTATTCCATGATTTTTTAGGAAATAATCTTTTCAGATCTTTTTCAGTTTGAATTACATTTTTTCCGTTAGTTAGTCCCCATCTTTGGGCCAATCTATGAATATGTGTATCAACGGGGAACGCGGGTATTCCAAATTTTTGTGACATAATTACACTGGCAGTTTTATGACCTACACCGTGTAAATCCTCTAAATCTTCAAAATTTTTAGGAACTTTTCCGTTATGTTTTTTTAATAATTGTTTTGATAACAAATAAACGCTCTTAGCCTTGTTTCTAAAAAGACCTATTCTTTTAATAAGTCTCTCTATTTTTTTTCTTCCCAATTTTACAAAATGTTCTGGTTTATAATATTTTTTATAAATATTCTTTGTTACGTTATTCACATTTAAATCAGTTGTTTGAGCAGATAGCGTAACAGAAACTAAAAGGGTAAATGTATTTTTATGTTTTAGGGGAATTGGTGTTTTGGGATAAATTTTATTTAAAATTTTTAAAACTATTTTAGCTCTATTTATTTGACTCATTGTTTTAAATTCATTTAAAATTTAAAACATTTTTCATTGAGTACAAACCTGACTTTTTATTTATTAACCATTTAGCAGCTGTTAGGGCACCCTCTGAATATAAAGCTCTATCAAAGGACTCATGATTTAAAGTAACAACCTCTTTTCCACTAGAGAATTTTACCTCATGTTCACCAACAACTTTCCCTTTCCTTTGAGAATTAAAATTAATTTTTTTTCCGTAAGGAAAAGATTTTTTATTTAAATATTTTTTACCCATAATTCTATTTAGTGTTTTGTTTTTTCCAATTGCAATACCATTTCCAAGCATAAGAGCAGTCCCTGAAGGATGATCTTTCTTAAATTTGTGGTGGACCTCATAAACCTTACTCAAAAACTTTTTACCAAGAGATTTAGATGCTATCTCTGTTAAATAAACTAATAAATTTACCCCCAAACTCATATTACCAGCTTTAAGTATAGGTATTTTTCTAGAGTATTTTTTTATTAACTTTTCCTCTTTTTTAGAAAAACCTGTTGTGCCAATAACAACTCTTTTCTTCAACTTTGATGCAATTTTTAGAACTTCTAAAGTGCACTTGGGTACTGTAAAATCTATAATCACTTTTGCTTTTTGGAATGCATCTATCGAGTTAATGCAAGGTTTAAGACCGTACACTTTTTTATTAATTATTTTATTTTCTGTAATAGAAACAACTTTAAAATCCCTTGAAAGCCTCGATGATTTAATGATCTGCTGACCCATTCTTCCAAGACATCCAGTTATAGCTAAATTTATTTTTTTCATTTAATTTTTCCAGAACTTTTTTGCTTTATCAAAGAATGTTTTAATTAATGGGTTTGATTTTGTATCTTCTAAAGTTTTAAATTCTTCTAATAGTTCTTTTTGTTTTTTGGTCAAAGATGTGGGCACCTCAGTTATAATTCTGATATATAAGTCTCCGGTTGAGCTTCTCCTTAAAATTGGCATACCCTTACCTCTTAGTCTTAACTGTTTTCCGCTTTGGGTTCCAGCAGGAATTTTTATTTTTGTTTTCCCTCCGTCAATCGAGGGTACTTCAACTGTTGTTCCTAAAGCAGCATCTGCGATGGAAATTGGTAATTCATAGTAAAGATTTTCCTCTGCCCTTTTAAAAATATTATGCCCCTCGACTGAGACAAACAAATACAAATCTCCACTTCCTCCACCTTTGCTACCAGCCTCCCCTTTTCCTGAAAGTCTTATTCTTGTTCCATCATCAACCCCTTTTGGAATTTTTACTGAAACAGACTCATTTGATTGTGTCTTTCCTATTCCGCTACAGTTATTGCAAGGGTCTTTTATTGTTTCTCCTTCTCCACTACATTGAGGACAAGTTTGTTGTATTGTAAAGAAACCTTGACTAGATCTTACTTTACCCTGTCCTCCACAATAATTACAAACCGAAGGTTTTGAACCCGGTTTGGCACCACCGCCAGAACATGTCTTACACTTTTTGTATGTAGTATAACTTATTTTTTTCTCAGTACCCTTAAAAGCATCATTCAAATCAATCGAAATGTCGTATCTAAGATCGTTACCTCTATTATTTGTTCTTCTTCTAGATCTTCCTGTACTAAATCCAAAATCCCCAAAGTCTCCAAATACATCCTCGAAAATATCTGAGAAAGATGAGGAGAAATCAAAATTACTAAAACCTCCTTGTCCACCAGAACCCTGAAAAGCAGCATGTCCGAATTGATCGTAATTCGCTTTTCTTTTATCATCAGAAAGAACGTGATAAGCCTCACTTGCTTCTTTAAATTTTTCTTCCGAACTCTTATCTCCTTTATTTTTATCAGGATGATACTTAAGTGCTAATTTTCTGTAGGCTTTTTTTATTTCTTCTTTATTGGCTGATTTATTTACACCTAAGACCTCATAATAATCTCTTTTTGACATAAGAAGCTTTTACTCCTACTAATTTGTCTTAGGCTCTTTTTTCTTTATCTTCTTTTGCGTCTACTACCTCTGCGTCAACAACATTATCTTTCTCTTTATTATTATCTTTAGTGTCTTTTTTGTCATTAGGAGGTTTTTTAGCTGTACTTTGCTGACTTTTGTAGACTGCTTCTCCTAATTTCATTGAGGCTTGAATTAAAGATTGAGTTTTTTTCTTTACTTCATCGGTGTTCGTTCCTTTTAATGCGTTTCTAAGATCAGAGATTGCTGTTTCTATAGTTTTTTTCTCAGCCTCATTAATTTTAGAGCCATGTTCTTTAAGATTTTTTTCAGTAGAATGAATTATTGTATCTGCTTGATTTCTAGTATCAACAGAATCTCTCTTTTTCTTATCCGATTCTTTATTTGCCTCAGCATCTTTGACCATTTTATTAATTTCTTCATCTGATAATCCACCAGATGCTTGAATTTGAATTTTTTGCTCTTTTCCTGTACCTTTGTCTTTAGCAGATACGTTTACAATACCATTTGCATCTATATCAAAAGTTACCTCAATCTGCGGAACTCCTCTTGGCGCAGGAGCAATACCAACTAGTTCAAAGTTACCTAAAATTTTATTGTCTGAAGCCATCTCTCTCTCACCTTGTAGAACTCTTATTGATACAGCTGGCTGATTATCTTCCGCTGTTGAAAAGACCTGACTTTTTTTTGTTGGTATAGTCGTATTCTTATCAATTAATTTTGTTGAAACACCACCTAAAGTTTCTATTCCAAGCGATAGAGGAGTAACGTCTAAAAGCAGTACGTCTTTTACATCTCCTTGTAATACACCAGCTTGAATTGCGGCACCCATTGCTACAACTTCATCAGGATTAACACTTTTATTCGGTTCTTTACCGAAAAAATTTTTGACTGTTTCTACTATTTTAGGCATTCTAGTCATACCACCAACAAGAACTACTTCGTTAATTTCAGCAGCTGAAAAACCAGAGTCTTTCAAAGCTGTTTTGCATGGTTCCAATGTTCTTTCAATTAAACTCTCTACTAATGCCTCAAGTTTAGCTCTTGTAAATTTTAAATTGATATGTTTTGGACCTGTTTTGTCAGCCGTAATAAAAGGAAGATTAATTTCTGTTTGCGTTGCAGCAGACAATTCTATTTTAGCCTTCTCGGCAGCTTCTTTTAATCTCTGCAAAGCTAATTTATCTGATTTTAAATCTATACCATTGTCTTTTTTAAATTCTGAAACTAAGTAATCTACAATAGTATCGTCAAAATCTTCTCCACCTAAGAAAGTATCTCCATTAGTAGACTTTACTTCAAAAACTCCATCTCCTATTTCTAGGATTGAGACATCAAATGTACCTCCACCTAAATCATAAACAGCAATTTTTTTTCCACCTTTTTTGTCTAAGCCATAAGCTAGCGATGCTGCAGTAGGCTCATTGATAATTCTTAAAACCTCTAAACCTGCAATTTTTCCTGCATCTTTTGTTGCTTGCCTTTGTGCATCGTTAAAATAAGCAGGCACAGTTATTACTGCCTTTGTAACAGGTTGCCCTAGGTGCTTCTCTGCTGTTTCTTTCATTTTCTGAAGAATAAAAGCTGAAATTTGTGATGGTGAATATTTTTTCCCTTTTGCTTCTATCCACGCATCATTTTTTTCTGATTTAATAATTTTAAACGGAACTTTTTCGACATCTTTTTTTACTGACTGATCGTCAAAAGTTCTACCTATTAATCTTTTGGCTGCAAAAATTGTATCATTAGGATTTGTAACAGCTTGCCTCTTCGCAGGTTGCCCTACTAACTTTTCTTCTTTTTCTAGAAAAGCAACAACTGATGGTGTAGTTCTTTGTCCCTCAGCATTTTCAATTACTTTAGCTTGTTTCCCCTCCATTATTGCAACACAGGAGTTTGTCGTTCCTAAATCTATTCCAATTACTCTACTCATAATACTAAAGATATGGGTGTTATTTTTGTTTGTTCAAGGCCAGAAACATAAAATTTTTTCATTTTTTATCCTTATTTTTGTGGTCTTTTTGCGGGACTTTTTTTGAGACAGCTACCATTGATGGCCTAAGCAGCCTTTCCCCAAACATGTATCCTGCCTGAATTTCTTGAACTATTGTTCCTGGCTCAGTTTTGTCATCCTCAACCTCTAACATTGCTTGGTGGAAGTTAGGATCAAATTTTTTATTAATTGCATCAATTTTCTCAATTTTATTTTTTTTAAAAATTGAGACCAAGTCCTTTTCAATAATTTCTATATTTTTTAAAAATTTATTCAGGTCCTTATTACCTTTAAAACTAGGATCATTTTTAATCGAAATATAAGCTCTTTGCAAATTATCCAATATTGATAAATTTTCTCTGGCAAAATTAAAACCTCCAAAATCAATAGCTTCCTTTATTTCTTTTTGAAACCTATTTCTTTGATTTTCCAATTCTGCTAATGAACGAAGAAGTTTCTCTTCTGTATTTTTAAGCTTATCTTGGATACTTTCTTTTTTTTCATTTGCATCCTCAGTAGGTTTTTTTTCATTGTCTTCGTCGTTTAAATTACTCATTTTTCATATATAGTGATTATATATTCTATTTCTAGAGGCAATGAAAAAAATTAGTAAGATATTAATAGGAACCAATAATAAAGGGAAATTTAAGGAGATTTCAGATTTATTACCAAAAAAAATAAAAAAAATTTCACCAAATCAACTAAATATTTCTAGTCCTGAAGAAAATGGAAAAACTTTTATTGAAAACTCAGAAATAAAGGCGGAGTATTTTTCTCTAAAATCTAAAATGGTGACTATTTCTGATGATTCTGGATTAGAAGTAAGTTGTTTAGATGGAATGCCTGGAATTTATTCATCTAGATGGGCTGAAGATTTAGGTGGTTTCGATAATGCAATGAAAGAAATAATTAAAAGAGTTATAAAAATAAATAAAAATAAAGATAAAAAAAATACCGAAGCCAAATTTATTTGTGCCCTTACAATAAAATGGCCAAACGGTAAGAAAATTACAGAAATAGGCCAGGTCGAGGGAAATATTATTTCTCAACGAGGAAAAAATGGATTTGGATATGATCAAATATTTACCCCCAAAGGTCACAAAAGAACATTTGGGGAAATGATTTATGAAGAAAAAGCTTCAATGGACCATAGGTTTTTTGCATTTAAAAAAATAGAAAAAAAAATTAAAGATTACTTTTAACAAAAGCATTATTACTAAACTTGTATATATCAAGTTTTTGTATAATCTTATCATTTGATATCTTAAACTTTCCGATTTTTCCTTTAATTTCACTCTTGATATTGAAATCTTTTACAGAATTAATTTTAATTTTATTCGTCCAAAGATAGTATACAAGTCCAACAGCGTCGTAAGATAATATTGCTACTTCATTTGGTTTATAATTGTAAGATTCAAAAAAATCTTTTTTATATTTTTCTAAATTTTTCAAGTTAACAGAGGGAAAATAAAAGTTCTTAATTGAACTTTCATAAAATATACTATCGTCAAACCATTGATTTGTTGAAAGTATTAAAACGTCTTTCTCTAAAACATCGGTATAAGCAAGTGATGTTAAAATACTTTTTAACCCATCTTCAAAATCTATTATTACAACAGAATCAAAATTCACGTTACCAAGCGTATGTTTTTGTTTAAGAAAATTAAGCTCTTTTAAATCCTTATCTAAATCAGATTTTTCCAGTTTTTGAATTCTTTTCTCAAGGTTTATCTTACGTTGTTTATAATTTGTCAGTTTTTCAATTTGTCCAGTTAGCTTTTCTGGATCATTACTATACTTATAAGCTTTTTTATTTCTAAAGCTTACTATGTTTAAATTTTTTTCAACATGTTTAGCATAAATATTGTCAGGATAAAGTATCACTGTTTTTTTTTTCTTATTCTTTTCAATAAATTCTTTAATAGCAATTAATTGTGACTCTAAATTTATTCCCATCATTATCACATTATTATTTACATTGGAGTCAATATTAGAAAGTGATAAAAAAATTAGATCTTTAAAATTATTTAGTTCATTAACAAAAGTAGAATCTATAGGACCAATTATAATTTTAATTCCTTCATCTCTAAATTCCTCGCACGATTTAATAATTCTCTCTTTTTTTTCGCCAGAATCTTTTGGGTAAATTTTAATAGATTTATCTCCTATATCGTGCAAAGCCAAATTGACAGAATATAAAATTGTTTCGCCAAGTTCCTTATATTCTCCCGAGAAAGGCGCCAAAACTCCAATTTTTAAAAGATTATCATCTTTATTTTCAATTGAAAAAACAAATGTATTAAAAGAAATTAATAAATAAGATAATACTATCTTAAAAAAGTTTTTCATATTATGACTAATTTTCTACCAGGTTTATACATAGTTTCAACTCCTATAGGTAACTTAGAGGATATTACATTGAGAGCTTTAAGTGTATTAAAAAATTCAGATCAAATACTTTGTGAGGATACCAGAAGGTCAATTAAACTATTAAATCATTATAATATAAAAAAAAAATTAGTTTCAAATCATAAATTTAATGAAAAGAAAATTTTAAAATCTATAATTGAATTTATTCAAAAAGGAAAAATAGTATCAATTATTTCAGATGCAGGCACACCATTAATATCAGATCCAGGGCTAATTCTTCTTAAAGAATGTATAGATAAAAAAATAAGTATATTTCCGATTCCAGGTGTTTCAGCAATAACAACAGCTGTAAGCATGTCTGGTTTTGATGATAAATATTTTTTTTATGGCTTTTTACCAAAAAAAAATAAAGAATTAGAAAAAGTTTTTAAAGAAATCCAAAACTATAACTTTAATGTTGTTTTTTTTGTTTCAGCTAAAAAAGTAAATTTTTATATAAAATATTTTAAAAAATTTTTTAAAGGTAGAGAAATTTTTGTTGCAAGAGAGATGACCAAATTACATGAAACTTTTTACCGTCAAGATGTCGAAACTTTTGATGGTTTTCAAGAAGATATTAAGGGTGAAATAACCCTTATATTATCAAAAAAAAAGGGGAATATATCTGATCAAGAAATATTAGACAAAAAAAAATTAAATGTTGAAATCTCTAAGTATTTAAAGAGATATACTTTAAAAGACGTTGTAAAACTGATATCAGAGAAAAATGATTTGTCCAAAAAAAAAGTTTACGAATTATGTTTAAAATTAAAAAAAAAATAAATCATTTTTTTATAATTTTTACTTTCTTATTTTATTTAAATGGATGTGTAGGAAGTTCATCTGTTGGAATTTTTGGATCAGGGGTGAGCATCGCTTATGATCCTCGAACAGTTGGTATGCAAATTGATGACTCAATTATGCAAAAAAATCTTGGAGCAAGATTAGCCTTAAATGATAAAAAATACTTGATTTATATAAATACAAAAGTTCTAGATGGAAATATATTTTTATCAGGGAAAGTAGATGAACCGGAAGAAAAACTTAAAGTTATAAAATTAGCTTGGGAAACCAAAGGTGTAAGGTCGGTTAAAACAGCTATTACCATTAAAGGTGAAACTAGTTTCAAAAATTCTGCCAAAGATGCTTTAATAACAACACAATTAAAAACCGCAATGATTTTTAGTAAAGACATCAAGGCAACTAATTATAATTTGGACACAATTAATGGAAAAGTTTATATTTTTGGTATTGCAATGACATCAGATGAAAAGAGAAAAGTTGTGGATGAAGCAAAACAAATTCATGGGGTAGAATCAGTTATACCAAGCATTATACAAGTTAGCGACCTCAGTAGAAACAAATCCTAATTTTTCTTATTTTTGTAATCGATAACTTCAGACGAGTATGCAGCAACAGAAGCTAAGTTCAAAATATCATTAGGCGAAGATCTTAAGGGAGCAATTTCTATTGGTAAACCTAGTCCAATCAACAAAGGGCCAATAATTTTTGCGCCACCTAAAGTCTTCATTAATTTTGTTGAGATGGCTGCGCTGTGTAGAGCGGGCATTATTAAAATATTTGCACTTCCTACAATTTTAGAAAAAGGATATGTTTCTTTATATTTAGGGTTTAAAGCTACATCAGGCTGCATTTCACCATCAAAATCAAAATCTACACCTGTTTTTTTTAAAGTCTCAATAGCCTCACGCACGTGCTTGGTGTTTCTAGATGTTGGTTTGCCAAAAGTAGAGTGGGATAAGAAAGCTACTTTAGGATCAAAACCAAACAATTTAGCAACTCTAACACTAGACATTGCAATCTTTATAAGATCTTTTGAGGATGGAAAGTCATTTACTTGGGTATCAGCAATAAATACAGTTTTTTTCGGAGTGACTAGCATGTTAAGACCAAATAAAATTTCTCCAGGACGAGCATCTACAACTTTATTTAAACTTTCTATAGAAGCGGCGTAGTGTCTGATATTACCTGTCACCATGGCATCAGCATCACCACATTCGACCATCGACGATCCCCATATTACTCTATCATTTCTTATCATTCGATCGACATCTCTCTCTAAAAGACCTTTTCTTTGTAATTTTGAATATAAATTTTTAGAATATCTCTCTCTTTTTTCTTTATCTGTAGAATTTACAATATTTATTTTGTAATTCTCATCAAGACCTATTTCTTTTAATTGCTCCTTCACTCTTTTTTCGTTCCCAATTACAACCGGAGTTCCTAACCGGCTATTTTTAAAAGCAACAGCAGCTTTAAGCATATTTTCATCTTCGCCTTCTGCAAAGACAACTTTTTTAGGTCTTTTCTTAACCTGAGAATTTATTCCCTGCATTATACTCATCGATGGATCAAGTCTATTTGCCAATTGATCTTTATAAGCTTCTATATCTAAAATTTTTTTTCTAGCAACACCACTTTTCATAGCAGCGTCGGCAACAGCAGCAGGTATTCTACTAATTAATCTAGGATCAAAAGTAGATGGAATAATGTATTCTTTACCATAATGTGGCCTTTCTCCACCGTAAGCGTTTACTACTTCATCGGGAACTTCTTCTCTTGCTAACGCGGCTATAGATTTTGCAGCAGCTATTTTCATTTCTTCATTAATTTCCTTTGCTCTAACATCTAAAGCTCCTCGAAATATATACGGAAACCCAATTAAGTTATTTACTTGGTTTGGATAGTCTGATCTACCAGTCGCGACTATTGCGTCTGATCTTACCTCGTCTACTAACTCTGGTTTTATTTCTGGGTCAGGATTAGCACAAGCGAATATTATTGGATTTTTTGCCATGGACTTTACCATCTCTTTATCTAAAACATTCTTTGCCGACAAACCTAAAAAAATATCTGCACCTTTAATCGCCTCTTTAAGATTTCTGAGTTTAGTTTCAACAGCATACGCTGACTTAAATTGATCTACATTATCTCTTCCTTTATAAATTACTCCTTTTCTATCAAGCATTATTATATTTTGTGTTTTAATACCTATGCTTTTAAAAAGATTTGCACACGCCAATGCAGAAGCACCCGCACCATTGATGACTATTTTAACATCACCAGGTTTTTTATTAGACAAATCTAGAGCATTAATAAGTGCTGCGCAGGTTATAATTGCTGTACCATGTTGATCGTCATGAAATATAGGTATATCTAAAGTTTCTCTTAATTTTCGTTCAATTATAAAACAATCTGGAGCAGCAATATCTTCTAAGTTTATACCCCCAAAACTATTTCCAATATTCTGTATACATTTTATTATTTCATCAGAATTTTTATTATCTATCTCAATATCAATTGCATCTATATCTGCAAAACGTTTAAATAAAACAGCTTTACCCTCCATCACAGGTTTAGACGCAAGAGCCCCTAAATCCCCAAGACCTAAAATTGCTGAACCATTACTTATGACTGCTACCAGGTTTCCTTTACTTGTATATTCATATGCTGCATCAGGATTTTTAGAAATTTCCATAACTGGGACTGCAACGCCGGGAGAATAGGCTAAAGAAAGGTCTCTTTTAGTTGTTAAAGATTTCGAGGAAACAATCTCAATTTTGCCAGACTTTCCTTTATTATGAAAGTCTAATGCCTCTTTATCAGTGTAATGATCAATTTTTGATTTTTTTGTCATTAAAATTTGAGTATGTAATATAAATGACATTTAATCACTAATAATTTTGGCCTAATTATGAATTTATTGACTTCAACGTCGGTTTTTAGTTTTTATACTTTGTTAAGTAGAGTTTTAGGCTATATCAGGGACATTTTAATAGCCATCTTTTTGGGTACGAGTGTTTTTGCTGATGCATTTTTTGTAGCTTTTAGAATTCCAAATACTTTTAGGAGATTATTTGCCGAAGGCACATTTAACGCAGCGTTTATTCCAAGCTACTCTCAAGAAAAACTCAAAGGTGAAAAAGATGGAAAAAAGTTTGCTGACGAGGTATTCAGTCTTCTACTATTTGTTCTATTTTTTTTAATTTTACTTGTAGAGATATTCGCTCCTTTTCTAGTTTACCTTATTGCCCCGGGTTTTTATGATAGTCCTGAAAAATTTAGTTTAGCTACTGAATTTACAAGAATAACTTTTCCCTTCCTTCTTTTTGTATGTTTGTCCTCAATGCTTGCAGGAATATTAAACACAAACAATAAGTTTGCTGTTGCCGCAGCTGCTCCAATTATTCTTAATTTAATATTAATTTTATCGATGGTATTATCTTTTTATTTAAACCAAAATTTTGCAAGAAATTTATCAATCGGGGTAACTTTATCAGGTATATTTCAATTAATAATTTTATTCATTTTTACTAAAAAATTTTATTTTCCTTCAATAAAATTTTTTTTTAAAATTGAAAAAAGCTTAAAAAACTTTTTTAAAAAACTTATGCCAAGTATTTTCTCATCTGGTATTACACAAATAAATATACTTATTGGAACTATCATTGCATCATTTCAATCTGGCGCAGTATCTTATCTTTATTATGCCGATAGAGTTTATCAAATTAATTTAGCAATAGCTGGTATAGCAGTAGGGACGGTTGTTCTCCCAAGTCTCTCAAAAAGTATAAAATTAAATGATCAAAATTCTGTAAATATTATTCAAAATAAATCAATGGAATTATCGCTACTTCTTTCGTTGCCAGCTACATTCGGATTGTTAATTGCTTCTAATCAAATAACAAGTTCTCTATTTGGTTATGGATCTTTTGATGCCAAAGATATTATCAATACATCTTTAGCAATAAAATATTTTGCATTAGGAGTTCCAGCTTTTGCTTTGGTCAAAGTTTTATCAAATTTTTATTTTGCTAGAGATAATACAAAATCTCCATTTTATATATCTTTTATAGGTATGATAATTAACATACTTATAAGCGTATCTTTATTCAAAAAATATGGTTTTATAATAATACCAATAGCAACATCGATCTCTACTTGGATAATTGTTATTATTTATTTCTATTCATTAAACAGAAAAAAATTTATTAATTTTGAAAATAAATTATTAAAAAATCTTTTAAAAATTTCCTTTGCTGTAATCTTAATGTGTTTTTGCCTATATTTTAGTTTAGATTATTTTGAGGATAAGTTTGAATATAGTTATAATTTTAAATTAATTTATTTATTAATTGTGGTAGGTTTATCAGCAGGTGTTTATCTTATTACAACAAATCTTTTGGGAGTATTAAACTTAAAAAGCTATAAATTTAAATGAGTATAAAACATAATGACATTGTCTTCTCAGGAGTTCAGCCGACCGGCAGCTTGCATTTAGGAAATTATTTAGGAGCTATGAAAAATTTTGTAGATTTACAAACAAAAATGACGAGTATTTATTGTGTAGTAGATCTCCACGCGATAACTGTATTTAAAAAACCAAGTGAACTTCGGGATAACATTTTAGAGACCACCGCAGGTTTTCTTGCATGTGGTTTAGATTTTAAAAAGAGTATAATTTTTAATCAATCTTCTGTTAGTGGACATAGCGAGTTAGCTTGGATCCTTAACTGCATAGCTAGAGTTGGTTGGATGAATAGAATGACGCAATTTAAGGAAAAGGCTGGCTCAAATAAAGAAAATGCCAGTGTAGGATTATATATCTATCCAAATTTGATGGCGGCAGATATACTTTTGTATAAAGCAACTCATGTTCCGGTGGGTGATGATCAAAAGCAACATTTAGAACTCGCAAGAGATATTGCACAAAAGTTCAATAATGATTTTAATAATTCAAATTTTTTTCCATTGCCCGAACCCTTAATACAAAAAAATATTTCAAGAGTTATGAGTTTAAGGGATGGAAAAAAAAAGATGAGTAAATCTGATGACTCAGAATACTCAAGAATAGGTCTTGATGATAGCGAGGACGAAATTAAAAAAAAAATTAAAAAGGCAAAAACAGATTCCCTACCAATTCCTGGAAATTTATTAGATTTAAAAAACAGACCTGAGGCCTTAAACCTTTTAAACATTTATTCTTTTTTAACTAATTCAAAATTAGAAAATACTTTGAAATTGATGGAAGGGAAGGATTTTTCTAAATTTAAAAATGAGTTATCTGATGTAATTATTTCAACGATTTGTCCAATTGGAAAAAAAAATAAATAGTTTAAAAAAAGATAAAACTTATTTATTAAATATTTTAAAAGAAGGAACTACTAAAGCCAGTTCTATTGCTGAAAAAAACCTCAAAGAAGTAAAAGAAATCGTGGGTTTTGTGTGACAATATAATTGTCAATTAATTTAACGTTGTGTTAAAATTAAATATGATTCAAATTGAAAATACCCCTAACCCTAATGCATTAAAATTTCTATCAGAAAATGTTGTTTCTGAAGTTGGAACCAAAGAATTTCAAAAAGCCAAAATGTCCGAAGTTAACAACAATTTTGTAAAGACCATATTAAACATTGATGGTGTTGAACTAGTATTGTTATCAGATAATTTTTTAAGTGTAAAAAAAGAGGAAAATGCGAATTGGGAAAATATTAAACCGTCTATAATTTCGCACCTAAACGATTATTTTCAAACTTACAAAAAGCCAATTTTAATTAAAGATACAATAGAAAATAAAAAATTAGAAATTAAAAAAAGTAGCAATGAAATTGTAAATCAAATAAACGAAGTTTTAGAGACAAAGATTAAACCAGCGGTCGCAAGGGACGGAGGAGATATAGAATTCGTTTCGTTTGAAAAAGGAGTTGTTAAAGTTAAACTAAAAGGTAGTTGTTCTGGTTGCCCAAGTTCTATGATGACTTTAAAAAAAGGGGTTCAGAATCTTTTAAAACATTATGTGCAAGGCGTGGAATCTGTAGAAGCAATCTAAATTGTAAATGAAAAAAAACGTACCTTATAGAGATCAATTAATAGAATTATCTAAACTCTATAAAATTCAGGAAATAAAGTCATACATAAATTCAAAAAAAAAATTAACTACATCACAGATTGAATTAATTTTGCTTAAAAATAAAGTAAGATTACCCGAACAGGGTTACAGTAAAAAACGCGTCGCAGAAATTAAGTTTAAAGAACAGGTTTTAACAAACTTATTAATCACATGTTCTTTGATTATTTTTCTTGTGAGCATTGTAAGCATCAAACCTTATGTTAAAACTATTGCAAATCAAATAAAGTTCACTTACGTAGCAAAAGAATACAAAACGAATGAAAAATTTCCATTAGAGAATAATTCTAAAAATAAAAATGTGGAAAAAGATAATAAGATTAGTCTAGATACTAGAATAACTCTGAACTTATTTGAAAACTTAAAGTATGATTTAGATAGGATTAGACTAGGTCAAAGCGTTAAACCTGTGTATCTTTCTAAGCTTCCTCCAGATCTTAAAAATATAAAGAGTAACTCAAAAAAAAAGGATACTTTTATTAAAATAATTTTACCTTTGATAATTGATGAAAATAATAAAATTTTAGAGAATAGAAAAAAACTTTTTAAAATTTTGGCAAAACCAGTGAATTCAATGGGAGAAAAGCGTTGGCTTAAAAGACGTTATGAAGATTATCAGATTAAAAACGAAGATATAGCAGAATTGAAATTGCGAATGGATAAAATACCTGTTTCATTAGCATTAGCTCAAGCAGCAAAAGAGAGTGGTTGGGGCACTTCAAGATTTGCTTTAGAGGGCAACGCTATGTTTGGTCAATGGACATACGGAAAAGATGGAATAAAACCAAAAGATAGCGAAGGCAAAGGTCATAAAATATTAAAGTTTCCCATGCTGAGATCTTCAATAGTTGCTTATCAAAGAAATTTAAATACTCATAAAGCTTACTCAGATTTCAGAAGTAAAAGAGCAGATTTAAGAAAAAATAATAAAAAAATATCTGGATTGGATCTAGTTATTTATTTGGAAAGTTATGCTGCAACCGGTAAAGAATATGTTAAAACTCTAAAAAATATTATATCTCAAAATAAACTAACCGATTTTGATAATGCAATCCTAATGAACACAAATAAAGACTCCTCATTAGTTTTATAAATCTGAAATAACGAACTGCATTCCCAGCCATCGCCAATTACCATCACTCTCTCTCAATGAACAATTAATCCTACCTCTTTCAGTAGTAAATTTACCATCTAAGACTATTTTTAATTCACTATTACTTATAAATTCCAATTTTGATTTTCTCCATTTATTTTGTTCATTTGAGTAGCAGCTAATATTTTTAATATTAGGGCCATCATCAAAAAAAATAATCTTTACTTCGGGTGGGTTATTTTTTTTATCTAAATATTTTTCATCTGGCAAAATTTTTTTATATGGAAAGGGAATTGTTTTAAGCAATCGTTCAAATCTTTTTATTTCTCCATACTTTTCATTAATCGGAAATCTTGGAAGCTCATATCTATCTTTTGTTATATCAATGACACCTGAATGTTGGCCAAAGGCATACTCAAAACCTAAGTCTTTTACTATTTTTTTGAATGAATTTTTGTATTCTCCAAAAGGATATGCAAAAAATAGTGTTTCGTGGTTGAGTTTTTCTTTGAAAAGTTCCATTGAGATTTTTAAATCTTTTTCGATTGTTTCGTCACTTTCTTCCACAAGATATTCATGAGAATGACTATGATTTCCAATATGTACAAAATCATATTTTGAAATTTCCTTAAGTTCATCCCAATTCATGTAACCAGACGAACCTATACTTTCAGTATTTACGAAAATTATAAAAGGTATTTTTTCTTTTTTTAAAATTGGCCAGGCGTTTCTATAAAATGATGAAAAACCGTCATCAATCGTAAGCAGGACTTTTTTTGAGTTATCCTTAAGTTTAATAAATTTTTTGAATTCTTCGTAAGAAATAAATTGGAAATTTGATTTTTTTATAATATTTAAATGTGACCTAAAGTCTTTTATCCTTATATTTGTTGAAGGATACTTGTTTTCTTCAAATCGATGGTACATTATAGAAATAATACCACGATCTTCGTATCTTTCTTTTGATGCGTATAAATTTTGAGGTATTATAAAAAAAATAAATAGTAGGTAAATGATTAAAGATTTTTTAGTTATTAATTTCACAGGTGAAAATAATTATATTGCTTTAAGATCAAATAGCAATTTCTTTATTAAAAAATTTAAAAAAAATCAGGGAAATAAACATTCTATTGTGAACAAGGTATCTGAATTTTTAAGAAAAAAAAAAGTTAATATTGATAAAAACTTCTCTGTAATTGTGAATATTGGACCAGGTAGTTTTTCTGGAATAAGAATTTCTTTAGCTATAGGAAAAGGCATAAAAATATCTAAAGGAGCAAAACTTTTTGGATATAAAGACGCAGATTTGGAGGAATTTAACCTTAAAAATATTGAATTATTAATTAAGAAAAATTTAATAGAAAATAATTTGATTAAACCGGTATATTTAAGTTAAATTAAAGAATATAATGAGCAAAATAGAAGAAAAATGTAAAGAAAAAGGTGTGAGACTTACCGATCAAAGGAGAATAATCGCCAAGGTTATATCAGACTCAAAAGAAACTTACGGCTCCAAAGATCATCCGGATGTAGATGAATTGCATAAGCGCGCAACATTAATTGATAAAAAAATAAGTATAGCGACTGTTTACAGAACAATTAAACTTTTTGAAGAGTCAGGAATATTAATTAGACACGATTTTAAAGAAGGTAAATCTAGATATGAACCTACTACAGAGGAACATCACAATCACTTAATTGACATAAACAATGGAGAAATAGTCGAATTTATCGATAAGGATGTTGAAGAACTTCAAAAAAAAATTGCTCAAAAATTAGGTTATAAATTAGTTGATCATAAATTAGAACTTTACGGAACTAAAATTAAAAAGAATTAATAATTTGTCTAGAAAATTTTTCATTAAAACTTTTGGTTGTCAGATGAACGAATACGATAGTAATCGTATTTCCGATTTAGTTAAAAAGAATGGTTATATAAAAACAGAAGATCTTAATGATACAGATTGTTATATTCTAAATACATGCCACATAAGAGAAAAAGCTACAGAAAAAGTTTATCATGATATTGGAAGATTAAAGAAAAAGTATAGACATAAAAAAAAACCATTAGTACTAATAACTGGTTGTGTAGCCCAAGCAGAAAATGACGAAATGCTTAAAAGAGAAAAATATATTGATGCAGTTATAGGGCCTCAGTCTTATCAAAATATACCAAAAGTGATAAATGACCTTGAAAGCAAAATAAAACAGGTCAACTTTACTGATTTTGATGTAATAGAAAAATTTGATGAGCTAAATACTCTAGAAAATTCAAATTCCAAAGTTTCTTCTTTTATAACAATTCAGGAAGGTTGCGATAAATTTTGTAGTTTTTGTGTAGTTCCTTACACAAGAGGCGCAGAATATTCTAGATCACCAGAGGAAATAATAAATGAGGCAAAACAATTAGTTTTAAATGGCGCTAAGGAAATAGTATTGCTTGGACAGAATGTTAATGCGTATAATTTTAAAACTGAGGAAAATTTTTTTAAATTATCTAACCTGATCAACAGACTAAACAAAATAGAAGGAATTAAAAGAATAAGATACACAACCTCCCACCCTAAAGATATGACGGAAGATTTGATAAATTGTTATAAAAACGTAAACAAACTAATGCCTTTTTTACATCTACCAGTACAAAGCGGATCAAATAAAATTTTGAAAAAAATGAATCGCAAATACACTCGAGAAAAATATTTATCAATAATTAAAAAAATGAGAGAAATTTTACCAAATATGGAATTTTCAAGTGACTTTATAGTAGGCTACCCAGGAGAAACAGATAAAGATTTTGAGGATACATTAGACTTAATTAAAAAAGTAAATTTTGTAAATTCTTTCTCGTTTATTTATAATAAAAGGCCTGGAACACCAGCTTCAAATTTTCAGTCTATTGATGAAAAATTACAAAAAAAAAGATTAATTATTATACAAAGCTTACTACAAAAAATTCAAAAAAGGAAAAATATGAAAAGTATAAGAAAAATTAAAAAAGTACTTATAGAAAATAGACTAAAAAATCAAAAAAACTTTTTTGGAAGAACTATTGATTTAACACCGGTTATTGTAGAGGCTAAAGACCAAGACATTGGAAATGTTATCGATGTTGAAATAACAGCTAGTAATCATAATGGTCTTTATGGGTTTAAAAAGAATCTTAAAAAAGAGGTGGCCGCATAATGCTTGAGGCAAAAAATTTAGAAAAACAAATTCTAATAAAAAAAATAGATAGTAAAACTCTTAATATAAAGATTTTTGACAATAAAATGCTTATGGCAGTAGTTGGTGAATTTAATAATAATTTGAATGAGCTTGAAAAATTAACTAATACTCAACTTTTTTTTAGGGGCAATTCAATTACAGCAAAGGGAGATAAAGAATCTATTTTAAATATATTAGAGTCTATTAAGTATTTAGCAAACAAATTTATCGTTACCAATTCAATTGAAAAAGATGATATAATTTATTCAGCAAAAAATTATATGTCTAGTATAGAGGAAAAAAATAAAAACAACATAAGGCCGCTAGGACAAATAATTAAAACACCAAAAAGATCAGTTGTTCCAAGATCCAAAAAACAATCTGAGTATTTAGATTCACTATTAAATGAAAAAATTACTATTTCTTTAGGTCCAGCGGGTACTGGAAAAAGCTATTTAGCAGTTTCAGTAGCAGTTAAAATGCTAATGGAAAAAAAAATAGAAAGAGTAATTCTATCGAGACCAGCAGTAGAGGCAGGCGAAAGACTAGGTTTTCTTCCAGGGGACATGAAAGACAAAGTAGATCCATACCTACGACCACTTTACGATGCACTTTATGATTTATTTGGATTTGATAAAATTCAAAAAAAAATTGAAAGTGGAGAAATAGAAATAGCTCCATTAGCATTCATGAGAGGAAGAACTTTAAAAAATTCATTTGCAATTCTCGATGAGGCCCAGAACGCTTCTACTACCCAGATAAAAATGTTTCTTACGAGGATAGGGGAAAACTCAAAGTTAGTTGTTAATGGCGACCCGTCGCAAATTGACTTAATAAATAAAAACGACTCTGGATTACTTAAGACAAAACAAATACTTAAGGATGTAAAAGAAGTTAGATTTGTAGAATTCGACCATAACGATGTTGCTAGACATCCTCTAGTCGCTAAAATAGTTAAAGCTTATCAAAAAAAAATTGATGATAAAAGTTGATGTACTTGTTCAAGAGAAAAGATTTAAAAAGTATATCGCCACTCCAGAGAGATATATAAAAAAAAAAATTAACAAGATAAAATATCTAATACCTTTGCTAAGGGGTAAAAATATAATTTTTTCAGTCTTAATATCAGGTAATAAAGATATAAAAAAACTTAATAAAAAATTTAGAGGGAAAAATAAAGCTACTGACGTTTTGTCTTTTCCATTTTATAAACGAGAAGAATTAAAAAAGATAATTAAGTTAAATAAAAATATATATTTAGGAGATATAATTTTAAATCATTATAAAATTAAAAATTCAAGTAAAGAAAATTTTAAAAAAGATTTTGATAGACTTTGGGTTCATGGTCTTCTTCACTTAATCGGTTACAGACATTCAAAAAATAAAGACTTTAATAAAATGAACAAATTAGAAACCAATATTTTAACCAAATTTTAAAATGATAAATTTTTTTAATAAAAGATTTTTTATTTTATTTTTATTCCCTATTTTTTTAGGAGGTTTTTCTGTTTTGAGCTTTCAACCATTTAATTTATTTTTTCTAAATTTTTTATTATTACCCTCACTATTTTGGCTTATACTTTATGTAAAAAAAAAATCAAAAAGTACTTATAGAAAAAAGCCATTCATAAAAAATTTATTTTATTTAGGCACTTCGTTTGGTTTTGGATACTTTTTTTTTGGTTTGTATTGGATTGTAAATGCAATGACTTTTGATGAGTCATTTAAAATTTTTATACCATTTGGTTTATTTTTGATTCCTATTTTTTTGTCACTTTTTTTTTCTTTACCAATAATTCTTACAGGATCTTTTATTGAAGAAAAGCCCTCATCAATTCTTGTCATAAGCTTTTTTTTTGGTTTATCAGATTTTATTAGAAGTATAATTTTTAATGGGTTCCCATGGAATATTTGGATTTATAGTTTTTCATCTTCTATTGAAAATGTACAATTAATTAATAATTTAGGTTTCTTTTCACTAAATTTAATTTTTATAACTTTTTTTTTCTCTCCCTCATTAATATTCTTTAAAAAACCTAATAGATTTGTTTCTTTAAGTTTGATTTTAATATTAATTTTTTCAAATTATTTTTATGGATCATTTAAAATAAATAATGAAAAAATAGATTTTGGAAATAATCAAAAAAAAATCAATTTTAAAGTTGTTACAGCCGGAATAGAACTATCTGAGTTTAAAGATCCTATCAAGGTTACGTCAAGATTAATTAAGTTAAGTGAACCAAATAAAGAAAAAAAAACTATTTTCGTTTGGCCGGAAGGAATCTTCGTTGGTGAAAGTTTTTCTAGTATTAAGCTAAATCAAAAAGTTAGAGAGCTTTTTAAAAAAAATTTTTCTAAAAATCACCTGATAATATTTGGATCAAATACATCAAAAATTACTCATAAAGAGATGTATTTTAATAGTATGATTTTGGTAGATAACAACTTAAATATTATTTCACAGTACGACAAAAAAAAACTTGTACCGTTTGGTGAATTCATACCTATGGAAAATATTTTAAATAAATTTGGTCTTAAAAAAATTACACCTGGCTACTCGTCATATTCAAGTGGCATTAGTAGCCCAATTATAGAAATTAACTTTCACGGCAATAAATTTAATTTTTTACCTCTTATATGTTATGAAATAATTTTTCCAAGTATTGTACAAGAAAATTTAAGTAATTTTAATTTTATAATAAATATTTCAGAAGATGCTTGGTTTGGGGAGACAATAGGACCGCATCAGCATTTTGCGAAAGCAGTTTTTAGGGCAATTGAGTCAAAAAAATTTTTAGTTAGGTCTGCTAATAAAGGTAAAACTGTTTTTATTGATCCGAATGGAAAAATTATTAAATCCCTGGAGCCAAATGAGGCTGGTAATATCGAGCTTGAAATACCTGCCCTTAAACCTTTAAATAATAAGTATAAAAAAAGTTTGATATTTTTCTTGCTTTTAATTACATATGTTCTCACATTCTTTGTATTACGTAAATTAAAGTTTTAATTATGTTAAAAAAATACTTTTTTACAAGCGAGTCAGTATCTGAAGGTCATCCAGATAAAGTATGTGATAGGATTTCAGATATGGTAGTAGACACCTATTTATCAAATGACCCCTACTCTAGAGTTGCATGTGAGACTCTTACAACTACGAATAAAGTAGTCCTAGCAGGTGAAACTAGAGGTCCTGAAATAAAAAAAGATGAAATAATTGAAAAAGTTCGAAGCTGTATAAAAGATATAGGATATGAACAGAAAGGCTTTCACTGGAAAAACTGTGATATAGATACCTATCTTCACTCGCAATCATCTGACATAGCAATGGGAGTTGACTCTAAAGGAAATAAGGACGAAGGAGCGGGGGACCAAGGTATCATGTTTGGCTACGCTTGTGATGAAACAGATGTTTTAATGCCAGCTCCAATTTATTATTCTCATAAAATTTTAGAGTTAATGGCAAAAGATAGAAAAAAAGGGATTGCTGATAAACTAGAGCCTGACTCAAAAAGCCAAGTAACAATGCAATATGAAAACGGTAAACCAATAAAAGTTACATCTGTAGTTATCTCAACCCAACATTCTTCAAAGGTTAATCAATTACAAGTTAAGGAAATTGTAAGACCATACCTCGAAAAAGCAATTCCAAAAAATTTACTCTCAGGATTAAAAGAGGATGAATTTTATGTAAACCCGACAGGCCAATTTATTATTGGTGGACCTGATGGCGATAGTGGTTTAACAGGAAGAAAAATAATCGTTGATACTTATGGTGGAGCAGCCCCACACGGAGGAGGAGCTTTTTCTGGAAAGGATCCAAGTAAAGTTGATAGATCGGCCGCATATGCCGCAAGATATGTTGCAAAAAATGTCGTGGCTTCTAAAATTGCAAATAAATGCTTAATCCAGTTATCTTATGCGATAGGAGTTTCTAAACCTCTTTCAATTTATATAAATCTTTTTGATGGAGACGAGGAAAAGGAAAAACATGTAGAAAATTTAATAAAAAGTAATTTTGATTTAAGCCCAAGAGGTATTAGAGAAATGTTATCTTTAAACAGGCCTATTTACGAGTGTACTGCAGCTTACGGGCATTTTGGAAGAAAACCAGACTCCAAAGGTAGTTTTTCTTGGGAAAAAACTGATAAAATATCAATTTTTCAAAAGTAATTCTTGAAAACTATCTAAATTTAAATTATTAAGACAATAAGTTACCTGAAAATCAAAATGGGCTTTTGCCCATTTTTTTTTATGAGAAAAGAAAACAAGAATGTTAAATAGAGGTTTAGACAAACAAGAGCTTTTAAGAGTTGTAGACGCTGTAGCTAATGAAAAATCTATAGATAAAGAGCTTATCCTAAGCTCAATGGAAACAGCAATTCAAAGAGCCGCATACAGTAAATTTGGATCAGACAACGAAATAGAAGCTCAAATAGATAGAAAAAGCGGGTCTATCAAAATTCAAAAAGTTTTAACAATTGTTGATAAAGTCGAAGATCCCGCCAGAGAAATTTCATTGAAAGATGCCAATTCTGATCCTAAACAGAATGAAACTTTAAAAATTGGAGATAAAATATATGAAGAGTTACCCCAAGTTGATTTTGGAAGAATAGCTGCACAAAGTGCAAAACAGGTTATTTCCCAGAGAGTTAGAGAAGCGGAAAAGAGCAGACAGTATGAGGATTTCAAAGATAAAAAAGGACAAATTTTAAGTGGCGTAATAAAAAGGCAGGAATACAATAATGTTATTGTTGATTTAGGTAGAGCTGAGGGAATAATAAGAAAAGAAGAACTAATTCAAAGAGAAATATTAAAAAATGGTGACAGAGTAAAAGCTTATTGTTTTGATGTAAAACAAGATGCCAAAGCTCACCAAATATTTTTATCTCGTGCACATCCACAATTTTTAGCTAGATTATTTTTTCAAGAGGTGCCGGAAATTTACGAGGGAGTTATAGAAGTAAAGTCTGTTTCCAGAGATCCTGGAAGCCGAGCAAAAATCTTGGTATATTCAAAAGACTCATCATTAGATCCAGTTGGAGCGTGTGTCGGTATGAGAGGTAGCCGTGTTCAGACAGTGGTTAATGAATTACAAGGGGAAAAAATTGATATTATTAAATGGACAGAGGATCTCCCAACATTAGTAGCCGAGTCATTATCCCCAGCAGAAATCCAAAAAGTTTTAATCGATGAACAAAACAAAAGAATAGAGGTCATTCTAACAGAGGAAAATCTAAGTAAAGCTATAGGACGAAGAGGACAGAATGTTAGACTTGCGTCTAAATTAATCGGTTATGAAATTGATATTTTGACTGACAAAGAAGATTCAGAAAGAAGACAGATTGAATTTAAAGAAAAAACAGAGAATTTTGTAAAGAATTTAGAAGTCGACGAAACTCTTGGACAGCTTCTTGTATCAGAAAATCTACAAAGTATTGATGAAATTGCTCAGTCAAACCCTGAGGATATATCAAAAATAGAGGGCATTGAGGAAGAGACAGCCAAAGAATTAATTTCAAGAGCAAAAGAGAGTTTAGAAAAACAAAAAGAAGAAATATCAAAAAAACTAATAAATCTTGGAGTAGAGGATGCACTTCTTAATTTAGAGGGAATGACGCAAGGTATGCTCGTAGTCCTAGGAGAAAAAAATATAAAAAAACTGAAAGATTTTGCAGAGTTGTCATCTGATGAACTCATAGGTGGATTTGATGAAATTAAAGGTAGAAGAATTAGAATTAATGGTTATCTGGAAGACTTTGCTTTATCCAGAGAGGAAGCGGATAACTTAATAATGGGAGCAAGAAAAATAGTTTTTGGTGATTAAATACGATGGAAAAGAATAAAAATAAAAAAAAAACTTTAACAATATCTGGTGGTACTGGAAAAAAAATAATTCCACAAACAGCAAAAGAAACAACAAAAAAAACTTTCAATATTTATAAAAAAAAGCCACAAAATAACTTTTTCAAAAAAAGCAATCCAGGATTTTCAAAACCAACTGATAAGCCGAGCAGAAAGAATTTTTCAAGAAAATTTGCAGAACAACAAGCTACAAAAAGGTTTATTCACACCGATACAAAAGACTCTTTTAAACCAAGACCAAAAGGATCAGAAAAAACAAGAAATTCAGACATAAAAAGAGAGTCAAAGCTTACTATTTCTCGAGCGATGAATGTTGAAGAGTTTGAAATAAAACAAAGAAGTTTAGCATCTGTTAAAAGAGCTAGGCAAAAAGAAAAAAAATTAAAAAAAGATGACAAGAAAGAGTTTAAAAAGGTAATAAGAGATGTAGATATTCCAAATAAAATAACTATACAAGAGTTATCTAATAGAATGGCCGAACAATCTAGCGGTATAATAAAATTTCTATTGAATATGGGTGTTCAAGCAACAATAAATCATACAATAGATAAAGATACAGCTGAATATATTGTCAAGGAATTTGGTCACAATCCAGTGATAGAAAAAACTCCTTCAGTAAATTTCGAAACAAATAATAATAATGATCAAAAAAATCTCAAGACTCGACCTCCGATAGTCACAGTAATGGGACATGTAGATCACGGCAAAACATCACTGTTAGATGCATTGAGAAGTTCAAATGTTGTTTCAGGTGAGCACGGTGGTATAACCCAACACATTGGTGCATACCAAGTCTCTGGCGGTAAAAATAAATTAATAACATTTATAGATACACCGGGACATGCTGCTTTTACAGAGATGAGAGCTAGAGGCTCAAAAGTTACAGATATAGTAGTGTTAGTTATAGCTGCAGACGATGGTGTTAAACCTCAAACCATAGAAGCCATTCAACACTCAAAAGCTGCCAAGGTACCAATCATAGTTGCAATAAATAAATGTGATTTACCGAGTGCCAATATCGAAAAAATCAAAAATGAACTTATGCGTTACGAACTAATTGCAGAAAGTTTAAGTGGAGATACTTTATTTGTTGAGGTTTCAGCAAAAAATAAAAAAAATTTAGATAAATTGAAAGAAAGCATACTTCTTCAAGCTGAGATATTAGATTTAAAAGCTTCGCAAACTGGAAATGCTAGAGGCATGGTTTTAGAGGCAAAAATTGACAAGGGCAAAGGACCTATTGCAACAATTCTAGTTACAAATGGAGAATTAAAAAAAGGTGACCATTTTATATGTGGTAATACATACGGAAAAATCCGGGCAATGATTGACCATAACGCTAAAAATATCGATACAGCCTATCCTTCTTTTCCAGTTGAGATACTTGGTTTAAATGATAAGGCTCAAGCTGGAGATGAATTTTTAGTAGTCGAAAATGAAGAGGAAGCAAAAAAAATCATAGATTTTAAAAAATTAGGAGTAAACGAAAGTAAAATATCCATATCTTCTGAAAAAACAAATATTTTCGATAAAGGAAGTACAAAAAAAGAATTAAATATAATATTAAAATCTGATGTACAGGGGTCAAGTGAGGCTTTAAAAAATGCAATAAACAAAATAGAACATCCTGAAGTAAAACCTAAGATAATTCTTTTTGATATCGGTATGATAAATGAAACTGATGTGTCTTTAGCAAAAGCCTCAAACGCAATAATTATTGGTTACAATATCAAACCAAATAGAGAGGCTAAAAAGTCAGCAGAATTGCAAAAAGTTAGAATAGAGTTTTTCAATATAATTTATAAAGCGATTGAATTTGTGGAAAATAATCTTTCAGGATTATTAGAGCCAGAGAGAAAAGAAAAAGTAGAGGGAATGGCTGAAATTCTAAAAATATTTAAATTATCAAAATCTGGCAAAGTTGCGGGATCAAAAGTAACAGAGGGAGAAATAAAAAATAATTCTAAAGCAAGAATTCTTAGAGATGGCAAGGTTGTTCATGAAGGAAGTATATCAAGTATTTTTAGAGAAAAAAATGCAGTTAAAGAGGTTAAAAATGGACTAGAGTGCGGTATAGCATTTAAAAATTTTGCTGATTTTAAGGAGAAAGATATTATAGAATCCTACACTGTTGATGTTATTAGGAGAGAAATACATGATTAAAAATTCTTCAAATTTTGGGCCCAACCATAGAAAACTAAGAGTTGGAGAATTAATAAAACAGAGTCTTGGGAGAATTTTTCTCAGAAACGAGGCAAAGATACCATCTCTTAATACAAATTTAATAACTATAACTGAGGTCAAAATGAGCTCAGATTTAAAATCAGCGCGGGCATACGTAATTCCGCTAGGTGGCAAAGATACAGATAAAGTAGTAAGTACCTTGACCGAATTTTCTTATCTTGTTAGAAAGGCATTGTCAAAGAAGTTAGATATTAAATTTCTACCTAAATTATATTTTGTTGGAGATAAATCCTTTGATTATGCTGAAAGAATTGAAAGATTAATTAAAAGAAATAAAAATGAAATTAAAAAAAGAAGTCATTAAAGATTTAGCAATACACAAAAAAGATGTGGGTTCAACTGCAGTGCAAATTGGGATTTTGAGTCAGAAGATTAATAAACTTTCTGAGCATTTCAAAAAATTTAAAAAAGACAAGCACTCTTTTAGAGGCCTAACAAAGTCTGTTAATCAAAGAAAGAGATTGTTAACTTATTTGAGCAGAAATGATCCAAAAATGTATAACGATATATTAAAAAAATTAAATTTAAGAAAATAAATGTTTAAACAATTTAAAGAAGATATAGATCTCGGTGGTAAAAAACTTACTTTAGAAACAGGAAAAATTGCTCGCCAAGCAGATGGATCAATAATAGCCACTTGGGGCGAAACAGTTGTTATAGCAACTGTTGTTGGGGCTAAAAAAGTAAATCCTGAAACTGACTATTTTCCCCTATCAGTAAATTATCAAGAAAAGTACTATGCTGCTGGAAAAATTCCCGGTGGTTATTTCAAAAGGGAAGCAAGACCAACGGAGTCAGAAACTTTAATTTCAAGATTGATTGATAGGCCAATAAGACCTTTGTTTCCAGAATATTTTAGAAATGAAGTTCAAGTATTGCCAACTGTACTTTCCTACGATAATGAAAACGAGTCGGATATTTTATCGATTATCGCATCTTCAGCCGCTTTATCAATTTCTGGATTACCCTTTAAAGGGCCTATAGGAGCTTCAAGAGTTGGATTTATAGATGGAAAGTATGTTTTAAATCCTAGTAAAAAAGACTTAGAGAATTCAAAACTAGATTTAGTTGTTGCAGGAACTAAAGAAGCTGTATTGATGGTAGAGTCTGAAGCTTCAGGTTTAACCGAAAAAGAAATGCTTGATGCTGTAAAATTTGGTCATGAGAGTTTTTCCCCTGTAATTAAAGGTATAGAAAAATTAGTAAAAAAATGTTCCAAAGAACCTTGGGATATTGAAAAAAAAGATCATAGTAAAGTTGCAAAAAAAATTCAAAAAGAGCTTACCAAAGATTTAGAGAAAGCATTTTCAGAAAAAGATAAAAAGACGAGATCAGAATTAATAAGTTTAGCTGGTGATAAATGTAAATCATTATTTGAAGGAGATGAGGAATTATTAGAACACGAAATCATGTTACAACTTAAAAACCTTGAGAAAGACATAGTTAGAAGTAGAATTTTAAAGAGTCAAAAAAGGATAGACGGAAGAGGCTTATCGGATGTAAGGCCAATAAAATGTGAGGTTGGAATTCTTCCGAGGGTGCATGGGTCAGCTTTATTTACAAGAGGAGAAACACAAGCTCTAGTGACAGCAACTCTTGGAACATCTGATGACGAACAAAGAATTGAAAGTTTAGAAGGTTTAAAGAGAGAAAGATTTATGCTTCATTATAATTTTCCGCCATTTTCAGTCGGAGAAACTGGCAGAATTGGAACAGGAAGAAGAGAAGTTGGCCACGGCAAATTAGCTTGGAGAGCAATAAATTCTTCTTTGCCAAAAAAAGAAAATTTTCCATATACTTTAAGAATTGTATCTGAAATAACAGAGTCTAATGGTTCTTCATCAATGGCAACTGTTTGTGGATCTTCTTTAGCTTTAATGGATGCAGCAGTTCCAATAGCACAACCTGTTGCTGGAATAGCAATGGGTTTAATTAAGGAAAAAGAAAAATTTTCAATTTTATCAGACATACTAGGAGACGAAGACCATCTTGGTGATATGGATTTTAAAGTGGCAGGTACAAAAGACGGAATTACATCTTTGCAAATGGATATAAAGATTACTGGGATAACATTTGAAATCATGGAGCAAGCACTTGGACAGGCTAAAGAGGGGAGAGTACATATTTTGAATGAAATGAATAAGACAATTAAATCTTCAAGAAAAGAAGTCGGTAAATACACACCAAAAATGGAAACAATAAAAGTAGAAAAAAAAGATATAGCTACAGTAATAGGAAAAGGTGGGGCAACTATAAGAGAAATAGTTGAGACCTCAGGAGCAAAAGTAGATGTTAAAGATAATGGAGAAGTTACAATAGCTGCGCCCGACGAGGACTCTCGAAAAAAAGCAATTGATTTTATAAATAGTTTAACTGCAAAACCTGAAGTAGGTAAAATATATAAAGGAAAAGTCGTTAAGATTATGGAATTTGGAGCTTTCGTCAACTTTTTAGGCAAACAAGATGGTTTAGTTCATATATCTGAACTTGCAGGGAAAAGAGTTGCAAAGGTTAGAGATGTTGTCAAAGAGGGCGATGAAGTTAAAGTTAAAGTTTTAGGTTTTGACAGAGGAAAAGTAAAACTATCGATTAAGCAAGCCGTTGCTTGATAATTTAAATTTTATATTCAAAATTTTGTGTTTCTTTATTTACTCTTAGTTCCTCTGCACCATTTCGTAAATGAAAATTTCTTGCCATATCCGTTAAAGGAGACAAAGTGATCAATCTATTTAGATGATTAGATTTCTTAATTTTTTTAAACACTTCCTTAACAATTAATTTTCCACCTCCTTTTTTTTTAGACCATACTGTATAAGCGATGGCTATTTTTCCAACTCTTTGGTCTCTCCAAGCACTCTGTAAATGAGCATCTTTAGTCATTAAATCAAACTCATCTATGGTTTTTGGAATTTCATTTGTAAAACCGAAACACATGATGGCACATATTTCTTTTTTGTATTTTACTCCAAAAATTTTACGTCCATAACTTGTCCTAAACTTAATACTTAGCTCTGGCCTGACCGGATCTTCGTTTATATCGCACGTATCGAGTTCAACTAGTTCTGCACCTTTAATCCAATCAAAAAAATTGTTAAATTTTTCTTTAAATTTTTGATTAAATTTTTTCATTTTATATTTATTTTTAAGAAATATTTTTAGGATTTGGCATACCTACTTTATTATATCCTGCATCGACATAATGAATTTCACCAGTAACTCCTGCTGCAAGGTCACTAATCAAATATAAAGCAGATTTACCCACATCTTCTATATTTACGTTTCTCTTTAGTAAAGAGTGATCCGAACTCCATTTATATAAAAATTTTGCATCCCCAATTGCAGAAGCTGCTAACGTTTTTATTGGACCAGCACTTATAGCATTCACTCTAATTCCCTTTGTACCTAAATCTCTCGCTATGTATTTAACGCTGGACTCCAAGGCTGCCTTACATACTCCCATAACATTATAGTTCGGTACTACTTTATTAGACTCATATGTGAGGGTAAGCATACTGGAACCATTACTCATTATTTTTGATGCTTCTTTTGCAATTTCAGTGAACGAAAAACATGAGACAAGCATACTTTTCGTGAAGTTTTCTCTAGAAGTATTTATATACTCACCTGCTAGTTCTGCCCGGTCAGAAAAAGCAATTGCATGAACTACAAAATCTAGTTGACTCCATTTTGTTTTTATTTCTTCAAATGTTTTTACAATATCTTCTTTACTTTCTACATTGCAATTCAATAGAAACTTAGAATTTATAGACTCTGCAAGAGGCGTGACCCTTTTTTTTAAAGCATCGCCTAAATAAGTAAAAGCTAGCTCAGCCCCACTTTCTGATAGTTTTTTTGCTATCCCCCAAGCAATGGATCTATCGTTAGCCACTCCCATTATTAAACCTTTTTTGCCCTTCACCAAGCTCATTAACTAAACCTTTTCAAATATTAAAGTTGCATTAGTTCCGCCAAATCCAAAACTATTTGACATCACAGAATTTAAAGTAACATTTTTTTCTACTTTAGTTACTATTGGAAAATTTTTAGCCTCGTCATCCATTTCATTAACATTAACAGAAGCCGCAATAAAATTGTTTTTCATCATAATTAATGAATAGATAGCCTCGTGAACAGAGGCTGCACCTAATGGATGACCAGAAAGTGATTTTGTTGAGCTAATTTTTGGAATACTATCTTTAAAGGCACCTTTTATAGCATTTAATTCTGTTATGTCACCAACTGGAGTAGAGGTCCCATGTGCATTTATATAGTCAATCTTATTTCTACATGTATTCAAAGCTAAATTCATACATCTTGTTGCCCCTTCACCTGAGGGTGCAACCATATCATAACCATCAGATGTAGCTCCATATCCAGTTAATTCTGCATAAATTTTTGCGCCCCTTGATTTTGCATGCTCAAACTCTTCAAGAACTAAAACTCCCGCTCCACCTGCAATTACAAATCCATCTCTTGTTTTATCATAAGGTCTCGACGCTTTTTGAGGACTATCATTATATTTAGATGAAAGAGCAGTCATAGCATCAAACATAGCAGTCATTGCAAAGTGTAATTCGTCACTGCCACCAGCAAAAATAATTTTTTGTTTACCAAACTGAATAAGTTCCATTCCATTTCCAATACAATGACCACTTGTTGCACATGCTGAGCTAATAGTATAATTAACCCCCTTTATTTTAAAGGGCACGGCTAATGTGGCAGAAGCTGTACTTGCCATAGTTCTTGGAACAATAAATGGTCCCATTTTTTTTGGATTTTTTTCACGTGTTTTATCAGCCGCTAAGATTACATTCTCTATTGAAGGACCACCGGAACCCATCACCATTCCTGTATTGTTGTTACTTACATCTTTTTCCTCTAAACCAGAGTCTTCTATCGCTTCTTTCATAGCTACATAATTATATGCTGATCCATTACCCATAAATCTTAAAGCTTTTCTGTCAACATGATCTTGAAGTTTAATATTTGGCTTTCCATGAATATTACTTTTTAAATTATGCTCCTTATATTCTTCCGCAAAAGAAATTCCAGATTTTGAGTTTAAAAGAGATTGATACACTTCATCCTGATTATTTCCCAAACATGAAACTATACCGATCCCAGTTACAACAACTCTTTTCATTATTTATAAACTCCTACTTTTAAATTCTCTGCTGTATAAATTTGTTTACCGTCAGCTTTTAAAATACCATCTGCAAATCCTACAGTTCCACTATCTGTTTTTAATACTTTTTTCATATCAACCTCATATGTTGCCATTTTGACATTTTTAAGAACTTCACCTGTAAACCTAACAGAATTTACACCTAAAGCACGTCCTTTACCCGGTTCACCTATCCATCCTAAATAAAATCCAACCAATTGCCACATAGCATCTAAACCAAGACAACCTGGCATAACCGGATCACCTTTAAAATGACAATCAAAAAACCACAACTTATCTTTTATATCAAGCTCAGCTTTAAGGAATCCTTTTTTGAATTTACCTAACCCAGATTTTATTTCTGTAATCCTATCAAACATTAACATTGGGGGTAGCGGTAAACGTGCATTTCCTTCTCCAAAAAGAGAACCATTTGCGCAGTCAATTAATTCATTGTAGTTGTAACTGTTTTTTTGTTTCATTTTAAAAGTTAACAATTGCTTGAGTTTTTAGCAATATCATATATAAAAATGTAAAATTATACAGTAAGTTAATGACAAAAATGAATAATAAAAACAAGATTTTTATAGATAAACTAAGATCTTCAGGTCTCAGACCCACAAATCAAAGAGTAGAAATAAGCAAATTCCTCTTCAATAGAAAAAAAACATTTCATTTCACTGTTGAAGAATTAAAAAGCTCAATGAATTTAAAAAGGCAAAAAAAAATTTCTACAGCAACTTTTTACAACACTGTACATGCACTTAAAAGTGCAGGACATTTGAAAGAATTCTCTTTAGAAAACAACACTTCATGTTATGACACAAATATTACATCGCATCATCACTTCTTTGATAATGGTAAAGTGATCGATATTAAGAGCGACAAAATTACCTTTCAAAAACTTCCAGAAGCCCCGAAAGGCAAGAAAATTAAAAACGTTGAAGTTGTAATAAGATTAGAAAATAATAATTAGTCTCAAAATCAGATCTTGTTGTATTGACACATACTTTAGAATAATTATAAAGTAGTTATAAGATTAAAAATAATTATATTATGAGCACTGAACTCAAAAAAAATGGAAACGGTAAATGTCCCGTGATGCACGGAGGAGTAACCAAATCAGGGGAGTCAAACACTTCGCGACTTTGGCCAAATAGTATTAATCTTGATATTTTACACCAACACGACACAAAAACTAATCCTTTACCAAAATTTAATTATAAGAAAGAGGTAAAAAAATTAAATTTTAAAGCACTCAAAAAAGATTTACTAAAATTAATGACCGAAAGCCAAGAATGGTGGCCAGCAGATTTAGGAACTTATAGTGGCCTTATGGTTAGACTGACTTGGCACCAAGTTGGAACTTATAGAGAATTTGATGGAAGACCTAACGTGGGATCTCATAGGTTTTCCCCCCAGGACTCCTGGCCAGACAATACAAACTTAGATAAAGCCAGACGTCTTCTTTGGCCAATCAAAAAAAAATATGGAAATAAATTAAGCTGGTCAGACCTCATGGTTCTTGCTGGAACTATGGCTTATGAACATGCTGGATTTAAAACCTTTGGATTTTCGTTTGGAAGAGAAGATTTATGGGAACCTGAAAAAGATGTTTATTGGGGTAAAGAAACAGAACCACTAGCAGTTAACAGGTATGGTGATCCACAAGATCGTTCTTCTCTCGAAGCTCCACTTGCTGCATCTCATTTTCAACTTGTTTATGTAAATCCTCAAGGAGTTGAAGGAAAACCTGATCCAGTGAGAACCGCAATGGATGTGCGCGAAACATTTGGCCGAATGGGAATGAATGATGTAGAGACTGCGGCCCTCACAGTCGGAGGCCACTCTATTGGTAGAGCTCACGGTAATGGTAATCCAGAGAATTTAGGTCCAGAACCTGCTGGAGCTGATATTCATGAACAAGGTTTTGGATGGAATCAAAAAAATGGAACAGGCGCTAATCAAATAACTTCAGGTCTCGAGGGTGCTTGGACAACAAACCCTGATAAATGGGATCATCAATACTTAGATCTTTTACTAAACTACAAATGGGAAAGTAAAAAAAGTCCAGCTGGTGCTTGGCAATGGGAACCTATTAACCTTGAAGAAGATAAAAAGCCAAGAGATTTAGGAGACCCCAACAAAAAAGCTAGATTAATGTTTACTGATGCTGATATGGCGATGGCGATGGACCCAGAGTACAGAAAAATTTCTGAAAGATTTTATAAAGAACCAAAATTTTTTGAAGACTCATTCGCGCGTGCTTGGTTTAAATTAACACATAGAACAATGGGTAATAAAGAAAATTACATTGGTCCTTGGGCACCCAAAGAAGATCTGCTTTGGCAAGGAAATGTTCCGTCTCCAAAAAAGAAATACAATGTAAATAAAGTAAAAAAAATGATTTCGGCTACTAATTTTTCTATTGGTGATTTAATTACCATTGCTTGGGACAGTGCTAGAACGTATCGAAGAACAGACAAAAGAGGAGGAGCTAATGGCGCAAGAATTCGATTAGCGCCTATGAAGGATTGGGAAGCAAACGAACCAAAAAAACTCTCAAAGGTTTTAAAAGTACTTGAGAGTATAGCAAAAAAAACAGGAGCGACTATGTCAGATACAATTATTCTCGCAGGTAACGTTGGGCTTGAAAAAGCAATAAAGAAAGTTGGTTCCAAAGTTAAAGTTCCATTTAGCGCTGGTAGAGGAGACTCATCTCAAGAGCAAACAGAGTTAAAAAGTTTTAAGTGGTTAGAACCTTTACACGATGGTTTCAGAAACTATGTAAAAGCTGATTACTCCGCCACGCCAGAGGAACTTTTGTTAGAACGAGCTTCTTTGATGGGATTAACCGCACAAGAAATGACCTGTCTAGTGGGGGGCATGAGAGTACTGGGAACAAATCATGAGTCAGCAAAAGATAAAGGAGTACTGACAAATAAAGTTGGTGCTTTAACAAATGATTTTTTTATTAACTTGGTGGATATGAAATATACATGGATACCAAAAAGTAAAAACTCTTACGATATCGTCGATCGCAAAACTAATAAAGTTAAGTACACCGCCTCTAGAACTGATCTTGTTTTTGGCTCAAATTCAATTTTAAGATCTTACGCCGAGGTTTATGCTCAAGATGATAATAAGGAAAAATTTATAGAGGATTTTGTTAAAATCTGGACAAAAATTATGAATGCAGATAGACCAAATTCAAAAAAACTAAACTAAAATGACAGAATTAACTTCGGGAATATTTAACGCATCAAGGAAAATCTACACGTCCAATAGAGGATCAATATTAAGAACAATTGTTTATACAATTGGTCACTTTGCGATTGCAATTACTGTATTAATGTTAGTCGCAGATGTATCTTTTTATATTGCATTAACAGATGCTATTGTAGAGCCATTAGCTAATTCAGTATGGTATTTTCTTTTAGATAAATTTTGGGCTTCAAAAGTGATGAAAAAAAAAGGAAACTAAAGCCTTCCTTTAAGATTTTGCTTTTCGATCCATCCAGAATAGTTGCCAGTTTCGATTTTACACCAATTTTTCCTACATTTTTTTACCAAAAATAATCTACCTTTTTCAACTACAGCTATAGGTGTTGAGTATTTAGAAGGCTTTCTAAAAATTATCGAATCCTCTCTATCATTCAATGCAGCTTTTTTTTTAGATAACTGTGAAATGTGTATCCAACCTGAATTATTTTCATGATCAATTATTTTTCTAAAATTATACGATTTATCAATTACCAAAACAGGTAAAAATTTTTTTTTATATATAAATTTAATTGCATGGTCAAATGATGGGCCTTGTCGTAGGTTTACTGTATCGCTTCTCAAAGTGAGGTAATACTCACTCTGGGCAAAAGACATTTTGAAATTAAAAAAAATTAGAAAAAAAATTGCTAATTTACCCATGAAGGTGACTATTAGTACAACTAGGATTTTTTGACAATCTTACTTTTCTAAAATCTGTATTAAGCGCATTAAACATTATAATATTCCCATTTAAATTATTTTTTACATTCAAAATAGATTTTATCACTTCGTTTGCTTGCATTGATCCTGCAATACCAGCTAGCGTAGTCATAATTCCTTCGCTTTCACAGTTTTGATTGCCAGGTGGGCTCTCTGGCATAAAGCATCTAAAACAAGGAGTTTTTTTTCTAAAGTCGAAAAAGAAAAGTTGGCTATCAAATTTACTTATAGCTGAAGAGACTAATATTTTCTTATTTTTTAAACAATAATCATTTATTAAGAGCCGGGTTTCAAAATTATCTGTACCATCACAAATTATAGGATAGTTTTTTGCAATTTTGTTAATATTTGAACGGTCCAACTTTTTTGTAAATGTTTTAATATTTATATTTTTATTAATTTTTCTTGCTGTTTTCTTTGATACATGAGTTTTATATTTTCCAATATCTTTTTTAGTAAAAAGTATCTGTCTACTTAAATTAGAAAGTTCAATTTTATCATGATCAACAATTCCCAAATTTCCTAAACCTGAGTATGCAAGATACAAAATTAATGGGCAGCCAAGCCCTCCGGCACCTATTACCAATACTTTTCCATTAAATATTTTTTTTTGACCAGAAACACCAATTTTTTTTAGAATTAATTGCTTGTAATATTTTTGAAAATCTGAGGACTTAATTAATCGTTTTTTCATTAAATAAAAAAGTTTTTATGATTTTTTCAGCAATAACCGAAGCTATAAATTTTTTTGAGCTTTTATTTATTTTTTCAATTTTACCGTTTTTTTCGATTATCATAACTTTATTGAACTCTTTATTAAAACCATAATCTGATTTTGAAATATCATTAGCAACCATTATATCGCAAAATTTTTCTTCCATTTTTTTTTTTGCATTTTTAATGAGATCTTGTGTTTCTGCACTAAAACCAACCAATATCCTTGGCTTATGTCTATTACTTTTCCCAAGGAAATTTAATATATCAATATTTTTTTCAATTTTAATTTCATTTAATTTAATTTCCTTTTTAATTTTGTTTACTTTAGTTACTAAAGGTTTGAAGTCTGAGACTGCAGCAGTACAAACCGCTATATCGACAGGCAAACTTTTTTTAACAACCTCAAACATTTGATTTCCAGTCTTTACTTTTTTAACTTTGACATTTTTACTATATGTAATATTAGTAGGGCCCGAAATAAGGGTAGTTTTTATTCCCAAACGGGATAATTCCATGGCTATTTCATAACCTTGTTTGCCACTTGACTCATTAGAAATATACCTTACAGGGTCTAAATATTCTCTTGTAGGACCGGTTGTAACAACTGCTTTAATCTTTCTTTTTTTTAAATAGTCTTTATTTTTAAAGTATTTTTCTAAAAAAGATAAAATCTGTCTTGGGCTTGACATTTTTCCTGTTCCAAATTCGCCACATGCCATAGCACCATCCTCTGGACCAATAAATTTATAACCATACTCTATAAGAGACTTCAGGTTTTTTTGTGTTGCTTTGTGCAACCACATTCTAACATTCATCGCAGGGGCTAAAAATGTTTCTTTATTAGACGCTAAAATTATTGTCGAAGCTAAATCCTCAGCGCTACCTCTACTTAGCTTAGATATAAAATTCGCAGTAGTTGGAAGAACTAAAACTAGATCAGCCCATCTAGATAAAGATATATGATCTATTTTACCCCCACTTTTATTATCAAAAGTTTCCTCAAATATTTTATTTTTGAGCAAAGAAGAAACAGATAACTTCGTAACAAACTTACTTCCACTTTTGGTCAAAACTACCTTTACCGATGATTTCCTTCTAAGCAACAATCTTATTAAATCCAAAGACTTGTAAGCAGAAATACCTCCACCAATAATTACTAAAATCTTTTTATTTTGAAGACTCATAATTTATTAAAATACTATAAACGCCCCTATTACAATACCTAAAAATATTATAATCATATTGTTTCGCATATTTTTCATTTTTAATTCTTCTAATTCAAGATTTTTACTCCCGGTAGTATATAAATTGAGCTTACCTTCAGCTAACATTTGAAGCGCTAAATTAGCTTTATCCATAACATCTGGCAAATCTGGAATTTTTTCAAAAACTTCTCTAGAGATTTCGATTGTTCTTTTTATTTTTGCCTCAGGCCCCTTTTCGTTTTTAATCCATTCCTCTAAAATTGGTCGAGAGATTTCCCAAATATTTGCATCTGGGTTTAGCTTTCTTGCCACTCCTTCAACTGAAACCATTGTTTTTTGTAAAAGAAGTAATTGAGTTTGAGTTTCCATGTTGAATTTCTCTGTAATATCAAATAATTGTGCAAGTAAATTTCCACCTGAAATATCCTTAACGCTCTGACCAAATATTGGTTCTCCTATAGACCTTAAAGCTTGTGCAAGTTCATCTTTAGATGTGCTTTGAGGAACAAGCCCTGCCAGAAAATGAACTTGTGCTACTTTGTTATAGTCTCTTCGAATAAAACCGTAAAGTATTTCTGCCAAATATTTTTTATTATTTTTATCTAAACGACCCATAATTCCAAAGTCAATTGGAATAATATTACCATCCACATCTACGAACAAATTTCCTTGATGCATATCTGCATGAAAAAATCCATCTCTTACTGCCTGCTTCAAAAAAAGTTGAATTAAATTCCTTGATAATTTTTTGAGATCTACATTTGATTTTTTTAGGTTTTCTAAGTCTCTTATTTTTATTGCGTCTACTTTGTCTAAAGCTAAAGTTTGTTTTGAAGTATAGTCCCAATAAATTTTTGGAACTTTGATAAAACTGTCATTTTTTGTATTTTCATAAAGCTCACTAGCTGCCGCAGCCTCAAATCTAAGATCCATTTCAACGTTTGTAATTTCTTTTAATAAATAAATAATCTCAACTAATTTGAGTCTTTTTGTTTTTTTAAAAATATTTTCGATTATATAAGTGATGAACATGAGTGCATCTAATTCTTCATTAACCATTTTATGTATATTTGGTCTTAAAACTTTTATTGCCAGCTCTTTTTCTTGGTCATCAATTTTAATTTTTGCAAAGTGAACTTGAGCGATTGAAGCCGCTGCTATTGGCTCTTCCAAAGAAATTATTTTTGAAAAAGAATTTTGTCCTATTTGATTTTTTAATATTTTCTTAGCTTCTAAAGTGCTAAATGCCGGTAATTTATCCTGTAATTTTTCTAATTCTTTTGCAATGTCCTCTCCGATGATATCTGGGCGAGTACCTAAAAATTGTCCCAGCTTAATAAACGTTGTACCCATACCTTGCAATGCAGCACAAAGCTTCTCTCCTGAAGACTTATTTAAGTTTTCTATAGTATTACGAGATCCAAATGAAAATATAAAAAAAACAAATTTTAAAAGTTTTGGCAAAGGCTTTATCTCATCAATAACTTCTATAGCGCCAGAAGTAGATAATTTTCTAAGTATTTTTAATAAGTTTAAAATTTTAAGGAACATAATTAAATTTTCCAACCCGAATGAATTGCAACAATACCCCCTGAAAGATTTCTATATTCAACATTTTCAAAACCATTTTTTTTAAAAATCTCTAGAAGCTCATCCTGGCTATGAAACTTTTCAATACTATCTATGAGATACTCATAAGGCTCAGATTTTCCAGTAATATACTTTCCTAATTGTGGAATAGATCTTGAATAAAATTTATAAATTGTATTTAACATTTCGTTTTCAACTTTCGAAAACTCTAGACATAATATTCTACCACCTCTTTTAAGAACTCTTCTTGCTTCTTTTAAAGAATGATTAATATTTGAGAAATTTCTCATACCAAAGCTTACACAATAAAAATCAAACATCTCACTTTTTAAAGGCAATTTTTCTGCGGTAGAACAAACCCATTTAATTTCTTCCAAATGCTTCAAATTTTTTTTCCCAAGACTAAACATTTTTCTATTAGGCTCAACACATGTAACATCACCTTGAAACTGTATTGTTTCTAAATATAACTTTGCGATATCTCCAGTGCCAGAAGCGACATCAATAAGTCGGTCACCTTTTTTTGGATTCATCCAATTGACTAGTCTTTTTTTCCACACCCTATGTATTCCCAGTGACATAAGGTCGTTCATCAGATCATATTTGTTTGAAACTGTATTAAATACCTCATCTACTTGTTTATTTTTTGATTGATTTATATTCTTCATTTTTTATAAAGTTATATGCCAGAATTGCCTGAAGTTGAAGTTGTTAGAAGATCACTACAAAAATTTATTATTGGTAAAAAGATTAAAAAAATAGAGATTTTAAACAAAAATTTAAGGTACAAAATCGATAAAAAGCTCAAAATTCTTGCTGAAAATCAAAAAGTAATATCTACAAAAAGAAAATCAAAATATCTACTTTTAGAGCTAAGCAATCACCATGTAATTTTACTGCACCTTGGAATGACTGGTAAGATATTTATTTTTAAAAAAAATAGGGTTTTTAAAACAAGTTTTTATTACAACCAAAACTTTTACAAAAAACATAATCATTTTATTTTTAATTTTAACAAATCGGAAATACTAATATATAACGATGTCAGAAAATTTGGTTTTGTAAAAATCTTTAAAAAAAGGAATTTATGGAACTGTGCGCATTTAAAAAATTTAGGTATCGACCCTCTAAGCAATAGTTTTAATAAAGTCTACTTAAAAAAAATAATTCCAAAAGTTAAAAAAAACATAAAAAATTTCTTAATGGATCAAAAGTACATCTCTGGAATTGGAAATATATACGCGAACGAGATAATTCATCTTAGTTCAATTAATCCGCGAAAAAAAATTTACAAGTTAAACGCTAAAAATATAAATTTAATTTCTGTCAGTATTAAAAAAATCTTAAAAGAAGCTATTAAATTTGGTGGTTCCAGTATAAGAGATTTTAAGGGAATAACAGGACATAAAGGCAGATTCCAGCAAAAATTCAGGGTTTACAACAGGGAGGGTTGTAAATGTAAAAAAAGAGGATGTAATGGGCTAATAAAAAAAATATATATTTCTAACCGCTCCTCATTTTTCTGCTCAATTTGCCAAAATAATTAAATATTGACCCAAATATTTCTAAGATATATATGTTGCTCTCATGCCAAATACGAAATCAGCTATCAGAAAAGTAAAAAAGGTAAAAAAACAAACTATTTTAAATAAATTCTGGAAGAGAAGATACAAGCTATCAGTGAAAAAAATGGAAGAGCTTCTTAAAAGGGGGGATAAAAAAGAAATCCTTACCTTTTATCCAAAGTTCCAGTCCGAACTGACGAAGGCATCTAAAAAAGGTTCAATCAAAAAGAAAAGTGCATCAAGAAAAATATCAAGAATCTCCAATAAAATAAAAAATCTCAAGAAATAGTTGTAATCAACAATTAAGAGTTGTTAAAAATAAAATTTTTTAATATCTAAATATAGATTAATTACATTCAAAGTTGAATTTCATTTTTTTCTATCTCAACGATTATTCTACAACCTAATTATTTTTTTTTATTTTTTTTTCAAATACAACCCACAGACATTGAATTAAAAAAAAATAAGATATAAAAAAATCTCTCATTTAAGAAAAATCATGGATAAAAAATCTTTAAAAATAAACACACAAAATTTATCTGAAGAAAATTTTTTAAAGTGGGAAAAAGTTCAAGAAAATTTAAAAGAGAATTTCGGATCGCAAATTTATTCAAGCTGGCTAAAAAATATAAAATTATTAAAAGAATATAACCACTACGTTATCTTAGGAGTACAAACAAGATTTTTTAGAGACTGGATTACTTCACGTTATGCAGATAAAATTCTCGATGAAATAAAAAAACACAAAATGAGTATTGATAGAATCGCGTTTGAAATTCAGGAAGATAAATCAGATAACAAAGCAATATTTTCAAAAACATTAGATAGCAATATTTCAGATATTAAAGACTCTGTACTTAATTATAATAGGCTTAACCCAAACTTGAATTTTGATAATTTTGTTTTAGGCGAAAGCAATAAACTTGCCTATGTGTCAGCACAGAAAATATGTACTCAATTGTCAAGGTATAATCCACTATTTATTTATGGTGGTGTTGGTCTTGGGAAAACCCATCTAATAAATTCTATAGGTTTAAAGTTACAAGAAAATAATAATGTAATGTTTATTTCAGCCGAGAGATTTATGTATCAATTTATCAAGTCTATAAAAAAGAATGAAATGGTAAATTTTAAAGATTTTTTTAGGAAAGCTAATGTATTCATAATAGATGATATTCAGTTCATAAGAGGAAAAGAGGGATTACAGGAAGAATTTTTTCATACATTCAATAGTTTATTTGATAAGAGTTCACAAATAATAATATCCTCTGACCGAGCACCTAATAAGTTGGACAGAGTTCAAGATAGAATTAAATCTAGACTGTCAGGAGGATTGGTAGTTGATATTGGTACTCCAGACTATGAATTAAAACTTAAAATTTTAAAAAAGAAAATAACTGAATTTGAAAATACTTTTAAAGAATATCCAAATTTAAATGAAGAAGTAATCGAGTATCTTGCCAAAGATTCTAACTCAAATATTAGAGAACTCATTGGTGTTTTTAATAGAATTGTAGCATTTAGTAAAATGAGTAAAAAGCAACTTAATGTAAATGATTGTAAAATAATATTAAAAGATGTTTACAGAAGTAGTAAAATTATAACTATTGAAAAAATACAAAATGTAACATCAAATTTTTACAGTATTAATTTACAAGAAATGCTCTCTCAAAGAAGATCTCGACCATTAGCTAGACCAAGGCAAATTGCCATGTTTTTAGCCAAGAAACTTACAACAAGATCTTTACCAGAGATCGGAAGAAAATTTGCAAACAGGGATCATACTACAGTTATACATGCAGTAAAAACCATAGATAGAATTTGTCAAAATAACGATGAAATTAGAAAGAATGTCGAGGAGATTAAATCGATCATTTTAAGTGATTAAAATGCAATTCCAAATCAAAAGAGATACGCTTCTCAAATCATTAAATTTCGCGCACAACATAATTGAAAGAAAAAATACACTACCGATCTTGTCTAATGTGCTTATAGAGGCGAAAGATAATAAATTAAGTATAGTCGCAACAGATCTTGATATTGTATTTTATGACGAAATCAGTGATTTAAAAATTATTCAAGACGGTAGTACAACAACATCTGCAACAGTTCTTCATGATTTATTAAGAAAACTTCCCTCAAATTTAGATGTAGTTTTTAATTTAAAGGACCAAAATAAATTAAGTATTTCTGCTGAAAACTCCAAATTTAATTTATTGTGCTTACCAGTAAATAATTTTCCAAATTTTTCAGATAATTTTGAAACCCAACCGATTAAGTTAGACAAAAAAAAGTTTTTATCATTGCTAAATAAAACAAGGATATCTATGTCAAGTGATGAAACCAGACATTATCTAAATGGAATTTTCTTACACATTACTGAGTCAAACGGAAAGTCATATATGACAGGAGTTGCGACTGATAGCCATAGATTGTCTTCATGTAGTATGGAAATAGAAAACTCAGCAAAATTTAAATCATTCATATTACCAAAAAAAACTGTTTTTCAGCTATGTAGTTTGCTAGAAAGCAGTTCAGAAAATATTTCACTTTTAACGGGCGATACAAAAATACAGTTTAAAATAGCTAACTCAAAAATAACTTCAAAAATTATCGATGGAAAATTTCCTGATTATCAAAAAGTAGTTCCAAAAAGTAATTCTAAGACTTTACAGGTAAATTCAAAAGACCTAATAAATTCTGTAGAAAGAGTTACGACCGTATCAATCGATAGAAAAGAAGGTGTAAAACTAACTTTAGAAAAAGATAATATACAATTATTTGTTAATAGCTCCTCATCAGGAGAAGGCAAAGAAACTATTAAGGCCAATTACAACTCAGATCAACTTACTATAAGCTTTAATTCTAGATATCTTTTAGATATCGTATCTGAAATAGAAGATGCAAGTATTACAATGAAGTTAAACGATGCAGTATCACCTGTTCTGATTTTAGATAAAACTGATAATCAAAGCTATTTTGTAATAATGCCAATGAAAATTTGAAAAATCACGTTTCTTACAAAATTAATTTAATTTACTCAAAATTCTCCTTGTGTACCAATGGTAATTTCCATTCTTGTACAAGTCACGTTTTATATAAATGATAAAAAATGATATGATTGATTTTCCAATAAAAAAATGAAAACAACAAATAAACAAAAATCAGTAAGCAATTATAAAGCAGATTCAATTAAAGTTCTTAAAGGCCTAGAAGCAGTACGTAAAAGACCAGGTATGTATATCGGTGATACCGATGATGGCTCAGGTTTACATCATATGGTTTTTGAAGTTGTAGATAATTCTGTTGATGAGGCAATAGTCGGTTTTTGTAAAAATATTACTGTAACAATGAATAAAAATAATTCAGTAACCGTAGAGGATGACGGAAGAGGTATACCTATTGATCAGCACAAAGGTGAAAAGAAATCCGCAGCAGAGGTAATAATGACACAACTGCATGCTGGCGGAAAGTTTGATCAAAATTCATATAAGGTTTCAGGTGGCTTACATGGCGTGGGAGTTTCAGTTGTAAACGCATTATCTGAGAAATTAGACTTGAATATTTTTAGAGATGGTAAAGAGTATTTTATTTCTTTTGAGAATGGTAAACCGAAAAATCCCCTTAAATTTCTAAAAAAAACAACAAAGTCTGGCACTAGAATTACTTTTTTTCCTTCAAAAGAAATTTTTTCGACTACAAAATTTAGTTCATTAATTCTACAAAAAAAAATGAGGGAACTAGCATTTTTAAATAAAGGTTTGAGAATAAGCTTGCATGATGAAACACTAGCTAAAATAAAATCCTTTGAAAATAAATACGATGGGGGAATACAAGAGTTTGTAATTTTTAATGACTTAAAAAAAACTCCATTAATTAATAATAAAGAGAAGTCTGTTTTTAAAAAACCACTTTACATAAAAGGTGAAAAAAAAGATGTAGTTGTTGAATGTTCTCTTCAATGGAATGCAGGCTTTTCCGAGGATGTTCTTGCATTTACAAATAATATTCATCAAAAAGATGGAGGTACACACCTTTTAGGGTTCAGAAGCGCTTTAACCAGAATAATAAATAAATATGCATCTGAAAAAAATCTCAATAAAAGAAACAAAGTAACAATAGGTGGTGATGATATTAGAGAAGGTTTGACCGGCGTTTTATCAATTAAAATGCCAGATCCGAAATTTTCATCCCAGACAAAAGATAAACTTGTATCCTCCGAAATTAGAAATGTTGTAGAAACAATAGTTAGCGAAAAAGTTACGACCTGGTTTGACCAAAATCCATCAATTGTAAAAACAGTATTAGAAAAAGTCTTACAGGCGGCAATAGCAAGGGATTTGGCAAGGAAAGCAAGAGATAGTGTTAGAAGAAAAGGTACTTTAGAGCTATCCGGCCTTCCAGGGAAGCTTGCTGACTGTCAAATCTCAAAGATGGAAGGCACAGAGTTATTCATCGTCGAGGGGGATTCTGCCGGCGGTTCTGCAAAACAAGGACGAAAAAGAGAGTTCCAAGCAGTTTTACCACTAAGAGGTAAAATTTTAAACACATATATAAATGAAAATAAAAAAAGAAACGGTTTGAATGGAAATGAAAATAAAACTTTCTCTAAAATGATGTCCTCAAATGAAATTGTAACACTCATAAATGCATTGGGAACAGGCTACAAAGATTTCAGTGTTGAAAATTTGAGATATGAAAAAATTATAATTATGACAGATGCTGACGTGGATGGTTCTCATATACGAACATTATTATTAACTTTCTTCAATAACCAACCGTTTAATCAATTAATAGAAAAAGGACATCTTTATTTGGCACAACCACCTTTATTTAAATTAACTAAAGGAGGAAAAAGCACTTACATAAAGAATGAGAAAGACTTAGAAAAACATATTATAAATCAATCAGAAAATGTAAGTAAGAAATTAAAAAAAGCAGATTTGGATAATTTTATTTCAGAACAGAAGAAAAAATTAACTATTCAAAGATTTAAAGGTCTTGGCGAAATGAACCCTGATGAATTATGGAAAACAACTCTTGATCCAGAAAATAGAACTTTGTTAAGAGTAGAATACTCAAAGGGAACTAAAGAAAAATCTAAGGAAGATCAAAATATTATTAAAATCCTAATGGGAGACGAAGTTGCTCCTCGAAAAGATTTTATAACTGAAAAAGCCTTAGAGGTTGAAAATCTAGATATTTAAATAATATGAAAATAAGCGAGCTTCTTAAATTTGAGGAGGACTTACGTTTAGAAAAAAAAACTGTAATTATATTGAGATGGATAGCTTTAATAGGCCAATTAATTACAATTTATTTTGTTCACTTCTTTTTAAAATTTGAACTACCAATATTACTTTGTACTACTACGATTTTTTTCGGCGGACTTACAAATATTTTTATACAATTTAACTTAAGAAAGAATCAACTAAGTAACTTAGAATCAACAATATTATTATTTTACGATGTGATTCAATTGACTTTGTTAATTTTTTTAACTGGGGGGATAACTAATCCTTTTGTAATTTTTTTAATAGTGCCTTCTATAGTTTCATCTACAATATTAAATTTAGCCAGCACATTTTTTTTATCATTTGCCACTATAATTTCTTTAATACTAATCACTTTCAATCATTATCCGTTACCGAGTAAAGGAAATCTTCATTTTCATGTGCCAGAGTATTATGTAAGTGCAATATTAAGTGCTTTAGTAGTAGTATTAATATTTTTAAATTATTTTGGTTTTCGTTTTGGTTTTGAGGCTAGAAAAAGAGGGAATGCTCTTTCCAAACTTGAGAGTGTATTAGCAAAGGAACAAGAACTAGACTCGATTGGCCACCAGGCAGCAGCGGCAGCACATTCTTTGGGAACGCCGCTATCAACTATTACTGTTATTGCCAAAGAGCTTAAAAAGGAAATTACGAGCGGCACTAACGTTGAAGATATTGATATGCTATTAGCTCAAGCAAAAAAATGTGGAGAGATATTAAAGAAATTGTCTAAAAGAGAAATAGTTGATGACGAATACGTTTCTAATGTTTCATTACAAGACCTGCTTTTTGAAATTACGAAATCTTTCGAGTCAATCACTGAAAAAGAAATAATATTTAATTCAGAAAAAGCAAAAAAAAATTTACCAATAAAAAGATCAGCTGAAATCACATATGGAATACGTAATTTTATTGGTAATGCAGTAAAATTCTCAAAGAAAAAAGTTAAAATTGATTTATTCTTGGATACAGAAGAAGTGAAAATTAAAATTTCTGATGATGGGCCAGGTTTCCCAGATGACGTATATAAAATTATTGGAGAACCTTATATTAAATCAAGATATAAAAAATTTAAATCAAAGTCAGGATTGGGGCTCGGGACTTTCATAGGTAAAACTTTATTAGAGCGAAAAAAAGCTTTTATAGACTTTTTTAATAATCCAGATGGGGGAGCCGAAGTAGAAATAAAGTGGAAAGTTAAAGATATCAAAGCCTAGTTATTCCTAGGCAGGCTCTTGCTGAGTCAAACAGTGAATTGTTCCAAGACCCCACACTAAAACCGAACAATTAATTGGAACTATTTTTCTATTTTTAAAATGTTTTTTAAATATTTTAATAACAACTCTATCATTCAAATCATCAAAAATAGGCACCAAAACCAATTTATTAGCTATATAAAAATTTAAATAACTTGCCGGGACTCTAATACCATCAATAAATTTAGGTTTAGGCATTGGTAAATAAATTATTTTTAATTTTTCCTTGTTAACTTTTTTAAACTCTTTAATTATTTGAATGTTTTGGTTTAAATTTTTAAAATTTTTATCTTTTTTATTATTTTCTTTTGCAATAAAAATTTTACTTTTACTTACAAATCTCGCAATATCATCTATATGTCCATGAGTATCATCTCCATAAATGCCCTTATTTAGCCAGATAACTCTTCTTACACCAAAAAATCTTTTAAAAATTTGATGGTAATCATTAATTTTTAAACCTTTGTTTCTTTGTTGAACTTTACTAAGTAGACACTGCTTTGTAGTTAAAATAAGACCCGCACCATTTACATCAATAGAGCCACCCTCTAGAACAATTTTCTTTTTTAAATGTTTAGGCTTGATAACTTTAATTTTTTTGATTTTTTTAACCTTTAAATAAGCTCTATTATCATTTTTAAAATTTTTGTACTTGGCCCATCCATTAAATTCCCAATTAGATATAATATTTCTATTTTTCTTATCCTTTAAAAATATCGGTAAAAAATCTCTCGTCCATGATCTATCTGTTTTGCAAATTATAAGTTTGATGTTTTTTAATTTAGCACCAAGAATATTTAAAAAAAAAACCACTTTTTTTTTGTCTGATTTATCTTTAACTAAAATATTAACTGATTGTACTTTTGAAAGTATTGTAATTATTTTAGCAAAAACCCAAGGTATTTCATTAAACTTACCAGGCCAATCCTCTTTATTATGGGGCCAAGCAATCCAAGTTGAGTTCTGGGTCTCCCACTCAGCAGGCATCCTATAAATGCCATTTCTAGGCATCTCAGGCATCCTTAGGGTTACTTAATATTCCCTTATAATAATCGATCCTTCTATCTCTGAAGAAGGGCCAGTGTCTTCTAACATTTTCAACTTTTTTAAAATCGATATCACAAATTAAAGTTTTCTCATTTTTTTCTGCTTTAGCAACTATATTTCCACTTGGATCGAATACCATCGTATTGCCCCAAAACTCTAATTTTTTGGTGCCTTGTTTTTCTACTCCAACTCTATTAACTGCTGCAACATACACACCATTAGCAATCGCATGCGATCTTTGGATAGATATCCATGAGTCTAGTTGAGACTTTCCATATTTTTTCTTTTCTTTTGGGTGCCATCCAATAGCAGTTGGATAAAAAAGTATCTCAGCCCCTTGCAAAGAGGTTAATCTTGCTGCTTCAGGAAACCATTGATCCCAACATATTAAGGTTCCGAGGTTTCCATAACTTGTTTTAAAAGATTTAAATCCAAGATCACCAGGTGTAAAGTAAAATTTTTCATAGAACTGTGGATCATCCGGTATATGCATCTTTCTATATTTTCCAATTAATTTTCCATTTTCGTTAATAACCACACATGAATTGTGATAAATACCTGAGGTTTTTTTTTCAAAAATAGGGGCAATTATAACAATCTTTAACTGCTTAGATAAAGTAGAAAAAATACTTGTTGTTTTTCCAGGTATTTTTTCTGCTAAATTAAAATTGGAATGTTTCTCCTCCTGGCAAAAATAATTTGACAAAAATAATTCTGGCAAGCAAACTATTTTAGCTTTTTTTTTACTTGCTTCTTTTATTTTTTTTACAGCGGTTTCCATATTTTTTTGTTGCTTAGCCGACATTTTCATCTGTATTAATGCTATTTTTATTTTGGACATTTTGTTAAAATAATTTCTGGAAATTTTTTCTTTCTCTATTTTTCCAATTTTGACGATGATATACGTCACTTGCAATTAATGGAAGAACACTTGTTGCTTCTGCAAATACCATTTGCTCTTTTGAAGTATCAACCTTGCCCCATGAGCTCGCCTCCTTAAGTGTTGAGCTACTACACGCACCATCTCTAGTGTCCGCTACAGTTATTTGAACAGCATATTTATGCATATCAACTTTTTTTCCTAAAAGCTCTGCACACACAACTGTGTCTTGAACAAAATTCTTTGGAACTCCTCCTCCAATCATTAATAGCCCAGATACCTTTGATTTTAATTTGATTTCTGTTAATTCCCTAAATTCTTTAATTGAGTCTATAGTAATATGTTTTGACGGATTTTGTTCCTGGTGCATAACTAAACCAAAACCTGCCGAACTATCGGTAAATGCAGGGCAAAATATAGGAACATTATGTTCGTATGCCAATTCAATTAGCGACCCACTTTTTTTTGCATTACTTTTTAAGTATTTACCTATCTCTTTAATAAACTCTCTGGAAGTATAAGCTTTGGGAGGTAGTTTATTCGCTATATCACATATAGTTTTATCGCATGCTTGCAATTGTTCTTCATCAATATAGGTATCATAAATTCGGTCTATATAATTATCTCTCAAAACTTTATCGTCTTGGAATTGGTCTCCCTGGTAGTGCTTAAATCCTAATGCTTCAAAAAAATCCATATCTATAATAGATGCTCCAGTTGCAACGATAGCGTCAACCATATTATATTTAACTAAATCAGAGTATAATTTCATGCATCCAGCAGCAGAAGTTGAACCAGCAATTGTTAAAAATATTGAACAATTTTTATCACTTATCATTTCGTTATAGATTTGAGCTGCCTTTGCGGTATCTCTGGATGTAAAAGACATTTTTTTCATCGAGTCGATAATTTTTCTAGAGTCAAAAGAAGTTATATCTATATGCTCTACTTCCGATTTTAATAGTGATTTTTTGTTGTGTCCTAGATTAGGACTATTTTTTTTGTTCATTACGCAACCAAGTATTTAAACTTAACCTTTTCATCGTACATGGAAAGGATAGGCTTGTCATCTACTTGATAGATTGCGTCTGAATAAAAGCCATTAAATTTAGTTCTAAAAGTTGTTCCGTATGCCCCAAGTTGCCCAAGTTCAATATAGTCTCCTTCTTTAATATTATTTGGTAACAAAAAAGGACCTTTCATAAAATCAAGACTGTCACAAGTTGGCCCATAAAAACTAAAAGGGGTTAACTTCTTAGAAATAACCCTACCATTTGTTATCATCTTAGATGGTAAAACAAAATTTGGAACTCCAGCATCAAATAATGAACCATATGTTCCATCATTTATATAGAGTTTTTGTTTTTTCTTTAATAATATCTTTACTATTGTTGAACCAGACTCTGCAACGAGTGCTCGGCCGGGTTCACAGAAAATTTCTGGCATTTTTTCTAGTTTAAGTTCGGCTAATCCTTTTTTTATTTCTTTCATATAGTTTTCCAGTGGCTCTGGAATCAGATCTGGATAAATTGATGGAAAACCGCCTCCTATATTAATTACATCGGGAACAATTTTAGTTTTTTTAATTATATTACCTACTTCGACAATTCCTTTAGAGAACGATATTTTGTCCATACACTGAGAACCAACATGAAAACTTAAGCCAACCTTTTTACCATGTTCTTTTGATAATCTCAAAAGACCTAAAGCTTCACTTGCTGAGGCCCCAAACTTTCTTGAAAGATCTATTTCAGCATGCTCATTCGAAATTGCAATTCGCACATATAAATTTATATCTTTCGCATTGTTTGTTGCTTCCAGAATTTTTAATAATTCTTCTTTTGTATCTAAAGCAAAATCCTTCACATTATATTTGTAATAAGCTTCCCTGATACTTTCTCTACTTTTTATTGTATGCATAAAATAAACTTTAACTCTATCATCAATTTTTTTGATTAACTTAATCTCATTAATTGAGGCGACGTCAAAGTTATTTACACCGCTGTTAATTATAATCTTGATTATCTTCTCATTCGGATTGGTCTTTACGGCATAAAGAACCTTGCCTGGAAAATTTTTCTTAAAGAATTCTACTGAGTTTTTAACAGTTTTTGGCCTTATGCAATAAATTGGCTGCTCTGGTTTTAAAACATTAACCAACTGATCAACCGTGTCAAATTTTCGCATTTATATATGTGTCCCCCATTTAAATTACACAATAGCTTCACAAAAATTTATAAAAGAAGCTTATAAGTATTTTGACTTTTATGTAAAGCTAATAATTCTTGAAATTTTAAGAATGATGCTTACATATCACTCATGGCAAGACTAGACAAAACACCCTCAGGTTTTAAAATGTCTGACTTCGAAGACAAAAGTCTTCTGTTAGTTGATGACGACGACCCGTTTAGAGATAGGCTTGCAAGAGCTATGGAGAAGAAGGGTTTTCAAGTAAATAGTGCAAAAACAATTGAAAATGCCATAAAAATGGTTCAAACCAAGGCTCCACAATTTGCTGCTGTAGACCTTCGGCTTGAGAACGGCAATGGACTGGATGTCGTTAAAGAGATCAATAAGATCAGAAATGACAGCAGAATCGTTATGCTGACAGGATACGGGAACCTGCCCACAGCCGTGGCTGCAGTCAAAGCCGGAGCAATAGACTATTTGGCTAAACCTGTAGATGCTGACGATGTAGAGGCAGCTCTATTAGCAGATCGCAATACAAGAGCTAATCCACCAGAAAACCCGATGTCAGCTGACAGGGTCAAATGGGAGCATATAAATCGTGTTTTTGAACTTTGCAATAGAAATGTGTCGGAAACTGCAAGACGGCTAAAAATGCACAGAAGGACCCTTCAAAGGATTTTATCTAAAAAGTCCCCACGCTAGCTTTATATTTTTCTAAATTTAAGTAACTTTGGCAGAAGAAGAGTTAATAGCAAAATTTTAAATAATTCAGCGAGCAAAAATGGCTTAGCTCCAAGGGCAAATACCTTTTCCCATCCCACAAATTTTGATAACCAAAGAATACCAAATAAATAAATTGTACTTACAGCTAAAGATAATTTTAAAAAATTTAAAACGTGATTATTACTAAAATTTAAAAATCCAGACAAAAAAACAGCTACTAAAAAACCCAAAAGATATCCCATAGTTGGACCGATTATATAAGATATTCCCAAACCTTTTTCTGGAGTTCCAGCAAAAACTGGAAGACCAATTACTCCTTCAAATATGTATAAGCATACTGTGAAAAGACCCAATCTCCATCCAAATGTAATACCTATTAATAAAACCACAAAAGTTTGCATAGTCATTGGAACAGGATAAAAAGGAATTTTTATTTTTGCAGAGATCGCTAAGATAATTGTTGCAGAAATAGCTAAAAAGAGATTTTTTAAAAGGCTTATATCTTTTATATTTTTTATAATTTCCATATTCTTATTCTTACTTTTATTTAAAGAAAAAAGCTAGTTGTTTGTAAGTTCCACAAATATATCCTCTAAATCTCCATCATCTGTCGAAATATCAATAATTTCCGCATTTTCTTTTACAATTTTTATAATCTCGTCAAATTTAAATTTATTTTTATCATAGACCGCAGTGACTGACGAATCACCTTTTAAAAATTTCACACCTTTCATTTTGATGTTTTCAAAATCATTTAAGTTTTTAACTTTAAATTTAATTTTTTTACTCTCTATTCTTTGTAAAAGTTTCTCGGTTGTGTCTAAAGCTACAAGATTACCTTTGTTTATTATTGCTATACGATCACACATCAATTCTGCCTCATTTAGCTGATGGGTTGTGAGTATTATTGTTACTCCGAGCTTATTAAGTTCCCTTATATTCGAAAAAAGATTTTTTCTAAGTTCTACATCTACGCCAGCAGTAGGTTCATCCAAAATTAAAATTGGAGGTTGGTGAACCATTGCTTTTGCAATTAACAATCTTCTTTTCATTCCTCCAGATAAGGATCTCGCGTAAGAATCAGCCTGTTTGTTTAAAGAAACCATATTCAAAATTACATCTGTAATTCTATCAGCTTTTTTTACTCCATAAAGTCCGGCTTGTAACTCAAGCAATTTTTTTGGACTAAAAAAAGCATCTAAATTTACCTCTTGAGGAACAATTCCCAAAGAAGCTCTTACTTGTCTAGGATTATCATCTAAATCAAAGCCCCAAACATTAACCTTTCCCGAGGTCTTCACTGTTAAGCCTGCCAAAATATTTATAAAAGTAGTTTTGCCAGCTCCATTTGGACCTAGAAGACCAAAAATTTCACCTTGTATGACATCTAGATTAAGTTTATTTAGAGCTAAAGTAGAATTGTAAGTACCTTTGCTTTTTTGGTAAACTTTAATTAAATCTTTGGCACTTAATGCAATTTTATTCATAATCTAATATCATATTAGCATTAAAAAATTTAATATATCATTAATTAATGAGTAAAATAAAAAAAACAGATCACTTTTATTTAGTTGACGGATCAGGATATATTTTTAGAGCTTATTATGCCTTGCCACCATTATCCAGAAAAAGCGATGGACTCCCTACGGGGGCAGTAATTGGTTTTTGCAACATGCTATTCAAACTATTGGAGGACTCAAGATCTGATGACAGCGAACAAAAGCCCACACATTTTGCTGTTATATTTGACTCTGCAAGAAAAAATTTTAGAAACGAAATTTATAAAGATTACAAAGCAAATAGGTCCGAGGCTCCCGAGGATCTCGCTCCACAATTTGAATATATAAGAAAAGCAGTTAAGGCTTTTAATTTACCTTCTATTGAGCAGATTAATTATGAAGCGGACGATTTACTCGCTACTTATGCTAAACAAATAGTTAAACTTGGAGCTAAAGTAACAATTATTTCGTCAGACAAGGATCTTATGCAATTAGTATCTAAAGACATAAGACTTTTTGATCCAATGAAAAGCAAGGTAATTGGAAAAAAAGAAGTTGAAGAAAAATTTGGAGTCAAACCAGAACAGGTTGTTGATGTACAGTCACTCGCAGGTGATTCATCAGATAATATTCCTGGCGTTCCAGGTATCGGCATAAAAACTGCAGCCGAATTAATTAAAAAGTATAAAAATTTAGATAATCTATTAAACAAAGCTGAAGAAATCTCTCAAAAAAAAAGAAGGGAAACATTAATAGAAAATAAAAAATCTGCCATATTAAGCAGAAAACTTGTTACTTTAAAAAGCGATGTTCCTGTTAAAGAGAAATTAGAAGAATTTTTAATTAAAAATGTAGAAAAAGATAAATTATATGATTTTCTAAGAGAGATGGAATTCAATAGGTTGCTTAGTCAGGCTATAAGTTTTTATGGTGACACAAATAAAAAAAATTTTCATCACAAAAAAAATAAAAAATTAAACAAAATAGATATTAGTAAATATGAAACAATTATTGATGAAAAAAAACTAGATGAATGGGTAAATATCCTCAAAAGTAAAAAAATTATATCTGTTGATACAGAAACAAACTCACTTAACCCTATTGATGCAGATTTAGTTGGTATATCATTTTGTTATTACGAAAATAGAGCGTGTTATATTCCTTTAAAAAATAGTAACGTAAAGTGCTTAGAAAAAAGTATTGTTCTTAATAAACTTAAGAAAATTCTTGAAGATAAAAGTATAAAAAAAATTGGCCAAAATATTAAATTTGATCACATAATTCTTAAAAAAAATAATATAGATCTAGGCCCCTTAGAAGATACTATGCTTGTCTCTTATACTTTAGATGCTGGAATTAACAGACATAATCTAGATACTCTGGCCTCTTTACACTTAGACCACAAAACAATTACTTTTAAAGACCTGGTAGGTACCGGAAAAAAGAAAGTTACATTTACAGATGTTGATTTAAAAAAAGCTACAGAATACGCAGGCGAAGATGCAGATGTTACTTTTAGATTGTATGAGCTTCTTAAGCAAAGGTTGGACCAAGAAAAACTTAACAAAATTTATGATTTATTTGAAGTTCCATTGATAAAAATACTTTCAGACATGGAAGTTAATGGAATCAAGGTCGACAAGATTTATTTGAAAAAACTCTCAAAAAAATTTGAGGATAAATTAAATGCAATTGAGAAAGATATTTACAAACTAGCCAAAAAGAAATTTAATATTGCTTCAACCAAACAACTTGGGGATATTATTTACAATGAATTAAAAATTAGAAATCTTAAAAAAACAAAAAAGGGAAGTTTAGCTACTAGCGCTTCAATATTAGAAGATCTAGCATTTAAGGGGCACAAATTTCCAAGTTTAGTTTTAGATTGGAGACAATTATCAAAACTTAAAAATACTTATACAGATGCATTGCAAGAACACATAAATTCTAAAACAAAGAGAGTACATACATCTTTTTTGTTAGCAGCTACAAATACTGGAAGATTAGCCTCAAGTGATCCAAATTTACAAAATATACCGATAAAAACTGAGGATGGTAGAGAAATTAGAAAAGCCTTTATTGCTGAAAAAAATAATATTTTAATTTCAGCTGACTACAACCAGATTGAGATGAGAATTTTAGCAGATATGGCAGATGTAAAAGCATTAAAAAAAGCTTTTATCAATAATGAGGATATTCATAGTTTAACTGCAAGCCAGGTTTTTAACGTACCACTTGAAAAAGTAGATAAAAATTTAAGAAGAAAAGCAAAAACTATTAATTTTGGAATAATCTATGGAATAACACAATATGGTCTTGCAAAACAAATAGCAGTTTCAAATGAGCAAGCACAAGAGTTTATAAATTCATACTTTAGAAAGTTTCCTGAAATAAAAAATTATATGCAATCTACTATAAAATTTTGCAGGAAAAATGGTTACGTAAATAATATATTTGGAAGACGTATTCATTTAAGAGGTATTAACGATAAAAACTTTAGCGTAAGGAGCTTTCAAGAAAGAGCAGCAATTAACGCTCCTATACAAAGTTCGGCAGCGGATATTATAAGAATTGCAATGATAAAATTAAAAGAGATCGAAAAATCTAAAAAGGAGCTTGATGCAAAAATGCTTCTCCAAATTCATGACGAGTTAGTATTTGAGTGCCCAATAAACAATCAAATTAATGTCGAGAAAATTGTAAAAAAGACGATGGAGTCTATCTCAAGCTCAGAATACCACATGTTTTCAATCCCGTTGGATGTAAACGTTAAATCAGGTAATAATTGGGACGAAGCACACTGATGCCTAAATTTTGACAATTTATTTTAAACTATTATAAATTATCAGGAAGAAATTATGTCAAAAACTATAGCACTCGTTGATGATGACAGGAATATTTTAACAAGCATAAGCATGGCTTTAGAACGCGAAGGATATAAAGTTCAAACCTATATTGATGGACAAAGTGCATTAGTGGGACTTACGAGAAATCCACCAGACCTAGCAGTTGTGGATTTAAAAATGCCCAAACTAACTGGAGAAGAACTGCTTCAAAAAATAAGAAAAAAGATGTCAATACCAATTATTTTTTTAACATCCAAAGAAGAAGAAGTTGATGAACTTCTCGGTTTAAAACTAGGTGCTGATGATTATATTAAAAAATCAGGAGGGTTTTCAATAAAAGTTTTAATTGAAAGAATCAGAGTTCAATTAAGAAAGAAAACTAATGCTCCAGACGAAACAAAGAGTCTTATTGTTCACGGAAAGCTAAAACTTGATCCTAATCAATTAGAGTGTGAATGGAATGGAAAATCTTTGCCTGAAAAATTGACTACTACAGAGTTCTTAATTGTAAGAGAATTAGCAAAAAGGCCTGGAGTTATAAAAGAAAGAGCGCATTTAATGGATATTGCTTATAAAGAAAATACGGACATAGAAGATAGAACAATCGACAGTCATATTAAAAGAATACGAAAAAAATTTAAGAAAGTTGATGAAAAATTTTCATCCATTGAAACTCGTTATGGTAGTGGTTATAGGTGGAATATTAATTGATGAAAATTAAAAAAAACTCTACCTCAATACTAAAAAAGTTTTTTGTATTTAACTTTTTTGTTTTTATAATTTTAGGCTTGTTTACAATTTTTTATCTAAAAGCTATTCAACCAAATCTTGTAAAACAACGAACCGAAAAACATAATATAATAATTAATAATACTGCTAATCATATAGAAAGACTACAAATAAATTTTGAAAGAGAAACTCTCAAAGATTTTTTACTTGCCACAAGATTTCTATTTCAAAATTTAGAAAGAGTACAATTTTACAATCTAAAAGGCGAGTTAATTGCTGACACAAATGTTTTAGACTTAGACCAAAATGTTTTTTCAAAATCAGATGAGGTTTTTCAAGAAAGTATAGGTAATAATACAACTTTTGAAAATAATAATGAAAATATGTTAACTAAAGAAACAATTAAAGAAAAAAGAAATGAAGAAATAAAAAATATAATATCGAGAAAAAAACCCAAACAGGAAATTACAACTCAAATAGAAGAAAATAATAATTTTTACGTCAAGACACTAAATGATGTAATCATTAATGGTGAAATATATGGCTATATAATGGTAACAGAGCAAGCGAATGAAATATTAGTAGCTGTAGACGAAAGAAAAAACTTTATTTTAAGGACTGTTTTGATAATAGGTTTTGTAATAATTCTTTTTTCTATATTTCTCAATAGATATCTCTTAAAACCTATTGGAAAACTTGTCGAATATACTAAATCTATAAAAGCAAAAGATGAACCTTACGGGCGTATAGAAAAATTTTTAAACAGAAGTGATGAAGTAGGGCTGTTATCAAGATCCTTAAATGAAATGACAAAGAATTTACAAAATAGAACAAAAAATGCAGAAGATTCTTCCGCTGATCTTGCTCATGAAATAAGAAATCCTTTAGCATCCCTTAAAGGTGCATCCGAACTTTTAGATAACACAAGCGATATACAAGAGCGAAAAAAATTAATTGGAATTTTAAGTCATGATGTTGAAAGAATTGATAGATTAATTACTGACTATTCAAAAATGTTGAAAGACGAAGCTTCTCTCTCTAGAGAAAAAATGAAAATTTTAAATCTAATTGAATTAGTTAAAGATGTAACTGAGGAATTTAATAATAATAAATCTGTCATAAAAAAGAATATAAAATTCAAGATTATTAAAGAAAAACCTAACGGTCACCCCTTCAGCGTGTTTGGGGCAAAAAGTAGACTAGAACAGGTGTTGGCAAATTTGATTGATAATGCAATTTCTTTTAGCCCTCAAGATAGCAATATTTTTATAAATCTTAAAAGTAACAAAGATACGGTGCATCTAACAATTAAAGATGAGGGTCCTGGCTTTAAAGAAACAAATACTGATAGGATTTTTAAAAGATTTTACAGTAATAGACCTGAAAAATTTGGTGAACACTCTGGATTAGGTTTGAATATTGTTAAAAATATTATAGAAATGCATGACGGTGAAATAAAAGCATCAAATAGACGCGACGCAAAAAAAGGTGCTCAAATTGAAGTTATTTTACCAATGAGAAATTAATTTTATGAGTGAAGATTATAAAGTAAAAGATATCAATCAGTCTGATTTTGGAAGAAAAGAAATTTCCTTAGCAGAAACTGAAATGCCTGGATTAATGGCCCTTAGAAAAGAATTTAATGGTAAAAAACCTTTAATGGGTGCAAGGATTTTAGGTTGTTTACATATGACAATACAAACTGCAGTTTTAATTGAAACTCTAGTTGATTTAGGAGCAGAATGCAGATGGTCCTCGTGCAATATATTTTCAACTCAAGATCATGCTGCCGCAGCAATTGCAAAAGCAGGTATACCAGTCTTTGCTTGGAAAGGTGAGACAGAAGAGGAATATTGGTGGTGTGTCAGACAAACAATTGAGGGAAAAAAAAGTTGGAAACCAAACATGATTCTAGATGATGGCGGAGATCTAACCGCACTGATGCATAAAGATTATAAAGAATTATTAAAAAATGTTAAAGGAGTTTCAGAAGAAACAACTACCGGTGTTCTGGCATTAAAAAAAATGGAACACAATAAAGAATTATTAATTCCAGCAATAAATGTTAACGACTCAGTAACAAAATCAAAATTTGATAATTTATATGGTTGCAGAGAAAGTTTAGTTGATGGTATCAAAAGAGCGACTGATATAATGATGTCTGGAAAAGTAGCGATCGTAGCTGGTTTTGGCGATGTAGGAAAAGGTAGTGCGGCATCTCTAAGACAGGCAGGTGCAAGGGTAATGGTTACAGAAACGGACCCGATATGCGCTTTACAAGCGGCAATGGAAGGTTACGAGGTGGTTTTAATGGACGATGCAATTAAAGATGCTGACATTGTTGTAACAGCCACAGGTAACAAAGATATAGTTACAGCAGATCATATGAGAGATATGAAAGATAGAGCAATATTATGTAACATAGGTCATTTTGATAATGAAATACAAGTAGATGCTTTAAAAAATTACAAATGGAATGAGATTAAACCTCAGGTTCATGAAATAGAATTACCAAGTAAAAAAAGAATAATATTACTAGCTGAAGGTAGATTAGTAAACTTAGGCTGTGCAACAGGCCACCCAAGTTTTGTTATGAGCGCTTCTTTTACAAATCAAGTGATTGCTCAAATCGAATTATGGAATAATTCAGACAAATATGAAAAAAAGGTTTATGTTTTACCAAAACATTTAGATGAAAAAGTAGCAATGCTACACTTAAATAAAGTCGGGGCAAAATTAACTAAAATGTCAAAAGAACAGGCAGACTATATAAGCGTTAAACAATCAGGACCGTTCAAACCAGATACTTATCGCTACTAAACTAGTAGCCAATGATAAAATATAATTTATCACAAATTGACAGTATTTCTAAAAAAGTTTTAATTAATTTATCAAAACCAGATTGTATACTTTTATTTGGAGAACTGGGATCTGGAAAAACAACTTTTGCCAGAAGTTTGATACATCAACTCCAAAAAAAAAATAAAATAAGCAAAACAGATGTCCTTAGTCCGACATATAATATTCTTTATGAATATGAAATGAGATCATTAAAGGTTATGCACTATGATCTCTATAGAATAAAAAAAAAAGAAGAACTGAAACAACTGGGTATTTTTGAAGAACACAGAAATATTATTCGAATAATTGAATGGCCAGAAAAAATGAAAAAAAATATAAAAAATAGGTTAGAAATAACATTCTATTATCTTACAGAAAGTCAGAGTAGAAAAATAAAAATTAAAGGTTTTGGAAAGTGGAAAAAATTTAAATTAAATGCAATTTAAACTTAAAAAAATTACGAGCGATGCATCTTTTAGAGAGTTTTTTAGACTTTACAAAGGAAAAAAAACATCAATTATTGTGACTGCTAAAAAGGAAAAATTTAAGAATCTTATTGCTTATTCTGCAGTTAATAAGTTTTTGAAAAAAAATGGCATTCATGCACCTAAGTTGATAAGTCAACATTTCAAAGAAGGAATTATGGAAATCGAAGATTTTGGGGACAAAACTCTTTTATATAATTTTAAAAAATCCAAAAATAAACTCTCACTTTACAAGAAATGTGTAGACGTAATATTAAAAATCCAAAAAATAAAGCCAGTAAAAAAAATTAAATTTGGTTCAAATAAATTTTTAAATCTGAAAAGTTATAATAGGGCTAGTTTACATAGAGAATCTAATTTATTTTTAAATTGGTATCTCCCAGGCGTTATAGGTAAAAAAAAATCTATAAAGTATAAAAAAATAATTAAAGGTGAGTTAGATAAAATTTACAAAAAAATATTTTATAAAAATAAATTTTTGGTTCATAGAGATTTTCATGTATCGAATATAATACAAAATAAAAAAAAATTAGGCGTTATTGACACCCAAGATGTAATTTTAGGAAATCCTATGTATGACCTTGCATCTTTATTAGATGATGTGAGAGTAAAAGTTCCTGCCAAAATAAAAAATAAAATATTCGAATATTATTTAAATAAAAGCTCCGTTAAAAAAAAACAAATATCTTTTTTAAAAAATGATTTTCACATTCTTTCGATTCAAAGAAATTTAAAAATTTTAGGAATTTTTTATAGACTTTTTAAAAGAGATAATAAGTCACAATATTTAAAATATTTGCCTTATACTTGGTCTTTAATTGAGTTAAGAATGAAAAATAGAATTTTTGAAAATTTAGAAATATTTCTTAAAAAAGCTATAAATACTAAAACGAGAAAAAAAATAAGTTTTAAATGAGAGTTAAAAAGGCAATAATTTTAGGAGCAGGTTTTGGAAAAAGAATGCGTCCAATTACAAAAAAAATACCAAAACCACTAGTTAAAATTAATGGAATAACTTTATTAGAAAATAGCATAAAATTTTTAAGTTCTTTAGGCATTAAAGATATTGTGATCAACGCACATCATCTTCATAAAGAAATGACCAATTTTGTAAAAAGAAAAAAATTTTCCTCTAAAATAAGAGTAGTTGTGGAAAAAAGAAAAATACTAGACACAGGTGGAGGAATTTTAAATGCTTCTAGGAAATTTAAAAAACAAATATTTTTTGTTTTAAATCCGGATACTCTTTGGAGAAAAGGATATAAAAAAGAATTTAGGAAACTCGAGAAAGTTTATATAAAAAATAAAAAACCAACAATACTAATAGTTTCAAAAAATAAAAGCTTTGATCGTTCATTTAAAGGCGATTTTAATTTAAATTTTAAAAGCGAAGTTTTAAGACAAAAAAATAATAAGTTCATTTATACTGGAGCCCAAATTATGAATAGATCAGTTTTCAAAAAAACAAAAATTAAACCTTTCTCAATAAATAAAGTTTGGGATGAGCTGATTAAAAATAAAGAACTTATGGGAGTTACAAGTAGACAAAAATTTTTTCATATCAACAGTTATAAAATTTATAAAAAACTAAATAAAAAACTTATTGATTAGATATTATTTCAGTCTTTCTAGTTTCATCTAAATATTTTGAGCTTAAAATTTTACCTGATTTATCAAAGTCAATTACCAAGGGATTTCCGGTGGGTATTTCTAGCAAATTAATACTTTCATTAGATATATTAAAAATTTTTTTACCCAAAGCCCTTATCGTATTTCCATGAGCTGAGAGTATAATGTTTTTATTTTCAATAAGATGTTTTTCTATATTTTTCTCAAAATAAGGAATTACACGATCATACGTATCCTTTAAAGACTCAGCATTAGGTATATTTTTTAGACTTTTGTACAAAGGGTCGTTGTGTGAACTGTATTCAGAATCTTTTTTTAAGTTTGGTGGTGGAATATTCCAGGACCTCCTGTATTTTCTAAATTGATCTTCACCTAACTTTTTTTTTGTTTCAGCTTTATTTAAACCTGTTAAAGCCCCATAATGCCTCTCGTTAAGCTCCCAAGCTTTTGTATATTCCGGACTCTTTCCAAGAATTCCTAATATTATTTCCAGCGTATTTATTGCCCGTTTAAGATAAGAGGTAAAACAAATGTCAAAATCTATTTTTAAATCCTGTAACAATTTTCCAGATTTTTTGGCTTCCAGTATACCTTTTTCTGATAGATCTACATCGACCCAACCAGTAAAACGGTTTTCAGCGTTCCAGGTGCTTTGTCCATGTCTGATTGCTATGAGTTTACCCATTGAATATAATATATTTAATATATTAAATTATTAGTATGAAGGGTATAAAATTCTTTTACATTACTTGTTCAAAAAAAAGTGAAGCATACAAAATAGCAACATTTCTAGTTAAAAATAAACTGGTTGCATGTGCAAATATTATTAACAATGTTGATTCCGTATTTACCTGGAAAGACAAAGTAAAAAAAACAAAAGAAATAATGATTGTAGGTAAGACAATGAACAAAAATGTTCAAAAAATTATAAAAAATGTAAAAAAATTACACAGCTATGAAATTCCTTGTGTTATTTTTTTTGATATAAAAAATGGAAATACAGATTTTTTAAAATGGATTATAAAATCCGTATAGTCCGGTATTTATACTATTTCTCTCTTTTGGGTTTGTTGATCATGTACCTTTTTCCAGGGAGTCTGATTGGATATTTTTTTTACGGAGATTTCAAAAAAGAGCTTGATTTTATACCCAATCCATTGGGTACATCTATAAATCATTCTTTTGCATTCTTCTATTTGACAATCTTAGGTTTGATGAGTTATTTGAATGATAAAATTTTTTCAAAAAACCTAATTTTTCTGATTACTTTATCATTATTTTTAGAACTATCTCACTTGATAATCCCCAGCAGATCTTTCCAATATTTGGATCTTTTTGCAAATTTACTTGGAACATTAATGGCTATTGTTATAATATTTTTATATAAAAAATTAAAATATGGAAAAATTTGACGAAAGAAAAAAATCCTTTGAAAAAAAATTTGCTCATGATGAGGAATTGAAATTTAAAGTTTCATCAAGAAGAAATAAATACCTAGGTCAATGGGTATCCCATAAACTTGGTTATGATGAATTGAAGGAAAAAGATTATATACAGTCAGTTATTAAAGCTGATTTTCAAGAAGCCGGTGATGAAGATGTTTTTAAAAAAATAAAAGAAGACTTAAAAAATCAAAATGTTTCAGATGAAGATATTAGAAATAAAATGAAAGAGTTTGATGAAAAAGCTAAGTCTGACTTTGTATAGTATAATAATTATTTTTTTTTTAAATAATGATATTTTTGCAAAAGAAGAGCAAATATCCGGAAAAGCAAATATCATCGATGGAGATACAATTAGAATCAACTCGAAAAAAATAAGACTTTTTGGCATTGATGCACCTGAAAAAAAACAAACATGTAAAAAACCATTTATTAATTTTAATTTTTTAAGTTTCCAAAAAAATTATAATTGTGGTCGCATTGCCTCATTATCTTTGAAAAAAAAAATTGGAAATATGCCCATTAAATGTATTTCAAAATCAAGAGACAGATACAAAAGATATTTGGGAGTATGTTTTTTAGATGATCTAGATTTAAATAAATGGATGGTTAAAAATGGTCATGCTATAGCTTACAAAAAATATTCAAGAAAATACGAATTACAAGAGCAATATGCCAAAGAAAATAAACTTGGTGTTTGGCAAGGGTCTTTTATAGAACCTAAAGAATGGAGAAGAATTCAGAATTAAATTCTTATATATAATACAAAGTGATTCATTTTAATAAAATAAGCAAGTATCTTTTTGTTCTTTTATTTTTTCTAATTTCATGCTCATCTATTCCTAAAAATACGAAAAATAGTTGTGCAATTTTTGAAGAACGCTATTTATGGTACAAGCATACAAAAAATGTTCAAAAGAAATGGGGAGTTCCAGTTTATATTCAGTTAGCATTTGTAAAAAAAGAAAGTGATTTTAATTGGCTAGCAAAACCACCACGTCACAAACTTTTCAAGATTATTCCATATAAGCGTAAATCTAGTTCATTTGGATATTCCCAGGCTGTGAAAGGTACTTGGGAACAATATAAAAACGAAACAGGGAACAAATTAGCTACTAGAGCAAGATTTAAAGACTCTGTCGATTTTATTGGATGGTATGTAAATAAATCACACAAACTACTCAAGATACCTAAGAAAGATGTTTACCGACAATATTTGGCTTATTATAAAGGATGGGGAGACTATAAGAATTACTCTAAGGATAGAAAAGCAATTATATACGCTAGATCTACAAGAGATATAGCTAATAATTATAGAAAACAGCTCACAAGATGTGAAAATAAACTTAATAAGAAAAAATATATTATTTATTAAACTCTTTTTTTAATTGGATATCGACAGCATCAATTCTTTTTGAATTCTTACAAAGTAATAAATAAAACACTGGTGTTGTAAATAGAGTTAAAAACGTACTTATTAGCATTCCTCCAAAAATTGTGCATCCAACAGCTAATCTTATACCTTCCCCAGCTCCTGGACCTATATTCCCTATTATTAGTGGAACCATTGCAATAAGTGTCGATAAACTCGTCATCATTATAGGTCTAAATCTTCTAAGACATGATTCAACTATAGCATCCTCTACATTCTTTCCAGCCACTCTTAGTTGATTTGCCCAGTCGACTATCAAAATACTATTTTTCGTTGCTATACCTATTAAAACTATTAATGCTATTTGTGAAAAAATATTAATTGTACTATTAAATAAAAGGATAAAAATTAAACCACCTAAAGCTGCCAACGGGACCGTTAACATCACAACTAATGGCTGTCGCCAAGCATTAAAAGTGCCTGCCATAACTAAATAAGCACTAATTAGTGCTAAGGCAAAAATTATAACTAATTCACTGGAAGCTTCCTTGAGATCTAAAGATTTACCCTTATAATAAATACCTGCTTTTGGCGTTTCTTCATCAATTGTTTTTTCAATAAAATTTAAAGCTTCATTCAAAGTATAACCACCTACTAAACGCGCTGTTAATGTTACAGATTTAGATCTTTGGTAACGTGTCAATAATTTTGGAGAACCTCTCTCTTCAAAACTTACCACGTTAGCTAAAGAAATTAATTTATTCGTAGTTTCCGATCTAACAAATATTTTGCTCAAACTCTCAGTTTTTCTTCTGTCTTTAAGATCTGCTTGCAAAATTATTGGATACTCTTTGCCATTTTCATTCAAGGTTGTTACATTTTTACCAGAAAATAATGTTTCTATTGATTTGCCTATAGCTTGAATGGACAGACCTAAGTCCTTTGCTTTATTTTCGTCTATAATAAGTTGGACCTCTGGTTTGTTTTTTGTATAATCAGATGTAATATCTGCAAGTCCTTTATTTTTTCTAAGTTCTCTTACTATTGAATTTTGCCATTTAAATAGATTTTCATAAGATGGCCCAGTTATGGTTACAACAACTGGCTTTTGATAATTACTTACTCGAACAGAATTTGGGGTAAGCGGAAAGGCCATAGTACCTGGTACAGTCACAATTTTTCCTATTGCTTTTCTAACAATTTTTTGTGCGCTATCTTTTCTATCTTTCCAATTATCAAGAAGAGCAATTATTATAAAGCTATTATAAGACTGAGAAGATCTTCCAAATCCAGGTACTCTCATAATTAATTTTTGATAAGACTCATTTTCATTTTGTAAAAGTGGTAAAAGTCTTTTTTCAACTTTTTCAGCTTTATCTACAGTATATTCAAAAGAGGATGACTCATCTGTTTTTCCAAAAACTAAGTAAACGCCTCTGTCTGGATTTCTTTCAAGCAATGTTTTCGGAGTAATTTTAAAAAGCAATGTAGCTAAGGCTACAACAAAAACCATAAACCAAATAATTGTTTTAGGTTTCTTGATCCAATAGTTTAAAGTTTCGTAATAAAATTGTCCAAAAGTATCAAACATTTTTTCAAACTTTAAAATTATTTTTTGTTTTGATTTTTTTTTGTTGAGAAATTTTGATGCTAACATTGGCGCAATAGATAATGCAGTAAAAGTGCTTATCACAATTGTGATTGAAAGAGTTATTGCCATCTCACGAAATAGGGTTCCACTAATCCCACCAATAAACAACAATGGAGCAAATGTTGCTAGCAAAATTATACTAGTCGATATAATTGCAAAAATAACATTTTTAGATCCAGTAACTGCTGCAGTTAGTGAGGCATCTCCTTTTTCTACTCTGTGGTAAATTGATTCCGTCATTACAACACTATCATCCGTCACTATTGCAACACTTAATATTATTGCAAGAAGAGTAAAAACATTAATCGTTAAACCGAACAACCATAAACCAAGACACGCACCAATTAAACTTACAGGCAATGTTACAGCCGGAACAACGGTTGCTCTAATATTACCTAAAAACAAGTAAATGATTCCAACAACCAAAAGTAAAGCTAAAATTATTGACTGATAACACATTTGAATAGCTTCTTTTATATATGTAGCTCTATCAAAGCTTACTGATAATTTTAGTCCATCTGGCAAAGTTTTTTTTACTTCTTTAATTTTTTCACGAATATTAGTCGATAGCGTAACTGTACTTTCATTAGTACGGGCATATATTCCAATACCGACAGTATTCTCATTTAATGCATCAGGGCTTTGACTTTTAAAAAGTGTTTTTTCTGAAACGGGTCCATATTCAATTTTACCTAAATCACCTAATGTTATAGTTTTGCCTTTTATTTTTTTAATAGGTAATTTTTTAATTGAACTAATGTCAGTATAGGTTTTTCCAAGATCTAATGTTAAATCTACATTATTAGCTTCTATTGTGCCCGCAGGTACTGCAATATTATTTCTTCTTATAGCACTCTCAACTTCACTTATATCTAAGTCATTAGCACTCAGTTTTATAGGGTTTAAATACGCTCTTACGGCTTTTTCATTTATTCCACCGACAATAACTCTTCCAGTTCCAGAAACAGAACTAAAGGCATCGATTAAATTTCTTTTTACATAATCTCCAATATCCAGTGAACTCCAAGACGTACTACTAACCGATAACCACATACTTGTAGAAAAACCTGCCGATGCTTTTCTAACTTCAGGTGCTTTGCTATCCTCAGGTAAATTATCTATAATCCTGGCAATTCGCTCACGTATATCGTTTGCGGCATCATCAATATCGATACTAGTAAAAAATTCAATTTTAATTGTACTTCTTCCAACCTCAGAAAGAGTATCAATAGATTTTATACCCTCTGCCCCACCAATTGCTAATTCGATTGGCTCAGATATTTCTGACGCAATTATAGATGGACTTGCACCAGTATAATTTGTTGATACAACAACTTCTGGAGGTTGAAGATCTTTAGGTAATTCTCTAGTGCTAAGTTCAAAAAAAGTGTAAAGACCAAAAACAATTAGTAAAAGTGAAAAGACAGCACTTAGCACTGGTCTTTTAATATTCAGTAAACAAAAATTATGCATTTTATTGTTTCAAAGGCCTTACAACCATACCATCTGCAAGTCTTGCTAAGCCTTCCTTAACAATCCTATCATTTACACTTAAACCATCTATAATTTCTAAGTTTCCAGCTTTTCTAATCCCCGTTTCAACTTCAGTTTTTTTAATTGTGTTATTATTTAATATTTTATAAACAAATTTTTTTTCATCTTCAAAAATAATACTTGTATCTGCTACCGACAATGCATCTTTTTCATTATATAAAACCTCAATATCTAGTAATGAACCTGGTAAAATTTCAAGATCATCGTTGTTAATTTGGGCCCTTGCTAGAATACTTCTAGTTTGAGCATCTACTCTTGAAGCATGAGAAATTACATTTCCAGAGTACAATTTATTTTTATATGCTAAAAATTTAGCTTTAACTTTCAAATCTTTCTTTAAAATTGATGCGAAAACCTCTGGAATTTGAAGATCACAAAGTACTTTTTTAGAATCATCAAGTGTCACAATAATCGAGTCTGTTCCCAAAATTGAGGAACTAATACCTCTTGTGCCAACAATACCTGAAAAAGGGGCAGTTATTGTTTTAGTAGGAAGTTTAGCAATAATTTCACCGGTTTTAACTGATTTAAACTTTATTGGTTCCAGTAATTCGCTTTTCTTTATTTTAAAAGATTTAGTTTTACTACTTAGTGCTGTGCAATAACTTTCAATAGTTTTATTAAATTTTTTTTGCGAAACTACTTCAACTACTACACCTGGCGGCGGCCTCTTTCCAAATTTCTTTTTAAAATATACTCCCATCGCAGTTCTGCCGCCTATAACGGTTGCGATGATCACAAAAAATATAATTATTCCAATTGTTACCTTTTTAGATCTTTTCATTTTTTTAAATACTCACAAGCAGAGCCATCATAAATCATTACACTTTTACCACTTATGATAGAATATGCCATACCTAAAACACAGGCAGTCATACCACTGCCGCATGTAAAAACTATGGGCTTAGACACATCAACCTTATTTTCATCAAAAATTTTGTTTAATTCATCCTTTTTTTTGAATGTGTTTGTTTCAGAGTCAATGCAATCTTTAAAAGGAATATTTTTGGACCCAGGTATACATCCTCTTTTTAATCCTGGACGAGGTTCATCCACTTTGCCCTCAAACCTTTCACGATTTCTAGCATCGACCGTTTGAAAAGAAAATGTTTTTATATTTTCTTCAATTTCTTTTTTGTCTTTTATCCATTCTGTATTTTCATTAACAATATAACTACTTTTTAAATTTGATTTTATTTCATCCAATTCCTTAACTGTTGGTCTTTTCTCACTTAACCACTTTTTCATACCACCATCTAAAACAGAAACTTTCATATGACCAAAATATTTTAATGCAAACCACAATCTACATGAGCTATATGTATCGCTAAAATCGTATACAACAATATGATCATCATTTTCAATTCCAAAAGAACTGAGCATTTGTGTCCAATAATCTGAGTTGCTCATCATATGTGGAAAGGGTGAGTCTTTATCACTATGTTCATCTACATCCCAAAACATGGCCCCTTTAATATGTTTTTCATCATATTCTTTTTTTGAATTTCTATTTGAGGATGGCATGTGCCAACTAGCATCAAAAATTTTAACCTTATCTATATTTTTATTAAGCCAATCTGTTGTTACTAAGTTCATATTGTAAATTTTCTTTTAAGATAGTACTGATGGTATTCTTCTGCGGTTTGATAGAGTTTTTCTTCTGAAATATTAGTAACTATCTTTCCGTTTAACTTTTCATTGAATTCTCTTTTTATTTTTTCTGCAACTTCTTTTTGAAATTTATCTTTGTAAAAAATTTCTGATCTGTATTGTGTTCCAATATCTGGACCTTGCCTATTTAATTGTGTTGGATCGTGAATTTTAAAAAAAACTTTAACTAATTCCTCGTATGAAACTACATTTTCATCAAAATCTACTTTTACAGTTTCCGCATGATTTGTTGATCCAGAGCAAACTTTTTCATAGGTTGTATTCGGATCATTGCCACCACAATATCCTACCTCGGCCTTAACGACCCCTTTAATTTTTTCAAATTCTAATTGGGGAGACCAAAAACATCCTAAACTGAAATAAGCAGTTTTCATTTTTTCAAAATTCTAATATGTTATTTCAATTAATAAAAGGTGGTAAAATGCTCTCTAAATCTCAATTAGCAATTCTTTATATGGTAGCTAGCGTCGCTTGCTTCAGTATTATGGATATTATCGTTAAATATTTGAAGGATGTACCTTTTGGGCAAGTTCTTTTCATGAGATTTGCGTTTGGGATGATTCCAATATTTTTACTAATTCCTAGAAAAAAAATTTTAACTTTTTATAAAACAAAAAGACCATTACTTCACGCTTGGAGAGCTGGCTGGGGAGCAATTGCAATAATTGCTTTATTTATTGGTCTCAGAAATGTTGAACTTGCAGATTGTATATCTTTAACTTTTTTGGGTCCTGTATTCGTTACTATTTTATCTGCTCTTTTCTTAGGTGAAAAAATAAGAATTACAAGAATTTCGGCTATCATACTTGGTATAATTGGAGGACTGATTATTATAAAACCATCATTTGATGAGTTTAATTTATTTTATTTTATGCCCTTAATTTTTGCATTTGGATTTGCTCAAGTAGCTTTGTCTATTAAATCTTTATCTAAAACTGAACCAAATTATTTAATAGCTTTCTACTTTTCTCTTGTTTCTATGTTAATTGGTCTAGCAACAATAGTTAATGGTTGGATATGGCCAACACTTTACGAAGCTATATTATTCGTTGTATTGGGTCTAGCAGGAGGATACGCTAATATTTTGCTTACACAGTCTTTACGCATGGCAGATACTGGTCTTGTTACTCCAATAAAATATTTATCACTAGTTTTTGCTGCAACAGCAGGCTATTTCATATTTGGAGAAGCTCTCAAACTAACAACTTTAATTGGCGCAGCATTTATAGTAGCTGGTTCGTATATTATATTTAGAAGAGAAGAAACTTTAAAAAAACAAGTGGTACCCCCAAGATATGAAACCTAAATGGTGGAATAAAGGTAAAATATATCTCCTGAAACGAGATAAAGTAATGGGTAAACTTTTAAAAGCCTATGATGGCCATCTTATTACGAGAAACAATTTTTTTTATTCGCTTACTCGATCAATTATTTCTCAACAAATTTCAGTATTGGCAGCAGACTCTGTTTTTTCAAAGTTTGAAAAAAAATGCAAAGGTAAAATAAAACCAAAAATTGTATCAAAATTATCAATAACCGATCTGAGAAGATGCGGATTAAGCAGAATGAAGGCTTTGGGCATAAAAAGTTTAGCTGACAAAATATTAAATAAATCATTTAATCCAAAATTAATAAAAAAGATGTCGGATGAAGATGCAATTAATTACTTATGTTCATTAAGACAAATCGGCAGATGGTCAAGCGAGATGGTATTAATCTTTTTCTATAACAGGCCAAATATATGGCCTGTGCAAGACATAGGTTTGTTAAGAGCGATTTCAAATAATTATAAAAAAAAATACCTACCGCCAAAATCTTTTGTTAATAAACTGCAAAAAAAGTTTTCACCATATTGCACTCTAGCAGTAATGGCGTTGTGGTATTCAGTGGACAATGAACCGGTACAGTATTAGATTTAAGTTATGTCAGAAAAGTTATTAGTTTCTTGGGACGATTACAATAATACAGTAGAAAAACTTGCTATAATGGTACACCAGAGCGGCTATAAACCTAGTCTTCTAGTTGGTATAATGCGAGGCGGAGCTCCAATAATTGATGTATTAAGCCGGGTATTTAAATTAAAATGTGCATATTTAGCTGTGGAATCTTATTCTGGTAAAGGAATAGAAGATCAACAAGGAAAATTAACCTTTTCAAGAGAAATGAGCTCTACAGTTCAAAACTTGGGAGGCAATTTACTTTTGTGCGACGACCTTTCTGATACTGGCATTACGCTCAACAGAAGTATAGATTGGTTAAAAAAATACCCGCCATTAAAAGGAAAAATTAAATCTATTAAAACTGCAGTTTTATGGAAAAAAGCTAAATCAACTTTCAACCCTGATTTTTGTGCCGTTAAATTAAAAGATAACCCATGGATAGTGCAACCTTTTGAGAGATACGAGGAAATTAGAATAGAAGAATTAAAAAAAAAGCACAAAAAATAAGGGCCTGAGAAACAATCAGGCCCTTAATATTGAATATAAAATTTAAATTGTAAAACTTACTACACTTAGTATAGCCACCAACCAAATAGCCGGTGACGTATTGCTAGCTTTACCACTAAATATTTTAATTAAGGCATAAGCTATAAAAGCTAAAGCGATACCATTAGATATACTGTAAGTTAGTGGCATTGCTATCATAGCTAGAACTGCTGGTGCAGATTCAGCTATATCTTTCCATTCAATATCAACAATATTTCTAACAAATAATATGGCAACATAAAGTAATGCAGCACCATCTATTTCTTTGGGTAGGCTTGTTGCCAATGGTGCAAAACCTAAGCATAAAAGAAACAGTATACCTATAACAAGTGAAGTCATTCCTGTTCGTCCACCCGCTTTTACACCTGCACCTGACTCTACATAACTTGTAACAGTTGTAGTTCCTAGAAGACTTCCAGCAACTGTTCCTACACTGTCAGAAAGCATAGCCTTTTCAATATCTTGCACTCTACCCTTGCTATCAACTTTTCCAGATACGTTTGCAACTGATGTTAAAGTTCCTGCCGTATCAAAAAAATCTATAAAGAAAAGTGTAAATATAACTGTTATTCCACTTGCAGTAAAAACTTTCCCAGTACTGAAACCTTGAACAGCATCGAAAAGATAAGTCATAGTTGGAGGTGCTGATAAAATACCATTGAATTTTGCTAAACCAGCTCCACCTTCAATACTTGCACCAGTCCAACCCCAAATTGGCAACCATGCTAAAATACTAAAAGCTAATATTCCAATAATAATATTTGCTTTACTTATGAAACCAGCATTTAATTTTTCTAAAACGATCATAGTTACAAATGCAAGACATCCTAGAAAAACTATTGGTTCCTTTAAGTTTCCTAAAGTAACTAAAGTAACAGGATGATCAACCACTACACCCATTATCTCAAGACCAATGATTGCCAGAAAGAGACCAATTCCTGCTCCAATTCCGAATTTTAGACTTTTTGGAATTGAATTTATTATCCATGCTCTAATAGGAGTTAGTGAGACAAGTAAAAAAAGTATACCTGAGAGCAGTACTGCAGATAAAGCTTCAGCTGGCGTATATTTCATGCCTCCAACAACTCCAAAGGCCACGAAAGCATTTATACCCATCCCGGGAGCCAATCCTACCGGCCAAGACCGGCCTGCAAAAGCCATTATAAAGCAAGCTATCGCTGTAGCTATAATTGTAGCTGTATAAACTCCACCAAAATCAAAGAATCCTTTTTCTGGCCCTGCAAATTCACCAGACAAAATGAAAGGATTTAAGAACATTATGTATGCCATAGTTAAAAAAGTAGTGACTCCGGCAACTATCTCAGTTTTAAAATTAGTTTTGTGTTTTTTGTATTCAAAATATTTTTCCATCATGACGATTTATCTCCTATTAATAATAATGATAGTTTGAATATATATTTATCCATAAATTTAAAAAGTTCAAAGTGGGCTAGTAAGTCAATTTAAAGTTGTATTTCTGTTTATAACTTTATCTAATATGATTAAAAATTATGAAATCTTTTTTAAAATTATTATTATTATTTTTTTTCCTGAATAATTGCGAAACAATAAGTAAAAAAGTTGATATTGCGACCCAAAAAGAGGAGGAAAAATTAAGTAAGTTTCTAAAAAAAAGAGAATCAGATCTTAAAATAGAATTTGGTAAACCTGATAAAATTGAATTAAGTAACAAACAAAATAAAATTCTAGTTTATTATGATACCAAGCTAACAATCAAATGCGAGAGAAGATTTGAATTAAATCAAAATAATGTGGTTGTAGGTTTTAGCAGTAAAAATTGTTTCTAATTAATTAATTTTATTAGCTATTTTCAAAGCAAAGGCATAATCAAATGCAGTTTCTTCGATCGCAGATGATCTTCCTGACTTACCTGAATGACCAGCATCCATTTCACACTTAAGAAGAAGTAAATTTCTATCAGTTTTAAAATCCCTTAGTTTTGCACAGTATTTTGTAGGCTCATCAAACAAAACTCTCGAGTCTGCAAGCGAGGTCGTTATTAAAATATGAGGATAATCTTTCTTTTCTAAATTATCATAAGGAGCATACGATCTTATATATTTAAAATGCTCTTTATTATTTTTTGCGTCACCAAACTCAAGAAGTTCTCCTTTTGTTAGAGGCAATGAATGATCTAAATTAGTTGTTAAGTTGTCAACAAATGGTACAGCCATTATAGCCCCCAAAAATAAATCAGGACTCTGATTAATTACATTTCCAATCAACAATCCTCCTGCGCTTCCACCTAAAGCAATTATTTTTTTTTCTTTTGTATAATTTTTATTAATTAAAAATTTAGCGCAACTTATAAAGTCCGAAAATGTATTTTTCTTGTTTAAAAGTTTTCCTTCTCGCCACCAATGAAAACCTCTTTCCAAACCTCCTCGAATATGACAGGTCGCCCAAATTATATCTCTGTTTATTAAAGACAATCTAGACGTGGAAAAAGATGGAAACATTGAGCTTCCGTAACTTCCATATCCATATAATAACAAATGTGAATTTCCATCTAATTTTGTATTTTTGTGATAAGTAATTGTTATAGGAATTTGTCGGCCGTCATCACTAGGACAATTCAAGCGCTCTACTATATAGTCATCTCTATTATGTCCTGATGGAATTTCTTGTTCTTTAACAAGTTTTTTGGATTTAGTTTTTAAATTATATTGAAAAACTCTATTTGGGGTTTTAGGCGATTCATATGCCAACCTAACCGAGTCAGTATTTTTATCTTTTTGCATGAGTGAAATGCTTGGAGATATTACTATTTCGTCTGCAAATTTTATTTGTTCTTCTCGATTTGTTTTTATATTTCTTGCAAAAACTCTGCTAAGAGCATCTGAAACTTCTGTTCTAATTATCCAATCTTTCAGAAATGTTAAACCACCAATTAAAATTCCTTTTTTAGGTGGAATATATTCTTGCCAATCATCCATTTTAATATGCTGAGATCTTAAAATTTTAAAATCTTCAGCATCTTTATTCGTGTGCATGTACCAATAGTCTTGGAAACTATCTATATTATAAATAATTCCCTGCTCTCTCTTTTTGAGTAATTTCGGCTTAAACGATTTTTCATCTTTATGAAAATAATAAACCTCACTAGTTGTATGTTCACTTGTTTCAATTAAATAAAACTGCTCACATGATGTTGTGTCAATAGAACAAGTAAATCTCTCATCCTTTTCTTCAAATATTAATTCATCCTCTTTGTTAGGCCTACTCAAAAAATGTTGAAAAATTTGACGAGGTCTTTTCTGGGAGTCATATTTTCTATAAAAGAATGATTTATCATCATAAGCCCAGAGAATACCTCCGGCAGTTTTCTCAATTTTTTCAATAATTTTATTATCAGAAATCCTTCTTACAAAAATTGTAAAATATTCACCACCTTTGTCATCAATCGAGTATGCTAAAAACTCATCATTGTATGAAACAGTAAGATCACCGGTGCTGAAAAACTTTTTACCCTTAGCTTCAGAGTCTCCATCAAAATAACATTCTACCTTATCATCACCAATTTTTCTTCTTAGCTTTTTAAAGTAGTTTCCCTCTTTAGTAGTTTTAGTCCAATACTCATAATTTTTATCTTTAAAAGGTAAACTCTCATCGTCTAGCTTTATCCTTCCCTCTATTTCATCGAAAAGTCTCTTTTGTAAGTTTTTTGTATCTTTCATATTTTCTTGAGTAAAAGAATTCTCATCTTCAAGATATTTTTTGACTTCCGAATTTAATTTATTTGTATCAGTCAATATTTCTAAACAATTATTTTGATGTATCCACGAATATTCGTCTATCCAGCTAAAACCATGACATCTTTTCCTCTCAGGTTGTTTACGCAGTTGTGGTATCTTCATTCTAAAAAAATTATGAAATTATTTTTACTCATTGGAATTTTATTAGTAATAGTATATCTTTTATTGAATTTTTTCGTCAAAGCAAGTAGCAAAAAAATCGCAAAAGGTATTAGATATCTGGTTTTTATAACAGGAATTCTTTTAGCTTTAATACTTTTTTTGGTAGGTCGTTATGCATTTAGTATCCCTATATTAATTTTCCTATTACCTCTTTTAAAATTAAAAGGTGGTATTGGTCTATTTCAACTTTTTCAGCTTTGGAGACTTATAAGTTATCTACGTCAAACGGGAAGATACTCGTTTAGATCTGGAACAAATTATTCAAAAGCTTCTTCAAACATCTCATTAGATGATGCTTATAATATTTTAGGATGTAAAAAGGGCTGTTCAAAATCTGAAGTAGTTTCAAAATATAAAAAAATAATGTCAAAACTACACCCAGACAGAAATGATACTGATACAACTAAACTTGCTCAAATTGTTTCTGAGGCAAAAGAAACTATTTTAAAAAATGATTTTAGCTAATTTAATAATTCTTTGGCTTTAAACAAAACTTCATCAAAAGATATTCTATCTTTCCCCAACGTATTATGAGTAGTGCTATTATTTTCACCTTCTGGCTCAATAATTTTTATTTTTGATGAATATTTTCCATATGCCATCACCGGGCTATCCATAAATAGAGCCAAAGATTTGACTCCAAGGGAAACGCTAAGGTGTAAAAAACCTGTATCATTTCCAATATAACAATCGCAATTTTTTATTATAGGCAAAGTTTCTTTAATATTCATTCTTTCAAAAGATTTACAATTTACTCCAACTTTTGATTTTTTTAATTTATTTATTAGTTCTTTATCCTTTTCTCCTCCCGCTATATAAAAATTACATTTCCTAATCTTCGATAGTTCTTCGCAAAGTTTAATATAGTTATTAATATCCCATCTTTTTGTTATTCCAGAAGCGGATATACCAAGACAAATATTTGTAAAATTCTTATCCATTGTATTTTCAACATCTTTAATTTTGAGATGAGGTTCGGTTGAAACAATCTCCCCAAGAATTTTTTCTGTAAAAATCTTTGCGCTATTTACCAGATTATCTTTTGATCTAAATAATGGATATTGGTAAATTTTTTTTATTCCTGAAATCCTGCTTACTAGGTTATACCTTAAAGAAGAATTAAAAATAAAAGCTTTATCAAAATTTTTATTTTTTAATTTTTTGTATAGTTTAAAAAATCCTCTCGTTCCATCCATTTCTTTTTCTATAAAAATTATATCTTCTATATGGTGGTCTTCTGCAAATATATCCGATGCTTTTGAGCTTTTTTTAACTAAGAGACTTACCTTTGTATTATACTTTTTAGAAATTGCATGAATATAGGGAAGAAAGATCACCATATCACCAATTCCGTATCTTTGTTGAATAATAAGAATTTTCATTCTTTTTTAATTTATAGTACGCTTATATATAAATTAGGTAAAAAAATGTCAGAAATTTTAAGAGGTGTATTTGCAGCTTCGATGTCGGTTTTAAGACCAGATTTAAGCTTAGATATTGAAGAAACACTTAATCATGCAAAGATTAGTCTTGATAACAAAGGCGTAGGTTCAGCATTTTTTGGCAGCACAGGTTGCGGACAATTAATTTCTATCGCTGAAAAGAAAAATTTTATCACAGCACTATCAAAAGAAAATTTTAAAGAACAAATTTTAATAGGTACCTCATGCAATAGTTTAAGAGACACTGTAGACGTTATGCAACACTCAATTAAATTAGGTTTCAAAAATTTTCTCATTATGAATGTAGCTTATTATAAAAATGAAGATGAAGGTGTTTACAACTTTTATAAAAATATTATTCAACATGTATCAGAATCTAAAATTATACTTTATAATTTTTCTAAATTAAGCGGATACGCTTTTACACGTAACTTAACAGAGAGATTGGTGAAAGATTTTCCTAAAAATATAGTTGGGATGAAGGATAGCACTGGAAATCTTTGGGATAATTTTAAAGCCAAAAATTTTTCGATGTTCGTTGGAAGTGAAAAAAAATTACTAAGTGGACTAAAACAAGGTGCGGCTGGGTGTATATCAGCTACAACAAATGTTACAGGCTCGATAGCAAAGAAAGTTTTTGATGATTTCTATAAAAGCGGTAATTCTAGTGATGACGAAAAACTTAAGGCCATCAGAACAGTTTTTGATGAGACAGGAAATCTAGTTTCTGCTCTTCATACTTTAAAAAGTATTGAAAATATAGCTTATGCAAATATGCTACCGCCTTTAGAAATATTTAGCGAGGAGAAAAAAAAAGAAATGTTAAATAGACTAAAAGAAATTAACTTTATAACCGATAAAAATATTGCTGCTTAGAAATGTTGCTTGTTAAATTTTTAAATAATTTATTTAAAAAAGATGGTTTCCTAATGGTAGACGCCAATGACAATGAATATACTATTGGAAAACCAAAATCAGCAAATCCAATTAAAATGAAAATACATGATAAAAAATTGCATCTTAAATTACTCTTATATCCCGACCTTTATTTTGGAGAGGCATACACAGACGGAAAGATTTCATTTGAAAATGGAAATATAAGTGAGTTTTTAGAATTGGCACTTCAAAATATTGGACGAGAAAAAACAAATAGAATAAGTGAATTTATAAATTCAATAAGAGGATCTTACAGATATTTAACAAATTTTAATTTTATAAAAAAATCAAAAATGAATGTTGCTCATCATTACGATATATCAGATGAACTTTATTTTCTTTTTCTGGATTCCATGAAGCAATATTCTTGTGCATACTTTAAAAATCCAAGCGACTCATTGGAAGAGGCCCAAAAAAATAAAATTAATCACATTATAAAAAAACTCAATATTAAAGAAAACTCAAAAGTTTTAGACATTGGAAGTGGATGGGGTCATCTCTCTATGGAAATTGCAAAACAGGCCAAGTGTCAAGTAACTGGAGTAACCTTATCAGAAAATCAATATAAATATAGTAATGCAAAAGCAAAGGAACTTAATTTAGGAAATCAGGTTCACTTCAAACTAATGGACTATAGGGAAGTCAAAGAAAAATATGATCGAATTGTATCCGTGGGAATGTTTGAGCATGTAGGAAGGAAGTTTTATAAAACCTTTTTTAAAAAAGTTTTTGAAATTATGAAAGATGATGGAATTACACTTTTACACACTATAGGATCAGTAAATTCTCCAAGGAACCCTCAACCATGGATAACTAAGTATATTTTTCCAGGTGGTTATACCCCTAGCCTAAGCGAAATTGCAGGGCCTATCGAAAAATCAGGTCTTATTTTGTCAGATTTAGAAGTTCTGAGAATGCACTATGCTCACACTTTAAGAAATTGGAACGAAAGGTTTATGAAGAATAAAGATAAAGTATTAAAAATGTTTGATGAAAGGTTTTACCGAATGTTCAATTTTTATTTAAAATCATGTGAAATGTCTTTTTTACACGGCGATCAGGTTGTATATCAGCTTCAACTTACAAAAAAATTAAACACAGCCCCATCAACGAGAGACTATATTTATTCTTAAGTAACTGTTATTAATAAAATAGCTGATGAAAAAGAAGAAAAAATTAAAAAAAGCTGTAAGAAAAAAATATAAGAAAAATTCTCCTAAAAAGAGAAAAAAACCAAAAAAAACTAAAAAAAGGCGTTTTAAAAAAGTCTTTAAAAAATCAATCAAAAGAAAAAAAATTAAATTAAAAGATAAAAAGTCAAAAAAAACAAAACTTATTTCTTTTGAGTTTTTTGAAAATATTAAACCACCAAGTTTAACAAGAATTTTTTCTTATGTAAGTCGACCAATCTTTGAAGCATATTATAATTATCAAAGAGAAAGAAAAAGAAAACTTTTAAAAATTCAAGAAGCTAAGGAAAAAAAACTGGAAAGAATTAAAAGGGAAAAATTTGAACTTGTTAGAAAGATGAAAGAAGAACAGTTAAAAGAAGAAGCTTATTATTCAAAAGAGCTTAAAAAAGATATGAGAATTTTTTTAAGAGAGCAGGAAAGAGAGACTCGCAAAGAAAAAGCGAAACAACAACAAGAGATAATTAATAATCTAAAACTTAGAAAGCAAATAGCTGCATTTGAGGATAGACAGAACAAAGAGATAAATGAACTTGAGAAGACTGCTTTTAAAGCTGAAAAAGAAGATTATCAAGATGTACTAGACCGGATCGCTTTAATTAGAGAAAAGTATAAAAACTTACGTTTAGAAAGTTATAGGAAGAAGTTACAAGATCTTGGAATTGAAGTTAAAGGCAACGAAGATAAGTCAGCACTTCTTGAGAAAGAAAAAATACTCCTATTACAAAAATCCGAAATTGAAAATACTTTAATGCCTTTTACAAGATCACTAAGATCGATAGCTTTTTTTTGTAATCGTTCACATATATTAGGCAAACATTTGTCACCACTTAAAATTGTGGACTTTTCTCATGATACTGGAGAGGTTTATCTAAAGTGGCTTGATTTAATGGACTCAGAAGACTTTCTTTTACTTTGTTATCTTAAAGATAATTCTATAGAGAGCAAAAAAATAGTTTTAGAAATGAAAACAAATCCAGATAAGCATTTAAGTGTTGAATTCGATATAAAGTCTGTCTTTCAATTTCAAGAAACGGCAATTGATAATGTGGTTAAAATGATTGAAAGAGAGAGAAATTCAAAAAAAACCTCTGAACAAAAACAGGCTAGTTAATAAGATCGCTCAACTTTTTAATTTCACCAATTTTAAATAGAACCGCGTCATTTTCATTATATCCAAATTTTTTAGCGTTTACTTTAAACCTTTTTGGAGGCTCCCAAATAGGTTCCAAACTTAATATTGCTGTTCCCCAGTGCATTCCAACAACTTTTTTAACTTTTAAATCTCGCATTAAAGACAGAAGTTCTTCGGGATTTGTATGAAAAATCGACTTATCTTTTATAGGAATAATTGGATAAAAATTATAAGCACCAATATTTCCAAAAGCTAAATCTATTGGACCATATTTTTCACCTAATTCTTTATAAAATGGTGCAGGACCCGTATCGCATGCAAATAATATTTTCTTTCCCTTAAATTCTATAAGAAAACTACCCCAAAGACTCCTGTTTGTATTTCCACTGCCCCATATCCAACGCTTACTCCAATGTTGAGCAGGTAACATTGTTACAGTTATTTCATCGTTAATTTTAATTTTTTCATACCAGTCCATTTCCTTCACTTTATCCTTTTTATATCCATTTCTTGTAAAATATTTTCCAAGTTTCAAAGGAACAAGAACTTTAGTATTTTTATAAGGAAAGTTTTTTATCGTACGTATACTCATATGATCGTAATGGTTATGTGTAAGTAAAAATAAATCTGTCTTGGGAAGCTCTTTTAATTTAAGTGGAGAGTCCACATATTTTTTGGGACCAAACCACAAAGGTCCATAATTCTTTTCAAAAACTGGATCAGTAATAATTGTAGTTTCTCCAAGTTTAATAATAAAACTCGCGTGATCAAGCCACATTACATAGGAGTCCGATTTGTAAATCTGAAGGTTCTTTAAAACTATCTGTCTATCTATTATATGCTCGGGGGGATAATTAATCTTGAGTTTCTTTTTTTCTTCGCTAAAAACTTTCCATTTCCACTTAAAGTTAGGATCTCTTTTCGGACCACCCTCTGGGTTTCTAAAAGAAAATAGTTTTCCATCTTTGTGTATATGATGATATGGTTTTTCCATTGCACACACAGTACTAAAAGAAAAAAGGAAAATTATAAATAGGAAAAACTTCATTCACTGTCTTTTTTATCGCTTTTGCAATCATAATTCATGATTATTTTTGCGACAAAAAAGGCAGCTAGAGCAATTAAAGAGATACCAATCAAAGCCATAATCTAAAAATTAAGATTTTTTAGCTTTTTTAGGACAGTAATCTGCAGAAACTCTATCTTTAAATTCTTTATCGGATATTAAGCTAGATTTAAGCCATATGTAGCTTTTTTCGTAACTACCAGCATCACTTACTTTCGTGCATTTAGGTCCCAATGTTACCTTGCTTGTACAGTTCACTAAAATAAGTGAACTCATAACAATTATTAAAATATTTTTCATATTTGAAATGTATTTTTTATTTTTGTTTTAAGAGGGGCTGAAATTTGTTTTTTTTATGCGTCCAAAATAATTCTATGCATTACTCTCCTCCCCTGAAAGGGAGTTGCAGAATGAATGACTGAGTGGTTATCCCAAATAACTATAGTATTTTTTTCCCAAAAAAAGCTTTTTTGAAACTCTTTTTTCGTTTGATGGTTGAATAAAAAATTTAAAAGATTTTTAGAATTTTCTCCACTTAAATTTTTTATGGCAATTGTGTGACCTGGACTTAAATAAAGTGTTTTTCTATTTCCAACCTTTTTCACAATTGGATGTTCTGCTATAAAATCTTTTGATTTTCCAGTTCCTCTTTCAGCCTCTCTCTCAAGCCTTGTGACTGATATTGGCCCCGCTGAACTAAAAATACCAACTAGATTTTCAATTCTATTTTTGGTTTTTTGATCTAAAGCCTCATATGATGCCAATTGCGAGGCAAACAATGTTTGACCCTGATCTTTTCTAACTATTTTGCCCATTAGACAAGTATATTTCGGTGTTTTACTTAAATAACTACTATCTGTATGCCATCCTTCGCCGTAAGATTTTCCTTTATCATTTTCTTTTCTTTCAACAACAGTGATGCCTTTAAAGTTTTCAAGGTCTTTTAACATTGGATACTCTTTAATTTTTCCTAATTGTTCTGCAAATTTTAAATATTCGCCTGGTTCTAAATTCTGACCTCTAAAGCAAACGAAACCATAATTATTTAGCGTTTCTTTAATCTGATCAATAATTTTTGGCTTTGCTAAACTAAGATCGTAAGAAATTGAAGCACCAATGTTGTTTTTAAATGGCTCTACTTTTATATTCATTACTCACTACTAAAATAGATATCTCGGTAATATGCAATAATTTTTTGTTTAGAGTTATTTGAGTCAGAAAATATTGCAATAAAATTTGTAAAGGAAATTCCATGAGTTTTTTCCAGCAATTCCCTCACATTTATCTTTCGAGTATGCCACTTCCCACTTTTATCATTTGAGATAACATAATCTCTACTTCCTTTTGTCCAAGGGCTCTGTTGTAAATACCCTTCCTCTAAAAATGAAGAATGAGCCAGGCTAACTAGTTTTGCCCCTATTTTTTTTCCATGACCAACCATAATTCTTGCCGTCCAATCATGTCCATCTTTCGTTTTTTGATCAATATTTATAAAATCTTTTTCAATTTTAAAAGTAATATTTAAAAAAGGCATCTCATTGAGAAGCTCTTTACTAATTTCCATACCAAGACCCGTAGCACTTTTTTCTGCTTCCGCTTTTAAATACCAGCCTTTATCGTCCTTATTATTTGTATATACAGTTTTTTTTCCAAACCCCCTTTTTTCTAAAAGCTTCATACCTTCATCGCTAAAATCGATTCGGAATTCTTTTGAATTTGCGGTTGCAAAAATAAATACTACATACAAAAAAGTTGCAAAAAATCTCATGAATAACATTATTTAAATTAAAATTTGTAATTTGGCAAATACACCGTATATATAAATCAATGGATATATTACTTATTATACTTGCAGTTGTTTTGTTAGCTTTAAATATTGCTGTAATATTTTTTTTATTACGTAATAAACAACAAAAAACTGAGGATCCAACCCAATCCTTTAAAGATGAGTTTAATTCTTTCAAAGAGTCTTTCAGCCAATCTTTTGGACACATGTCCAAAGATATCGCAAAAGATATGACGGGCGCCTTAACAAGAGTTGATGAAAAAGTAGGAGTATTTAATAAACAGGTAGAGGCCTTAAATAAAAGCCAAGATAATTTTAGTAGAATTCTTGCAGGTGTAAAACAATACGGAATTTTAGCAGAATTTTCTCTAGCCGCACTCTTAAAAGATTTATTACCTGCATCGCAATATATAGAAAACTTAAAAATGAAACCTGAAGAAACAGGAGATACTGTTGAATTTGCTATTAAACTACAAGACGTTCTTGTTCCGGTAGATAGTCATTGGCCAATTGAAAAATTTAAAGAAATAGACAATGCTTACCAAGCTAAAGACAAAGATGCTTTAAATAATGCGAGAAAAGATTTAGCTTCAGCTTTTAGAAATAAAGCTAAATCTGTAAGTTCAAAATATATTGCGCCCCCAAAAACAACGGATTTTGCAATTGTTTATGCTCCGACCGAAGGATTGTTTGCAGAGCTCTCGAGTTATCGTGATCCAAAAACTAAAGAACTTTTACTGGAGGAATTAAGAACAAAATATAAAATTACAATTGCTGGTCCAAATACTTTATCCGCTCTTTTACAGTCATATCACTTAGGCTTTCAAACTCTTAAAGTTCAAAAGCATGCAACTCAAATTTATAATGACCTTAAACTTATCTCCAGAAGATTTGAAAAGCATTTTGATGGTATAGTAGACTTGAGAAAAAAATTGGAACAAGCTATGACTACGACTGATAATTTTGGTAGAGATGCTCGCTCTATAATGAATACCTTGAATAATATTAAAGATCCCGAAACAGTCAAAGAGACAGTTGAGGAAAATTCTGATAAAATTAAAGCTTTTAAATAAGTAAATTTCCCAAATGTCAAATTTTGTATTTTACGATTTCGAAACCAGTTCATCCAATAAACAATGGGGTCAAATTATTGAGGTAGGAGCGATATTGGTTGATGATCAATTAAATGAATTAGACAGATTTGAGTCTAGATCCAGGCTGTCACCAGGAATTATTCCCGAGGCAATGTCATTGATTGTAACTAAAACCTCACCCAAAAAATTAAAAGAAACTAATCTATCACACTATGAAATGGTTAAACAGTTTGTAGATAAACTTAAAACTTGGGGCAAGGTTACTTTTATTGGCTGGAATAATATTGAGTTTGATCAAATTTTTTGGAGGAATACTTTATTTCAGAATTTGCAATATCCTTTTACTTCAACAACCAACGGAAATAAAGAGGGTGATCTACTCAATCTAGCCAGAGCTGCAAATCTCTACTATCCAAATACACTTAAGAATGCGATTAATAAAAAAGGAAATTTAGAATATAAACTTGACACTATGGCGCCTCTAAATGGAATTAAACATGCTGCTCATACAGCAATAGGAGATTGTGGCGCTACATTAGAGATTGCTAAAATTATAAAAAAAAAAGCGGCAAGTGTTTGGGACAGTAGTCTTTTAACTTCGAACAAAGATGAGAGTCTAAAGATAATCAAGAGTGAAAAGCTTTTTTGTGCTAATGAGTTTTATTACGGTAAAGTTGTTCCTTTCGTTCAGACATTTGTTTGTCAACATCCAATTTATCAATGGCCAAAAACTTTTGATTTAAAGCATGATCCAGCTATTTATATGGATATGCCAGTTCAGACATTAAAAGAAGAGTTAAAAAAAGCACCAAAGGTTTTGAGAACTTGTCGTCACAATAAACATCCTATTGTAATGAATCCTTCATACATAGATCAATTTGAAGAATATAAATTGATTGGAATAAATAAATTAACAAAAAGGGCAGAAATAGTAAGAAAAAATAAAAAATTTGCTGAAAAGGTTGAATTAATTTTAAGAGACGAAGCTCAAGAAAAAGCTGAAACCCAATCACAGGAAGATATTTGTGAGGAGGAAAGTTTATATAATTTTCCCCCACCAGAGGACAATAAAGCTTTGGCTGGTTTTCACGATACAGAATGGGACAAAAAGCTTTTATACTTACAAAAATTTAAAGATAAAAGATTCCATTATTTTGGAAAGAAATTACTTTATCAAGAAAAACCCGATCTTTTACCGAAAGAAGATTATGATGAAATACACAATACAATTAAAAAAAGGGTTCTTTCTACATCTGAAAATAAAAAATGGAATACTATTCCTAGAACTTACAAAGAAATTGATGACCTTAGAATAAAATTTGAAAAGAACAAAGAAACAGAGAAGCTAAAAATGCTTGAAGAAATTAACGTATACGTTGAAGAATTAGAAAAAGCATATTCTAGGGCATAGTTGACATTTTTGAAAAAAACTTTATTTATAATTTTATGGCCACAAAAAAAGTAACTGATGAAAATTTTGAAACTGAAGTTATAAAATCTCAGAAGCCGACCATTGTGGACTTTTGGGCAGAATGGTGTGGTCCATGTAAACAAATCGGACCAATACTTGAGGAAATCTCCAACGAAATGTCTAATGATGTTGTGATAGCTAAACATAATATTGATCAAGAGCCCAATATACCAACGAAGTATGGGATAAGAGGAATTCCAACTATGCTTTTGTTTAAATCAGGAGAGCTCAAAGCAACAAAAGTTGGAGCAACTACAAAATCAAATATTGTATCTTGGATAAAAGAAAACATTTAATTTAAACTTAAAGCGTGGCCTACGAGATATAAACTACCAAATATAACAATTATTTTCTTATTTTTTTTTGGAATTTTTTTTATTGCATCTCTTATGTCTTTTGATGCAATTGTCTCAAATCCATTTTTCTTTGCGATCTGTACTAGTTCAGACTCACTCATAGCGTTAGGTTCATTTGGTATTTTCACAGTTACAACTTTTTTGAAAATACCTTTGAAATTTTTTATAAGCAAATCTGGATTTTTATTTTTGAGACTTCCCCATACAGCATAAATAGGCTCTTCAAACCTTTTTAAAAATCTTGCTAAATTTTTGGTAGACTCATCACTATGACAACCATCCACTAAAATTCTTGTTTTATTAAGTTTTTTTGTGAGTTTCCCTCTTATAAATTGAACCCTTCCTTCAAATTGTATTTTTGGAATAGTTTTTTTAATTATTTTTTTTTTAACACCTAAATCTAGGGCAATTTTTATAGCTAATCCTACATTATCCAACAAACCTACAGAATGAACCTTTTTTGAATTAAGATAAATCAAATTTTTATTATCTTTGTAAAACATTTTCTTATTTTTATTTATTATCTTCCAAGATCCATATTTTATTTTTATACTATTATTTTTATTTAAAATTTTTTTTATTAACTTTGTTGTTTTAGGCTTTTGTTTGCCTATGTAAATTCTTGTATTTTCACTTAAATAACCAACTTTTTGTTTACAAATTTCCTCCAAGGTCTTAGGGCGGACCCATTCTTGATGTTGATAATTTATATTTGTAACTATTTGAGCTAAAGGATTGGACCATAGATTTGTACTATCTTTTCTAAACAAAAGTCCACTCTCAATAAGGTTAAATGAGTTTGAGTTTGTTTTGACTGCTGCTAAAATATAAATACAGGTCAGCAACTCAAACAAAGTAAGTTTTTGTTGAGTTTGCTCTATAATTTTCTTATATTTTTTGATCTCATTTAAAGTAATAAATCTATTTCCCAACCAAAATCTTTGTCGAATATCATATAAATGGGGACTGGTGAAAGTATTTACTTTCTGGCGGTTTGCCTCGAGAAAGTATTTTAATGAAGTTAAAACGCTGTTTTTACCGTCACTTCCAATAATATTTATTATTTTTTTAAGGCTTTCTTCTGGATTGTTAAGTTTTTTTAAAACTTTTTTTATTCTTTTGAGATCAAGATTAATACGACTGCTATACTGCTTTTGAAGTTTTCTGTAAAGATTCTTTGAAATTTGTGACATTATCATTTTCAGATATAAACTGAGCTTGCTTTTTCTTCAATAAAATTGATAAGAGAGTTGAAACTGTAGATCTTAAAAACTTTCTTTCAATAACCATATCTATACCACCATGTTCTTTAACAAATTCTGCTGTTTGAAAATTTTCTGGTAACTCTTCTTTTACGGTGCTTTCAATTACTCTTCTACCTGCAAAGGCTACAATTGCTTTTGGTTCTGCAATTAAAACATCGCCTAATGAGGCAAAACTTCCTGTAACACCTCCTGCTGTTGGGTTACACATTACAATTATATAAGGTAAGTTCTTACTTTTTAATTCATTTACAGCAAGAACGGTTTTACTCATCATCATTAGTGATATAGCTGATTCCATCATTCTTTGGCCACCACTGGAACTAAAAAAAATAAATGGAGTTTTTTTATCAATTGCATTCTGAACACCATGAACAAACGCTTCACCAGAAGCTGCACCGACAGAGCCTCCAATAAAATTGAAATTCTGCGCACCAGCTGTTACAGTAATATTATTTACTTTTCCCTCCGCTATAAGTATTGCGTCTGATTGTTTAGTTTTTTCACGAGCAATTTTAAGTCTTTCAGTATATTTTTTGGTATCGACAAATTTTAATGGATCATCTTTTGGAACTGGAGTGTCAATAATACTAAATTCTTTATTATCAAAGAATACTTTAAATCTATCCTCACAACTTAATTTATGATGGAAACCACATGTTGGGCAAACACTTAAGTTTTTGAAAAGATCATCTTTATAAATTAAATTCTTACATTCACAGGTCGTCCAAAGGGCTTCTTTGCTTGTAGAAGTTCTTTTTGCAAAAAGAGACTTAATTTTTGGTTTTATAAATTTTGTAATCCAGTTCATTTGATTTTATTTCTTAAGCTTTTTACCATTTTATTTAATTTTATGACAGGATTTTGACGATTTTTTAAAGACCTGGTTATTTCTTTACATAATTCACTTCCTACGACTAAACCATCGGAGTTTTTTAGAGACCTAATAGTTTTTGTGGTTATTCCAAAACCAATTACCAAATTTTTAGACTTGTTAATTTTTTTAATCTTAATGTAATTTTTTAGAATTTTTTTAGGCGAAACTTTTAATTTGCCACCTGTGGTTGATAGCATACTTATATAATAAATCATGTCATGTGAATTGAATATAATCTTTCTCATTCTATCTTTTGAGGTTGTGGGTGACAACAGTTGAACAAAAGTAATAGAATTTTTTTTACACAATCTTGCAAATTCTTTGTTATCAGGCCAAGGAAGATCTACTATTATTAATCCATTAACACCTACCTGCCTACATTTTTTAATAAATTTTTTTTCACCATAACGATATACCATTTGATAGTAGCCCATTAAAATACATGGTTTTGCATTTTTAATTTTTTTATAACTTTTAACTAACTGGAAAACGTCTTTAAGTTTTATTCCGTTTCTTAAGGCTCTGTAAGAACTATTTTGTATTTGAGGACCATCTGCAGTTGGAGCATTATGTGGAAAACCAATTTCTAGAATATCAACGTACTCAGAGATTGATTTTAAAATTTCTAGTGATTTTTTTTTGGTGTTGTCCCCAGCCACAATATAAGTAAGGAGTGCGGGTCTATTTTCTTTTTTACATTTTTGAAAAGCTAAAGAAATTTGTGATTTCATCTTGAGTAACTTCCCAAATATTTTTTAATTATACTCGCGTCTTTAATACTGTCTCCACATGAGTCTACACAAATTATTGTTGACTCATCAAGCTTAGGGGCGATCTTGATTGCTTCTGCAAAAGCATGAGCTGGTTCTAAACTTGGGGAAATCTCCTCAAGTTTAGTTACAAGTTTAAAAGCATCAAGAGACTCCTCATCGCTAGCAGAAGTATATCTAGCTCTTCTAGTATCTTTTAAAAGACAGTGTATAGGGCTTACAGACGGGTAGTCTAAACCACTACTAATGGACTCAGTTTCATTAATTTGACCATCCGAATTTTGTATACAATAGGCAGCTGCACCATGAAGTACTCCAATTCTAGAATTTTTACTTAGTGGAGCAGCATGAAGTTTACTTTTTTTTGGTCCACCTGCTTCTACACCGATTAATTCAACCTGATTTTTATTATAATCAATAAATTCACTCCAGAATCCATAAGCACTTGAGCCTCCACCAACACAATTTACTAGTTTTAATTTATTTGGTATTTCTCCAAATTCATCTTCTAACTGAATTTTAAGCTCCCTTGAAATTTGAGCAGTGCTCCATCCGCATATCTTTACAAAGATATTTGGACCAACGAGACTACCTATTCCCATGTGGACTTTATCACAATTAGATACCCAGTACCTAATACATTCGCTAACAGCATCCACAAGAGTTTTACTTCCAGAATTTACAGGAATTATTTCAGCACCATTTTTTTTTATTTCATCACAGTTTGGCTTTTGTCTTTCGATATCTCGGGTTCCCATAAAAACTTTACACCCAAGGCCAAACTTTTTTGCAACCATAGAAAACATTTTTCCATTATACCCGGCACCAGTATCTGTGCAGATATACTTCTTTTTTGCTCTTTTACATAACATTGCGTGGGTAATAGCATTATATATTTTGTGCGCTCCACCATTAGCATCTGAAACCATTTTTGCGTAAATCTGCGCACCACCTAAATAATCTGTAAGGTTTTGAAGCTTGATAAATCTAGTTGGTTTTCCAACATAGTTTTCGTAGAGATCATCTCTTTCTTTTATAAAATTTTTATCATTTCTTGATTTTAAAAATAATTTAGTTAAGTCATCAATAGGTTTTTTAAGTGTTTCAGCGATATAATTGCCGCCAAATTTACCATAAAAACCATTAACATCTTGATCAATTAAAGGTATTCCTTTTTTAATTTTCATTTTTTTAAATAAGACTAATTTTGCTACTGTGAGGACTGTATAATTTTTTTAATGTTTTGAACAGAGTCACCTTGGATGATAGGTCTTCCTATTACCGCAAAACATTTTTCATCAGCAATTCTTGAGAAATCAGCGTAACTCATTACTCTTTTTTGGTCCTGTTTATCTTCTTTGCCTCTTATTCCTGGACAAAAAATCTTAAGTTTTTTTGATAAGGTTCTTATAAGTGGAATATCTTGGGCAGATGCAATTACGCCAGCAATGTTTGATCTGATAGCTAAGTTAACCAAAAGCTTAATCTGGTTTTGTACTGAATTTTTTATACCTATTCCCTCAAGATCTGATTGTGAAGTAAGAACAGTAACTCCCAGTAGATCAGTTTCACCAGAAACCTCTTGTGCAGCATTAAGCATCTCATAGTCTCCACTGGTGTGAATAGTCAAATATTTTACCGTTCTTAAATTAGCAATTGCAGCTACAGTTTTTTTAACTTGATTTGGAATATCATGAAGCTTCAAGTCTAGAAATATTTCTGTACCCAGATCCTTAAACAGTTCTAAGCCTTTGGCGCCACAAATTGTATAAAGCTCAGTACCTATCTTGAAACCAGCAACATGATCTTTAACGTTCTTTGCTACATCCAGAGCTTTTTCCAGAGAGTTAAAATCTAAGGCAACAAAAATATTTTTTTTCAATTTAAATTTCCTAAATTATTAATTCTTTTTTTTAAATCTTTTGACATTTTAAATATTATTGATATTTTTTCTTTAGAGTGAACTTTTTCCCCAGTTCGTGGGTTTCTAGCATTAACCTTTTCTTTAATTTTTTTTTGGGAAAATCTTCCAAATTGTCTGATCTCGGTTGCCCTATGGTACTTCACTTGATTAACAATTGAGTCAGTAATTACTTGAAGTATTTTTTCTATTTCAGATTTTTTTAATTTTCGGTGAATTTTTTCTGATAACTTTGAAATTATCTCAGATTTCACCATATTAAGTTATTTCTTTGTTTTTTTTGGTTTTTTCTTAGAACTAAATACTTTACCAAGAATATCTCCCAAAATAGCCCCGCTTGTAGATCCAGATTTACCATATTTTTCAATAGCTATTTTTTCGTTTTGTATCTCTAATTCTTTTATTGATAAGTTTACTTTACGTTTATTTTTGTCTAAATCAATAATCATACAATCTATTCTATTTCCAACACTATAAACATCTATTCTCCCATCTTTTGCTAGCTGATTTTTTTTGATTACCAATTGAAATTTTTCTTCGTTTACTGGCGCAACCTTTATTCCGTTTTTCAATACATTTTGTACTTTGACTGTTATTACTTCTCCATTTTTCTTATCTGCAAAATAGTCAAAAGGATCTTTTTCAAGCTGTTTGACCCCAAACCTTATTTTTTCTTTTTCCCTGTCAATCTCTACAATTTTAACTTTAATAATATCGTTTTTTTTATATTTTTTTAAATCTTCCTCTTTTTCTTCCCACGAAATATCTTTGTAATGTAGCAAACCACTTAAATTTGAATTTTCTATATCAAGAAAAATTCCAAAGTCAGTTATATTAACTACTTTTGCCTTTACTACTGATCCTACAGGGTTATCTTTTAGAAGTTTATCCCAAGGATTTTCCAAAGTTGATTTATAACTAAGTGAAATCCTTCTTTTTTCTGGGTCTATCTCAATTATTTTAACTTTTACCTCCTGAGATGGCGATAAAACTTTGCTTGGGTTAGCATTTTTTTTTGTCCAATCAAGCTCTGAGGAATGACACAAGCCTTCAAGACCTTCTCCTATACGGATAAAAGCACCGTATTCAACACACTTTGTTACTTGTCCAGTTACAATATCTCCAACCTTTATTTTCTTTTCTAGGTTTTCATAAGGATCAGGATGCATTTGTTTAACACCAACGCTTATTCGTTTTGTGGCCTCATCGATTTTAATAATCTTTACAGAAATCTTTTCTCCAACAGATAATAGATCTGATGGTTTTTTTACTCTTGAATAACTGAGATCTGTTACATGCAACAAACTATCGACACCTTGTAGGTCAATAAAAGCACCCCAGTCGGTTAAACTTTTTACTGTTCCCTCTACTATTTGCCCTACTTTTATTTTTGATAAAATATTTTTTAGATCTTTATTTCTTGTTTTTTCTAAAACAGCTCTTCTTGATACAACAATATTTCCTCTTACCTTGTCTAGCTTTACACATAGAAATTTTAGAGGAACATTCATCAACTCATCGATTTCATAATTTTTTAAAGGTTTTGAATCGATTTGAGAGCCAGGAAGAAAACATAAGCAAGAATCTACATTCACTATCATCCCACCTTTACACCTATTAGAAATTATACCTTCAACTTCCTCTTCGTCCTTAAATGCTTTTTCCATTCTTTTCCAAGACCCCATTCTTTTTGCTTTTTCGCGACTAATTACAATACCGTTAGGCCCTTCAATTCTCTCTAAATAAACTTCAATTTCTGAATTTACTTTAAGACTATCAAGTTCTTTTGTGATTTTGAATTCTTCAACAGGAATGACACCGTCAGACTTACCGTTAACGTCTAAGACACAAAACTTTTTTCCAATCTCTACAATTTTAGCTTTTACTAAAGTATTTTCTTTTAGGTCTCTCTTTTTGAAATCTTCTTTTAATAAATTTTCAAATTCTTTAATACTGTTTTTATTTTCTACGTTACTTTCTAAAGCCATATTTTTGTTTTAACTTTTTTTCCACTTCTATCGACATTTTTTCAACCATTTTTGATTTATTTAAAACGTCGGTCCGTATTACTATCGAATCTGATGATTTAATCAAGGGATTATGTTTTCTATTTTTGTCATTAAAGTCCCTTATTTTGATTGATTTTCTCACTTCATTTAATTTAATTTTATTATTTCTCTTCTTTAATTCCTTCCAACGTCTTTTAGAGGCAGTATTAATATTACATTTAAAGAAAAATTTTATGTCCGCATTTGGCAAAATCGCATAAGATATATCTCTACCCTCAATACAAATTCTTTTGTGCTTTTTAGCAAAAATTAATTGATATTTTTTAAGTATATTTCTAACCTTTTTTTCTTTTGCTATTATAGAAACATAAAAGCTATTCTTTTCAGAATGTAGTTTTTTCCCTGAAATTTTTCTATAATCTAAATTATTAAATTTTTTTTTTAAATAATTGATTTTGTTTTTAGGTTTTTTATTTAATAATGAATAGCTTGCGTATCTATACAACAACCCCGAAGATAAAAATTTTAGGTTATATTTTTTTGCAATTAATTTTGCCCCAGTCGTTTTTCCACTTGCTGCACCACCATCGCAGCTTATTGAGAATCTCATATTATTTTTTAATTTCATATTGTCCACCAAGTGATTTTATTATTTTCAGGAATGAAGGTGAAGAGGTATCTACCGTTTCAAAATTTTTAATATTGCTTTTAATACCAGTTATCAAAGATAAACACATGGTTGCCATACAAATTCTATGATCATTAAGTTTTTTTACTTTAATAACTGTATTAATATTTTTAGTTTTTTTCATACCATAAATTTTCATTTCATTAAGCTTCACATTACATTTAATACCTACTTGATTTAATATTTTTTTCATCTCAAATGCCCTAGAACTCTCTTTATTTGAAAGTTCAGATATTCCTCTGAATACTGAAATTCCAGAAATCATAGATGCACACACAAATAAAATTACATACTCATCTGTTGTCGAGGGGTAGTATTTTGCACTAGCATTTATAGGTTTTAAATTACTGCTACTAACAAAAATATCACCGACAATCTCATTGTTAATTATTCTTTTATTTTTAAAATTAATTTTTGCACCGTGCTTTTTTAATAAAATGTAAAAACCTATTCTCCTTGGATTCAAACAAACGTTCTTAATTCTTATTTTTGAGTTTTTTGAGAATAATGTAATAGCAGTAAAAAAAGCTGCCGAGGAAGGGTCTCCTGGAACAAAAACTTTTAAAGGGTTTAAAATATTTTTTCCAATTATCTTAATTTCATTTTTTTTGCGCTTTAAAACCTCAGGACTCGTAATTAATAAATTTTCAGTATGGTTTCTACTTCGATTTTCTTTTTTCTCTAATATGGTTGTTAAACCAAATGAGTTTAATCCAGCAAGTATAACGGCACTTTTTAGTTGAGCAGAAAACCCTGATTCGTAATTTATTCCTAAGGGTATTGATGAAGAAATCATTTTCAGCGGAAAATAATTTTTATTTTTATCAAAGCTTGCACCAAATCTGCACATTAGATCAATTAATTTTGACATATTTCTTTTTTTAAGGGATTTATCCCCGGTAATTGTTACTTTTATATCTGGCGTTGACGACAAAATTCCTATGAGCAACCTAGCCAAAGTTCCTGAATTTCCACAATCTAGCAAAGTATTATTTTTTGTATAAAGAGAACCCAGTCCCTTACCAAATATTTTATATTCATTTCTTTTAATTTTTTTTATTTTTACTCCTAACTTTTTCAAACATTTAATTGTTGAAAAAACATCCTCGGATTCAAGTACATTATTTATTTGGGAAATACCTTGGCTTATCGAAGAAATTAAAAAAGCCCTAATAGAAATTGATTTGTCACTATCAACCTTTATTGTTTTATCAAAACTCCCTATTTTATTTTTTGAAATAACAGAATAACTTTGATTTGGCATACACTTCTACTCGTAAGAACCAAAATATAATTCTCTAGCTTTTGCTGATTGTAAAATTTCTTTTGGTTTGCCTTCTGCTATTATAGTTTGTTCACCAATCACTATGCATTTGTCAACAACCTGTAAAAGATTCTGGATGTTGTGATCTGTAACAATTACTCCAGTACCATAAGATTGTAGTTTAAGAATATATTTTTGTATGTCTTGTACGACAATAGGATCAAGGGCTGCCATTGGTTCATCTAATAAGATTACCTTAGGGTTATTTATAAGAGTTCTCGCTATTTGTAATCTTCGAACTTCTCCTCCAGACAACAGATTAGCGTTGATATTTCTTAGATGCTGTAAATTGAACTCTGTTAAAAGTTGTTCCACCATTGATCTTTGTTTCTCAGGTTTTTTTTCTGTTAATTGAACAACTGCAAGTAAATTGTCATAAGTAGACATTGAAAAAACAGATCGATATTGACTTAAATATCCAATTCCAAGCTTAGCTCTATCGTGTATCGGTAAAGAAGTGATATCTTTTTGATTAAGAAAGATTTTACCACTATCTACTTTGTACCTACCCAAGACACACCCGTACAAGCTTGTTTTGCCACAACCATTGGGACCTAATAAACCTAATATTTCTCCACTGTATAAGTCTAAACTAATTTTTTTTAATATTGGACGACCCTCAAAACTTTTTGACATTGCTTTGATTTGAAGTATTGGTTTGTTTTTTTTGAATTTAATTATTCTGAATTTTTTTCTCATCTTAATTTTGTTTTAATATTTACTCTATCTTCATTATACATCGAAACTTTTAATTTTTTATCAAGAAAATCAAAATTTAACCTATCTGCCATTAAATCACCATTTGGACCTATTGTTTTAACATTTCCTTCAACATGTAGTGAACTACTAGAATTATTAAACTCAGCTAAATCTGAGAACAAAGATCTTTCTTTATAAAACATATTTACATTTTCAGCAAATTTTATATCAAGACTAACATTATTATAGGTTCCTTTTTGACTTCTAATTTCCAAAACAGTTTCATCTTTGAAATAAAAATAACACAATACATTTTCCATATTTATAATTTCGGGCTTATCAGTCTCAAAATCGGAGTATTCAGTAAATATAACAAATTTATTCCCATTGTTATCAGTTCCTTTATATTCTAAATTTTCAAAAATATCTCTATTTTCTAAACTTTTATCTTTCTTTTCTATGTCAGAAATATTTGAACTAGTTATTGTTTCAGAATCTTTATTTGAGCCATAGAAATATATAAAAAAAACTAAAAGAATTCCCACTAATATTAAAGTTAATTGAAGAATGGTTTTTTTATTTAATTCCATGAGAGAGGAGATTGTGTATGTGACAAATACCTTTTATTTTTCCATTACCAGAATATACAACTAGTGATGTTATTTTTTTTTGATTCATAATTGAGAGGGCTTTGTGGGCTGTAATATCCTCATCAACTTTAAACGGATTTTTATTTGCAATTCTCTCAACTTTATCTTTTTTAGAATATTTTCCCAAGCCTCTTCTGGCATCTCCATCTGTACATATAGAAAGTACTTTCCCTTTTTTAGTTACAAGAACTAATCCTAATTTTTTTGCACTGATAATTTTAGCCGCCTGTTCAATTGTTTTATTTCTATCAACAATAGGAATTTTTTTTCCGGTAACCATCACATCTTTCACTAAAAGCAAAGTTCTACCGAGGCTGCCGCCTTTGTGGTATCGTTTAAATATTTCTTTAGAAAAATTTTTCTTATATTGAATTGCTGCACAAAGCGCATCACCAAGCACTAATGTAATTGTTGTGCTTGAGGTCGGCACAATTGATGTAATATCTGCTTCTTTAACTTTTGGAAGTAATAATTTTATATCACTTGCTTTTATCAACACACTGTTTTTCGAACTAGCCACACCAATAATTCGAATTCCGAATCTATTAGCAAAATTAAGCATATCATTAAGTTCTTCTGAGTTTCCAGAATATGAAAATATTAGAAGCACATCTTTTTTTTGTATTTGGCCCATGTCGCCATGTCTAGCTGTTCCTGGGTCGCAAAAGAAACTCGAAACTCCAATGCTCGAAAGTGTTGCAGAAACTTTCCTGGCTATTAATCCTGATTTACCAACACCAGCACAAATAACTTTGCCTTTACAACTTGCAAGGGTCTCAACTGCTTTAGAAAAAGACTTATTAAAAACCTTGTTAATCTTCTTTAGTTCTGAAATCTGTATGTTCGCAGATTTTTTTGCAATTTTTATAAAATTTTTTTTAGACATTAGTGTTCAAACACATCAAATTTAAAACCAGATTGATCCAACTTTATTCTTGTATCTAAAAATGTAATACAACTTTTATATAGATCCATACGTCCTTCTCTCTTTAACTTCTTTTCTCCAAATTTTTTTTTTGCACTATTATTGAAAAATTTGATATTTTTAAATTTATCTACAATTAAAATTAGATCATCGATTTGATTTATAATCTTTACTTGCTCATTAGTTTTTTCAATATTTTCATTGGTGATGTCTTCTATCCCCTCTTCTTTATCACCTGATTTTAGTTTGTCTTTTTGTCTATTTATTTCTGATTTTGCGGCTATACCTGCTCCGATGCTTTTAAAAGATACGAATATAACAAATATAGCAAGACCTGCGCCTATTAATATAAATAGTAAATCCATTAATTAATTATAGTTGAAGTAAGGTTAATTTAAAGGGGAGATATGTCCTAGTTTACTGCAGTGTTATTGATAAATATCTCTGCACATCTCTTCCAAGTAAATTGTTTAGCAAATTCTTTACAGTTGTCTCTATCTGCTTTTAAAGCTGTCAAAGCCGCTTTTTTTAAATCTTTATCAAGACAACCAATTGATTTTCCATTAGCTAATTTAAAAATATCCATTGTACCTGGGCAATCAGCGTAACCTGCTACGGGTGTTCCTGCCATCAAAGACTCTATACATACAATTCCAAATGTTTCCGTTTTTGATGGAAAAACAAAAACGTCAGCTGATGCAAAATAAGAAGCTAATTCACCGTTCGTTTTTTGACCAACAAACTTAGCATCGGGATACTCTTTTGTGAGTTTTTTTAAATGGGGGCCTGTACCAACTAATATTTTTTTACCTGGTAAATCAAGGTCTAAAAAATCTTTAATATTTTTTTCCAATGCGATCCTTCCTACATAAACAAAAATTGGTTTGTTGTAATTTAATGTCATTTTCTTTGGTTCTCCTAAATGATCTGCCCCTCTTGTCCAAACAACCATTTTGTCATTAATTACCCCTATATCGCTTAGTTCTTTTTTCATCGACTCTGTAGTGACTAATACCCTTTCAGCTTTGTTGTGAAAGTTACTTAAAAATTTTTGGGATATTTTTTCGGGTATTATAGGGAGATATAATTTTAGATATTTATCAAATCTAGTGTGAAAACTTGTAGTAAATTTTATCTTATTCCTAACTAAATATCTTCTAGCTGATAGTCCTATAGGTCCCTCTGTAGCAATATGTATTCTAAACTGTTCATTATTATTTTGTGCTTCGATCATTTCTTTTTTAATTAATTTACCAACCCTCCATACATTTATGGCTAATTTGATTTCATTATATTTGGGCATTGGAACTGTGAAAAATTGAGTAGGTTTAATGTAGCTAACTTTGTGACCCATTTTTTTTAATTCAATTTCTAATCTTGAATAAGATCTGGTCACACCATTTAAAACATGTTCCGGACAAGCATCCGTAACAATTAATATTCTCATAAATGTTAAACTACCTCTTTAAGCTGAGTTCTGTAATTTACCACTTCTTGTCTAATTTCATCCCACTTAATAATTTCCATTTTTCCATCTAGATGCTCTACAAGAGCAGTGCAGTTCTCTACCCAATCACCACAATTTAAATAGTTCACTCCATCATAATTTTGATTTGAAGCTTTATGAATATGTCCACAAATAATTCCGTCGACATTTTTCTTTTTACCGTAGCTAGATACAGTTTTTTCATAATCACCTATATATTTAACTACATTCTTTACTTTATTTTTTAAAAATTTTGCAAGCGACCACTTCTCCTTGCCAAAAATGTTTCTAATAAAATTTACTAAATTATTTAATCTTAATAATAAATTATAAGCGTTGGCACCCACTTTAGATAACCAGGGTGCATATTTCATAACACCATCCCACTGGTCTCCATGAATTACCACATATTTTTTTTTATCAACTGTTTCATGTATACATTTGTTTATTAACTCAACATCGCCAAAATCTATTGGAACAAACTTTCTAAAAATCTCATCGTGGTTTCCTATAATATATTTTACTTTTGTACCGTGTCTTGCCTTTCTAAGAGTTTTTTGAATGACATCATTGTGTTCTTGTGGCCAAAAAAAACTTTTTTTGAGAGCCCAAATATCGAAGATGTCTCCCACCAAATAAAGATTTTCTGATCTTGTGTGTTTATAAAATTCTAAGAGTTTATTTGCTTGGCAACCAACTGTTCCTAGATGAACATCTGAGATGAATATACTTTTAAATGTAAGTATTTTTCCTTCGGCGCTAGATTTTATTTGTTTCATTTTATAAAACGAATCTCTTCTTTTAGTTGAATCATAAATATGTTACAGAAATGTTAAAAATGATTAAAAAATTAAAATTTTCCATCATTTTTAATGCTAACGCAGCAGGTGGAAGAAAATTAAAGCTTATCAACAAAGTAATAGAGCTTCTTAAAATAGATCATTCGGTAGAGTTATTTAAAACCAGCTCTGAAAAAGATGCTGAAAAAGTTTTTAGTGAATTATCAAAAAATAACACAGATAGAGTCGTAATTGCAGGTGGTGATGGTTCAGTATGTTTTGGAATAAATCAGATCATAAATAAGTATAAAGACATTGATAAGCCTATTATCGGTTACATACCTGCAGGAACAGCAAATATACTTCAGATTGAAACACAAATAGAAAAAAAAGCTAAAGAAATTTATAAAGTACTTGTTTCAGAAAACACCAAAAAAATTAATCTTGCAAAAATTAATGATAAATATTTCTTTCTTATGGCTGGAATTGGTTTTGACTCAGAGATTGTGCATTCAATAGACTCTCAAATTAAAAAATATTTAGGTAAGATAATTTTTGCGCTTAAAGGTCTGCAACATTTTATATTTCTAAAAAATAAAAAGATGAAAGTTAATGTCGATGGAAAAATAATTAAAGCCGATTGGGTACTTGTAACAAATTCAAAATATTATGCAGGACCACACTCTATTACGAAAAAAACAAATATTTTTGATAATAAAGTTATTGCTTATATATTTGAAGATCTTTCAAGAATTAAAATTTTATATTACCTTTGGCTAATATTATCAAAAGGAGATTTAAGTAGAGCAAAAAGTATTATTACTAAAGAGCTTGATAAGTTAGAAATTGATAAACTTGAAAATAAAGTTCTCTCACAAATAGATGGTGAGGACTTTGGTTTTGAAGACAAATTAATAATTAGAAAAAGTGATAAATCTTTTAACTTGTTAGTACCCTAGACTTTTGCGAATTCTCCACCTGATCGGTAACGCCACAGCCACTTTTCCATTTCTTTTTCAATATCTGTCGGTTTGATATTTAAATCTTTTAAAGTTAAGTGATCGCCAGATACCACATTATCTTTTTCAGAAAGTATTAGACATTGATCTTTTGTTATAATTGGATCAATCGGTAAAAGACCCAAAAGCGAACTTTGAATTTTAGCTAAAGTCATCGGCACATCAGCAACAAATCTTTTTTTTCCAATTGTGCTTAAAATTAGTTTTATCATATCCCCAAAACTAATCACTCTGCCGCCACCTAGTTCATAAATTTTACCTTCATTATTTTTAGTTTCGATAGCTTTTAAAATTGCTCTTGCAACATCATTTACGAAAATAGGCTCAAATTTATAATTTACATTCACTACGGGAATTATTGGCGAAAGGCTTAATTTTGCAAATAAATTTGTAAAATTATCTTCATTACCAATTACAACGCTTGGTCTTATAATCACAGTTTTATCAAAATTACTTAAAGCTTTTTCTTCCCCTAAAAATTTAGATTGCTGGTATTTTGATTTAGAATCTTTACTAGCACCAATAGCAGAAACATGAATAAACTTTTTTACTTTTGATTGTGCGCAAAGTTTTGCGATGCTTTCAGGAATATCTCCGTGAATACTATTAAATTTTTGTTTTCTATTTTCAAATAATATTCCACAAAGATTAATAACTACATCTGAATTTTCTACAGCGTTTTTAATTTCTTCAAAATTATTTTGACCAAATTTTATAATTTCTATTGCCCCCGTGGGTGCTTGTGTTTTTAAGTAAACCTTCGAAAAAGGACTTCTTGTCGGAATAATGCATCTATAGTTCTTCTTGGTCAAATTTCTGACAAGATAACGTCCTATAAAACCTCCACCACCTAGAATTGTTGCTATCGGGTAATTATTCATGGTATTACGGAATAGGTATGGCAAAAATACATAAATTTCAAGGAGACATAACAGAAGAGGTAGTTAAATCATTTAAAGATTCTATTGCTATTGATACCGAAGCTACAGGTTTGCAGATCCCAGAAAGAGATAAATTAAGCCTCATTCAAATTTGTGATCAGAATGGTGTTGTCTATATTATACAGCCAGATCGAAAAAGTTATAAAGCTCCCAATCTAGTTTCTGTTTTAGAAAACGAGAAAATACTTAAAATTGGGCATTTTCTAAGATTTGATAAGAACGCGTTGGAGTTTTTTTTGAAATGTAAGGTAAAAAATATTTTTGATACCAAAATTGCAAGCAAAGTTGTAAGAACCTACACAGACCAACATGGTCTTAAAAATTTAGTTTTTGAATTTTGCAATAAAAATCTTGATAAAAGAGTGAGCAGTAGCGACTGGAATAAAGACATAAATGAATTGAGCGATAAACAGTTAGAGTACGCTTCCAAC
>QCOH01000003.1 GCA_003209895.1 Pelagibacteraceae bacterium AG-430-I06
TTAATTTTAAATTAAAATTTGTTTCTTTGAGACTTGTATGAAAGTTAAAAAATTCTTCCTCAGAACCCTCCCCGGTAACTATAGGTAACTTACTTTCTTTATATTCATCTTGTCTTACAATTTTATTATTCTCTAGTAACAAAAATCTTTCTCCCGACTCCTTTAATAGTATCCCAATAGGAATATTCTCGATTATATTGATATTTACTTTGTTTGGATAAATTTTTTTAATTTCAACTTTATTTATAAAAACAAAATCTTTTACTATATCTTCAAAATCTTTTTTTCTTATAAATATTATATTTTTATTTTTAATTTCATTAAATTTTATTTTAAGACGATTTATATCTGAATTTTTTACTCCTTGTATTTCAATTTCTTCCAAAGAGAAAAATGCGTCCACCTCATTTTTCGGATTGTAAAATGTAGTTAAAAAAATAAATAAAAAAAAACCTAAGAATAGTTTTTTTCTCATCTGTTTATACTTGCATCATTTATTATCCATTTAACCAATTTTATAAATGGAATTTTTACATATTTTGCAATTTCTGGTACCAAAGATAGATCTGTCATTCCAGGTTGTGTATTAAGTTCAAGAATAAAAAAAATTCCCTTGTAAAATCTAAAATCACATCTAACTACTCCCTTACATCCTAAAATTTTATATGCTCTTTCAGAAATTTTTAAAACCTCTTTGTATTTCTTATAAGGTATATTTGCTGGCATTATATGTTCGGTTCTTGAAGATTTTTTATATTTTGCATCGTAATCGTAAAACTTTCTTTTAGGTCTTAGCTCTATAGCTCCAATTGCTTTACCACCTAAAACAGCAACCTGAATTTCTTGACCAGGTATAAATCTTTCAACTATTATACTTTCATAACTATTTTTTAAATTATTGAATTCTTTTTTTAAAGTTTTAATATTTTTACATATTTTTACGCCAATACTTGATCCTTCCTTATTTGGTTTAATTACAACCGGAAATTTTATTTTGTTTTTTTTAACTTCTTTAGAAAAATCGAAATTTAAATAATTTTTTTCATCTATATAAAAGTAATTTGGTGTTTTTAAATTACTGTTTCTAAATAATTGTTTTGAAAAATGCTTATTCATTGCAATTGTTGAAGATAGAACTCCAGAATGAGTGTAAGGTATGCGAAGGTATTCAAAATAACTTTGAATATTACCGTCTTCACCATCTCTTCCGTGTAAAGCATTAAAAATAATATCTGGATTAATTTTTTTAATATCAAAAATGGATAAAAACTTTGGATCAAATTTAACCGCTTTGTAGCCAATTTTTTTTATTGCTTTGATGCAAAATTTTGCTGTTTTTAAGCTGATTTCTCTTTCTCTTGAAGTGCCGCCCTGTATAACAACAATTTTTTTTTTGATCATAACTAATTTTTTCCAATTATCTTTATTTCTAAATCTAAATTTGTACCTGTCTTTTTATAAACTCTTTCTTTTACTTTATAAATTAGGTTTTCAATGTCAGAAGATTTTGCGCTACCATTATTTAAAAAAAAGTTATTATGTTTTTGAGATATACTTGCGCCACCTATTTTCATGTCTGAGCATTCGGATAATTTGATTAGCTTCCATGCTTTTTTATTTTTTGGGTTTTTAAAAGTGCTACCGCATGTTTTCACCCGAGTAGGTTGGGTTTCTTTTTTTTTATTTATTAATTTTTTTTGTTTTTGTTGAATTTTTTGCTTATCAGATTTTACACCTTTTAAAATAACACTTAATATTATTAAATCTTTTTTTAAATTATTTCCTCTATAAAAAAATTTAATTTGATCTTTGGTATAAGTTTCTATTTTTCCCTCAAAATTAATGGTTTTTAAAGAACAAAAAATCTTTGAAATTTCTTCGCCGTAACAACCGCTATTCATACAAATAGCTCCACCGATACTACCTGGTATACAGGATAAAAATTCTAGACCAGCTATTGATTTCTCTGAAGCAAAATCTGAAACTTTTTTATCTAAAGTTGCTGCACCTACTTCAATTTCATTTTCACTTAATAATTTGGTATATGAAAAATTATTACCTAGTTTTATTACAACACCATCAAACCCTCCGTCCCTAAAAAGAGTATTAGATCCAGCACCTAAAATATGGAAATTGTATTTTTTATCCTCAATATTTTTAAGAAATTTTTTTAATTCATCAACAGATTGTAACTTAAAAAAAATTTTTGCTGGACCTCCTAAATTAAACCAATTGTATTTTGATAACTTTTCGTTTTGATATATTGTTTTCATCTATACAGTTATCTCCCTCATCCACTTTGTTATTGATCCTGCCCCCATGCCTATTATCAATTCATTATTTAACAAGTTTTTTTTTAAAATATTTATTTAAATCTGCTTGTTCTTTTATTATAACAACTTGAACATTTGAATTCTTTGCTATCAATTTGGCAAACTTCTCTTGATTATAGCTTTTATTAATTTTTTCTCCTGCAGAATAAACGGGGCAAAGTAGTAATTTTTCGGAAAATTTAAATGAATGTGAAAATTCTTTTTTTAATAATTTTAACCTAGAATACCTATGTGGTTGAAATATAGATATTATTTTTTTATCTGGGTTTGCTTTTTTTAAACTTTCTAAAACTGAATTGATTTCAGTTGGATGGTGAGCATAATCATCAAAAAAATCATTTCCATTTATATTTGAAACTTTTGTCATACGTCTTTGGATCCCAGCAAATTCTCCCAATGACTTTTTGATAATTTTTAAATCAACACCAATATATGAACATAAAGCTATAGCTGCAACTGAGTTCAGGATATTATATGAGCCAATTAAATTAACTTTAATTCTTTTAATAGTTTTCTTTTTAAAAAGCGGATTTGAAATTTTTAAATCAAATATTGAATAATTTTTTTTATAGAATGTATTATAAATTTGATAATTTGAATTTTTATTAAAACCATATGTTAAAAAATTCTTATTTTTACTTTTGAGAATTATTTTTTTAATTTCATTATCATCGATACAAATAAAGCTTTTTCCAAAAGGTGGTGTTTTATTTATAAAATTCTCAAAAGATTTTTTTAAATTGTTAAAATTTTTATAGTAATCTAGATGTTCTTGATCAACATTTGTAACCACAGAGAAATTTATAGGTAAATTTAGAAAACTTCCATCAGACTCGTCTGCTTCTAAAACAGACCAATCTCCCTTTCCAAGTTTTGCGTTACCTCCCAATGAGTTTACAACGCCACCATTAACGATAGTTGGATCCAGTTTTGCCTCAGAAAGTATCTTGGCAATTAGAGATGTTGTAGTTGTTTTTCCATGTGACCCAGTAACAACAATATTTTTTTTCAATGAAACAACATGTCCGAGCATTTCAGCTCTTTTAAAAATTTTAATTTTTCTTTTTTTTGCTGCTATTATTTCTGGATTACTATTTTTAATTGCTGAAGATTTAACGATAATAGTAACATCTTTAAGATTTTTTTTAGCGTGTTTAGAGAAAACTTTTATTTTTATTTTTTTACATCTTTCTACATTTTTATTATTTGATAAATCACTTCCTTGAATATTAAAACCCATTCTTTGCATTACTTGGGCTAAACCACTCATTCCTATACCCCCTATACCGATAAAGTGAATTTTTTCCTTCAGTCCAATTTTAATTTTTTTCATTTAAAAATTTCCCAATAAAATTACCTACATTTTTAAGTGAGTCCACGTCAGAATGATTCTTCATTCTGTGTTTTAACAAAAGCAATTTTTCTCTATTTTTATTTAAATCTTTTAAAATTTCAAATAATTTTGAAGTAATGAATTTCTCCTTTAATAACAAGCAGTAGCCTTTTTTTTCAAAGTATATCGCATTTTTGAGTTGATGATTGTCAGCAGAGGAAGGCAAAGGTATAGCAATAAAAGGAATTTTTAAATTTATAAGTTCTGCAGTCGATGAAGCTCCCGACCTAGTAATAGCTAGATCACAAACTTTATAATAATCTGTAAGTTTTTCAGAAAAAGAAAATAAATTAAACGATATTTGGTTCTTTTGGTATATCTGTTCTATTTTCTTAGTTTGATTCTCTAAGCACTGTTGGTAAATTTTAATCCTGATGTTATGTCTATAACATTCTGTAATTATTTTCGGAATTACTTCTCCAAAAATTTTAGCCGATTGGCTGCCTCCAAATATAAGGATTGAAATTTCTTTATTTTCTTTTTTAAAATTTTGGTTTTTTTGTAAATCAAAAATTTCTTCCCTTAGTAAGTAACCAGATTTTAAAACTTTATGCTTATATTTTTTTTTTATCCCTTCAATATTATCTGTTGAAACTAAAATTTTTTTTGCTAATGGCATTAGAACCCTATTAGCTTTTCCAAGTACTAAGTTATTTTCGTAAATAATTATAGGTATTTTTAATAAAAAGGATGCGATGCATACTGGGAAAGATGAATATCCTCCCATTCCAAATACAAGATTAGGTTTATTTTTTTTTAAATAAAAGTAAGAATAAATAATTGAAAAAATTATTTTTATTATGCTTAATCCGCTTTTAAATATATTTTTTTGAAATATCGTTCCAGAGCTTACAATGCGTATATTTTTATCATTTTTAAAATACCTTAATCCTCTTTTGTCTGAGAATATTTCAACTTGAAACCTCCTTTCTAAAAAATCGGATAAACTTAATGCAGGATAAACATGTCCTCCGGTACCACCAGTCGCTATAACAATTTTTTTTATTTTTTTCATTATTCTTTTAAGTTAAGTGAAGTGTAATTTAAAATTATTCCTGCTATTATACCGCTTGATAACAAAGACGAACCACCATAACTTAAGAAAGGTAATGTCATGCCAGTTGTAGGTAGCAAATTTGCATTAACACCAACATGAATAAAAGTTTGAAAAACTAAAAGCGAAATTAGTCCACATAGAGCAAGTTTATAAAAACTGTTATTTAAATTAATTATTCTTTTAATAACTCTAAAAGAAATAAATAAAAAAATTGAGATTATTAGTATAGAAACAATAGAACCAAATTCCTCGCTTATAACTGCTATTACATAATCTGTATGTGCCTCAGGAACTCTCTCTTTTAAAATTCCCTCACCAACACCTTGGCCTTTTAGACTTCCTTCTCTGATAGCTTCGGTTGCTTTCGAAGCCTGAAAATTACCACTCTTAGATGGGTCAAAAAAAGAGGTTACTCTTGATGTAATATATTCAAATTTATCGGGCAGAAAAATTATCAATGATGATAAACCTATGCTAATAAAACTAAGCATTATGAAAAGTAAATAAATATTAAAACCGGATATAAAGATTACTGAAATCCAAACACCAACTAACAAAACAGATTGACCAAGATCTGGTTGCATTGCCAGAAGCGAAACGATTGTCAGCAGTAAAAGAAAAGATAAAAAATATGATAAATTTAAATTTTTAATCCAATTTGAACATAAAATTTGTGCAATAATTAAAATAAAAAATGGTTTTATAAATTCAATAGGTTGAAAACGAAATATGTAAAAATTTAACCACCTTTTTGCACCTTTTACCTCAATTCCAATAATTGGAACTAAAATCATTGTGAAGAAGAAAATTAAGAAAATTGGCATTAAAATTTTATTTAAAAAACTAGTATCTAATAATGATAAAAAAATCATTATCGTAAAAGAAACTGACGCATATAAAAGATGTTTCTGAAAAAAAAAATAATATTCTTTGTTTAGCCTTTCATCAGCAATAAAAGACGTTGAAGAAAAGGAAAAAAATATACCTAGAAGAAGTAGAAGAATAAAGCTAGTTAAAATTTGCTTATCTAAATTTCTAAAATAATTTTTTGTTTTAAATAGATTTAGTTTTGATTTCACCAAAATATTTTTTTCCATAATTTTTTATAATTTTCTTGAACTGATTCCCTCTTTCTTCAAAATTTTTAAATTGATCATACGAAGCACTAGCCGGGCTAAGTAAAATTGTTATTTTCTTTTTAGTAAAATTTTGTATATCTTTAAAAATAGAAATTATAGCATTATTTAGTGTCTTAGACAGTTTATAGTTTACTTTACCTTTAAGTTGAACCTTAAAACTATTCATATGATTACCAATAATATAAGATTTAATAATATTATTTTTTAACTTATCTAAATTAAATTTATCCTTTAATTTTGGTTTACCTCCTACGATCCAAAAAATATTTTTACTGCTTTGTAATGCAAATTTGCTAGCTTGAAAGCTTGTAGCTTTAGAATCATTAATAAAAATCGTATTTCTTTTTTTTAAGAATATTTCATACCTGTGAGGATATCCTTTAAATGACTTTAATGATTTAATAAATAACTTTTCTCTTATTTTTAATGATTTACATAAGGCATAAACAAAATTTATATTTTCCTTATTTGATTGAGAATTTAAATATTTATTTTTAATTCTTTTTCTCATTTTTGCGTATTTTCTCGAGTTAATAAATATTAATTTTCCTTTATATTTGTTTTTCTTATATTTTTTTAATAACCTATTATTATTTAGAAAAGCAAAATCATTTTTTTTTTGTAGAGAAAAAATTTTAAATTTAGAATTAATATAATTTTTCATAGAACCGTGCCAATCTAAATGGTCATTAGTAATATTTATTAAAAGTGCAAAATTTGGTGTTACATGTTTTGAATGCGCTAACTGAAAAGATGACGCTTCGATCAATACTAATTGATTTTTTTTAGGATTTAGGTTTAAAACAGGTTTTCCAATATTGCCACCTAAACTTACCTTAATTTCATTTTTTTTTAGGACATGTTCAACGATTTTGCAAGTTGTTGATTTTCCATTTGTGCCCGTAACTACTATTGATCTTATTGAGGGGTTTGTAATATAAAATAAATCTAAATCTGTAATAATCTTAGATTTATTTTTTAATAATGCCTTTCTTAATTTAGCTTTTTTAACATTAACTCCTGGACTTAAAACTATATGGTCAACAGAATTAATTTGTTTTTTGAAATTTTTTTCCCTTATTTTATTTATTCTCCATTTTTTTTTTAATTTTATATTATCATCCCATAAAATATAATTTTTAATTCCCACTTTTTTAAAATATTTTATGACTGAGACGCCAGTTGCACCTAATCCATAAATTGCAAAACTTTTTTTGCTCAAATCTAAAGGTTTTTTCATTTATTTACTAACGTAGTTTTAATGTAGCTAATCCTATTAACGCTAAAATTATTGCAATTATCCAAAACCTAATTACAACGGTTGACTCGGCCCATCCTTTTTTTTCAAAATGATGGTGAATAGGGGCCATCATAAATACTCTTTTGCCTGTGAGTTTAAATGAAATAACTTGAATTATTACAGATACTGTCTCCAACACAAATAGTCCTCCAACAATAGCTAAGACAATTTCGTGTTTAGCTATAATAGCTACAGATGCTATCGAACCGCCTAAAGACAAAGAGCCTGTGTCACCCATAAAAATTTTTGCTGGAGGTGCGTTATACCAAAGGAAGCCCAAACAGGAACCAACTATAGAACCGCAAAAAATTGATAGTTCGCCTACGTTAGGAATATATTGAATTTGAAGATATTCGGAAAAAATAGCATTTCCAACAAGATAACAAATAAGCGAGAACGATAGTGCCACTAACATTACCGGTACAGTCGCTAAACCATCCAATCCATCTGTCAAGTTTACTGCATTTGATGAACCAATAATTACAAAAATTCCAAAAGGAATAAAAAAAATACCCATATGCCAAATTAAGTTCTTAAAAAAAGGAAAATATAAATTAGATATAGTTTCATGGTCGGTAAAATAAACTAAAGATAAAATTGTGGTCAGAGCAATTAACAACTGCCAGAAAAACTTCATTTTAGCATTTATTCCTATAGAATTTTTAAATTTTATTTTAAGATAATCGTCAATAAAACCAAGAAGTCCAAGACCAGCACATACAAAGATCACAATCCAAATATATATATTTTGTAGATCTGCCCACATTAGGGTACTAACAATAATTCCAATTAAAATCATTAAGCCACCCATTGTAGGAGTGCCACTTTTTTTTATTATATGATCTATGGGTCCATCCTGTCTGATCGGCCCAGTTATTTGTTTTTTTGAAAAGTATTTTATGAGCGGATTTCCAATTAAGAATATTATCGTGAGGGATGTTATTACCGCTAAACCAATTCTAAAAGTTATATATTTAAATACATTTAAAAATGAAAAAGTATCAACTAAAGACGTTAAAAAACTATACAGCATTTGTTGTGCTCCCTAAAAAATTTTTTGAAATTTGATGAAGATTAGTTGCGTTAGAACCTTTAATCATTAAAAAGTCCCCGTTCTTTAAAACTTTAGAAATTTTATGATCAAAAGATCTTAGGTCATTCAGTACTGCACCCCTTTTATTTTTTTTTAATAGTTTAAATGTTTCTTTTGATTTATTTCCATATACAAAGGTTTTATCGATATCACTGTTGTTAATAAATTTTGAAATTTTTTGATGATAAATTTGCGAATTTTTTCCTAATTCCAACATATCGCCAAAAAGAAAATATTTTCTTTTTCCTTTTTTCTTAATATTAGTAAAGTTTTCAATTGCTAATTTCACAGAAAGTGGATTTGCATTATAGCTTTCATCTATCAAATAAAATTTCTTATTAAATTTATTAATTTCGTTTATTTTACCTCTTCCTTTTAATACAAACTGTTTTTGAAAAAAATTTTTAATTTTTTTAAGACTCAAATTTAATTCTTTTAGAACCGCTAAAGAGCAAAGAATATTCATAATATTAATTTTATTATTGTCGCTAATTTTAAAGACTCTATTTGAGCCATCTACAGATACTTTTAATAATAATTTTCCTTTTTTTCTATTAATATTTGTTAACATTATGTCAGATTTTTTTGAATAACCAAAGGTCTTAACTTGTATTCTATTTTTTTTTGCAATTTTTTTAAAATAACTAAAAAATTTATCATCTCTGTTAAGAATAATTGTTCCTCCTTTTTTTATATTGTATATAATTTCACTTTTAGCTTTAGCTATACCCTTAATGTTCCTAAAATTTTTTAAATGAGCTTCAGAGATATTTGTAATAATTCCAATATGCGGTTTAACCAATCTCGTAAGTTTATTTATTTCATTAAATTTACTCATACCAACTTCAAAAACTCCAAAATTATCATACAAGTTCATATTGCACATACTCAATGGAACACCAAAATGATTGTTATAAGAATGTGGAGAAAAATAGGTATTTGAGTAATTGCTCAACAAATTTCCAATCATAGTTTTAACTGTGGTTTTTCCGGAGCTTCCGGTAATTGCAATAAACTTCGCTGAAGATGAGGCTCGACTATTTTTCGAAAGTTGCTCTAAAAAATGCATTGTATTTTTTACTTTTATAAATTTATTTTTATTCTTAAATTTATTAGATATGACACAATTACTTGCACCATTTCTCAAAGCTTCATCTAAAAAATTATGACCATCATTATTTTTACCTTTGATTGCTATAAACAGATTTTTATTTTTAACATTTTTTGAATTTATTGAAACTCCATCAAAAAAATAATTTTTTTTAATTTTAAGTGTTTTTTTTAAAATTTCGGAATTTGATCTCATAATATTAGAGTTTTTATTTGATAATATTTTGGTATAATTAAATTTTTTAACTATATTCTTATCGCTTAAAAAAATTTTTTTTGTTCCAAGATCTTGATAAGTTTCATGACCTTTTCCTGCTATTAAAATAATTTCATTAGGTATTGATTTTTTTAGCGCAAGAATTATAGCTTTTTTTCTATCTCCAATTTCAATAGCACTTGTACCTTTTATTCCTTTCATTATATCCCTTCTAATTTTTTTGGGATTTTCGTTACGAGGATTATCATCTGTTATATAAATTTTATTACAATATTTTTTTGCTAAATCTCCCATTAATTTTCTTTTATATTTATCTCTATCACCGCCACAACCAAAAATAATTGTAATTTTTTTGTCAAAATGTTCTTTTAATGATAAAATAGCATTTTCAAGTGCATCTGGAGAATGTGCAAAATCTATAAATACTTTTGATCTATTTGGTAAAGTTCTTATTAATTCCAACCTACCTTCTACGCTTCTGATTTTTTCTATTTTTTTAAATATATCATTTACTTTCAGTCCACAAACTTTTGATGCAATTATCGCCATTAATAAATTTTTAATCTGTATTGATCCATATAAATTTATTCTTAATTTATAAACTTTCTTATTAAAAATTATTTTTAAAAGTTGATAATTTTGATAAATTTTATGGTCAATAATTTTAAAAATATTACCTTTAGTTCCAATAGAATAAATTTTTAAATTTCTTTTCTTTTTAATTTTTTTTAAAGTTTTATACTGCTTTATATCTGTATCAGTAATTATGACGGAATTTTTTTTCAGAATTTTTTTAAATAAAAGAAGTTTTGAATTAAAATAGTCAGCCATACTTTTGTGATAATCTAAATGATCGTGACTTAAATTTGTAAAAATCCCAGCTTTTATTTTTAAATAATTTAACCTTTTTTGCTTTAAACCATGACTTGACGCCTCGATAATAACATTGTCAATCCTATTTTTTTTCATCTCCTCTAAGTCTTTGTTTAATGAAATCGGATCTAAGGTAGTGAGTTTTCTTTTTTTTAAAAAATTATTTTTTTTAAATCCAAGTGTCCCAATGTAACCGACATTTCTATTTTGAAGTTTAAAGATTTGATGGAAAAAATCAGATATAGATGTTTTTCCATTTGTACCTGTAACGGCAATTATATTTTTTGGTTTTTTTTTAAAGTATTCTGTGCTTAATTTTGCAAGAATATCTCTAGTATTTTTTACTCTTATAAAAATTTTTTTTCTATTTTTTTTTATTTTATTTGAGTGAATAATTGCAGATGCACCTTTTTTAATAGCATGTTTAATGAATTTGGTACCGTCTAATTTGTTTCCTTGAATTGAAACAAATACTTCTCCTCTTTTAATTGTTCTACTGTCACATGAAATACCTTTTATTTTAATAGATCCTAGATTGGTTTTAAGATCGCTAATTAGATTTTTTAACAACATGGTCGTTATAAAAATCAATTTTATTTATGGCTAAAATAGGTCCAATTTTCTCTATTATTTTGCCCGCAATTTCTACAGATGTCCATCCAGCCGTATTATATGGAGTTCCCTTGAGTTTCCAACCGCTACCATCTTTATAATGATAAATATAATCTTTGTTTGGCTTAGGTTCGTCCAACAAAACAGCTAAAACATATTTTGGTTTAGATATTGGAAAAACTGCAACAAAAGTATTTATTTTATTTTTTGAATAAATACCATTAAATGACTTTTGCGCGGTACCTGTTTTTCCACCAACATCATACCCAGCGATATTAGCAAAGTTTGCTGTACCCTCTTTTGTTTTTACAATTTTACTTAGTATTGGATTTATTTCTTTTGAAACTTGTTCCTTTAAAATTCTCTCTTTTTTAATTTTTTTATTATCTTTTATTAATCTTGGTTTAATATTAAATCCTCCATTTGACACAATTGCATAACCTTTTGAAAGCTGAAGAAGTGTTGTAGTAACCCCATGTCCAAAGGAAGATGTTGCAAGTTTACATTTTCCCCACCTGAAAGGGATAGGTTGACCAACCTCCTGAATATCAAATTTAATTTGATTTAATAATCCGATGCTTTGAAGAAAATTTTTCATTTTTTCCTCCCCGATTTTCTGTGCAATTCTGACAGAACCTATGTTTCCAGATCTAATTAAAATTTGTTCTGCAGTTAAATTGGATGGAATTTTATCATCATATTCCCCTATGGTTCTTCCGGCACAAGTTATTTTTTTAGGAAGGTTTTTAAATTCTGTATTAGTCTTAATAACTCCCTCATTGATTGCGCCTGCTAAGGTAAATGTTTTAAAAACCGACCCAAGTTCATAAACACCTTTTGAAGCTCTGTTAATATATTTTTTATCGTAAATATTTTCTCTTTTATTTAAATCAAAATCAGGAAGTGATACCATAGAAATTATTTCTCCATTATTAATATCCATCAAAATTGAGGCACTTCCGATATTTTGAAAAATTTTTTGAAATTTTATTAATTCGTTTCTAATTAAATACTGAATATTTGAGTCAATTGTCATTACGATTGAATTGTTTTCTTTTTTTAACTCTTCATCGAAAGATTTTTCAATTCCTGAGATACCAAAATTATCTGAATTAATTTGTCCTACAACGTGACTAAACAAATTTTTATGTGGATATATTCTAGCTTGTGTTTTCTCAAATAATAAACCTTTTTCTCCTAAGTTCCAGAGTTTCAATCTCTCCTCTTCAGATATATGTTTTTTAAAATAAAAATATTTATTATTTTTCAAATTTTTTTTAACAGAAGATAAATCAAGATCAGGATAGAGTAGTTTAAGTTTGATAATAAATTTTTTCTTATTGTTTATTAAACTAGGTTTAATTGCTGCATTATAAACACTTATGTTTCTTGCTATTAAAACGCCATTCCTATCAACAATATCATTTCTAAAAAGCTTGTAATAATTTAAATTTTTAGATGAATAACTATTGGTTGGTTTTTCAATTGATATTAATAATATTTTTATTGCAAATATAAAAATCAATGAAAAGAAAATAAAAAAAAGTAAATAAACTCTCTCGTGATTTATATTAAGTTTTTCATGTAAATGATTTGATGATGTTTGAACATACTCTTCAAAATAAAAACTTTTTCTTGTTTTTGAATTTTCTTTTTTAATTTTCATTGTTTCAAGTTATTCTTGTTTAAAAATTTGGTCTCTTGTAGATCTTGTTCTAGGAAATGATTTATTGAAAAAAAAATTCTTGAACTATCAAAAATTTGGTACTTTTCATTATTTGACAACTCCAATTTTTCAGATAATTTTTCTGGGTTTGACAAATAAACAAAATCAATTTCGGCATCGCTTAAAAGTTTATCCAGCGTAAAAATTTCTTTATTTATTTTTGAGATTTCTTTTTCTAAATTTCGTGACTTATTTTTGATTACTGAAGTTGTTATAGTTATTATTAAAAAACATGTTACTGATAAAATTATTGATTTTTTAGGCATATTGACTCTCCAAATTTAAATAAAATTCAAATTTTTTTTTTAAATCCTCAGGATAGAAAAAATTATCTTTACTTCTAATAGCATATCTTAACTTTGCTGATCTTGATGATGAATTTTCTGCTATCTCATTTTTGTTTGGTAAAATTATTTTATTAAAATATTTTTCAAAAAGAATTTTATCGTTTTTTATATAGGGATAATATCTTGAAACCTTTGGTTTATTATTTGAATAATTACTAAAGAAAAACTTTACAATTTTATCCTCCAATGAGTGAAAGCTGATTATAATTAATTTGCCCCCTTTTTTTAAAAATTTAGACGCTTGGATTAATCCATTTATTAGTTCTGAAATTTCTTTGTTTACAAAAATTCTTAAAGCTTGGAAGGTCTGTGTCGCTATATTAATTTTCTTTTTAAAATTTCGTCTTTTGCTTCTTTTTATAATTTCTACTAATTTTGGTACCGTATTGATTTCTGATTTTTTTCTTTCTTTAATTATATTAAGAGCTATTTTGGAACTATCTTTTTCATCTCCAAAATGCTTAATGATATTTTTTAAAGTTTTAAAATCACACCTGTTTATTACATCAAAGGCCGAGAAAGTATTTAGCCCCATTCTCATATCGATTTTGCTTTTAGCATTAAAAGAAAAACCCCTGTTCAAATTAAAAATTTGCATAGATGAAATTCCTAAATCAAAAATGATAAAATCTGCTTTAAAATCTTTGCGAATTACTTTGTCTAGATCACTAAATTTTCTATTATAGAAAGTGAAACGTTCCTTATAATTTTTTTTAGTTTCTGATACATAATTAGACACATTTTTATCCCTATCGAGAGAGATCACTCTAGTATTTGAAAAGGAAAGAATAGCGTTTGTATATCCGCCCGCTCCAAAAGTACAATCAATATAGTCTCCACCTTTGTTAGGTGAACACAAATTTAGTACCTGATCCAACATAACAGGATAGTGTGGTGAGTTTTTGAACGATGAAATATCTTTCATCTAACTCAATTTTAAAACTTTTGTTTTCTTAGAAAGGCTGGTATTTCAAAATCTTCTTCTTCCTCGCTTTTCAAAAATTCTTCTGCATTACTTTCTGATGAAGTATTGCTTGTTTCTTCATCAGAAAATAATTGGGGGGAAATCTCATCCTTAATATTTTCATCTGGATTATCTATTTTCTTCTCTTCATATAAAGAAATTTCATCTATTACTGTTTCCTCTGGCTCTTCTTCCTTTTGAGACATGTTGTTATGCGGATCATTTTCAAAATAAGTCGCATTTTCTATTGATATTCCTGTAACTATTTGGTCTTCATTTTTTACAACATTTTCTACAGGCTGATTTTCCATCAGACTATTTTGGCTTTCTGATATTTCGTCATTTAGTTTCAGAGCTGTAGCCCCTTGTATAGAAGTTAAATCAGGCATTGTTGGAATCCCTATATTTTTTTGTGTCTCCTCTACGTATCCTCCTTGTCTGGAATGTATTCTATGAACATTATTAGAGAAAGTTTTTGTATCAGGTGCTTCACCATCAAGGGCTGTAGCTACAATGGATACTCTCATTTTGCCATTTAATTTTTCATCTTTTATTGCGCCAAAAATTAATTCAGCTTCTGGATCTACCTCAGCTCTGATTTTATTGACCGATTGGTCAACTTCAAATAGCTTAATATCTTCTCCTCCAGTTATATTTACAAGTAACCCTTTTGCCCCTTTTAAAGAATAGTCATCAATTAAAGGGTTGTTCAGTGCCATTTCTGTTGCTGCTATTGCTCTATTTTCACCTTCTGCTTCTCCTGTTCCCATCATAGCTTTGCCCATAGAGCTCATAACAGTTTCTACATCTGCAAAATCTAAATTTATGAGACCTGGTCTTACCATTAGATCTGTTACACTTCTAACTCCGTGTTTTAAAACATCATTTGATAAAGAAAAAGATTTTTCAAAAGTAGTGCCCTCATTTGCAATTTTGAAAAGATTTTGATTTGGAACCACAATTGAAGCATCTAAATTTTTCTTCAGTCTTTCCCAGCCTTCAATTGCTCTTCTCATTCTTTTGGGCCCCTCATATGAGAATGGCAGAGTTATAACTCCAACTGTCAATATATTAAGTTCTTTTGCAGCTCTTGCTACGACATGTGAAGCACCAGTCCCTGTTCCGCCCCCCATACCAGCAGTTATAAAAACCATATTTGCACCTTGGAGATATGTGACGATTTCATTTAAAGACTCGTCGGCTGCCGCTTGTCCAATATCATGTTTTGCACCAGCGCCAAGGCCTTTTGTTAAATTCATACCTATTTGAATTTTTGCGTCAGCTTTGTTTACTTTTAAATCTTGAGCGTCAGTATTTACCGCAACGAATTCTACACCTTGCATTCCGTCATCTATCATTGCATTTATTGCGTTGCCACCTGCTCCACCAATTCCCATAACTAAAATTCTTGGTTTAAGTTCTTTAAGTTCCCCTCCGCCAATATTAATTGTCATAGACCCCCCTTTTTAAATTTATCATCCCATTTCAAAGCTGCTCTGTTCAAATAAGATTTTTTCTTTGCGATTGATTTAAATTTATCGAATAATTTAGGATCCCAGATTTGAAAAACTTTTCCTAAGCCAACAAATAAAATATTAGATTTGATTTTAGCATGATTTAAAAGTTTTTTTGGAATTGATACTCTACCTTCACTGTCAAAATTTAAATTTTGGCTTTCTGAAAGTATTGAAGTTGCAAAATAATCCCTTTTATCTTCAAATGGTCCAAGTGAGTCTATGCTTTCTGATAATTTTTCTATCCTGTTTTGTGCGCATGCATCTAATGCTGAGTGATTAAAAGATGGATAAATTATAAAGCCATTATAACCCATAGAATTTAGATGTGCCCTAAAACTAGAAGGCACTGACACCCTCCCTTTTTTGTCTAGGTTGTTTTCGAAAGTTGATAAAAACATAAACCATTTAACCTCCAAATTCCCCTTATTTGGGAATTCATGGGATAGTATGGGTATATTAAGTTGTAGTCAATACTTATTTATATTCTTAGTTATACAAATTTTATTTGATTAATAGATACAAAGGGTGAACATTTGAAGATTTTTTGCTAGGCAATCTGTAAGCCGGGTTCTGTCATTTAAGATGTTATTTATCTAGATTTAGACTCACGCCTAAACTCAAGCGACTAACCCTGACGACTAACTAAAGGTTGTTTTCCGCTTTCGCGATGTCGTCTCTTTTTAGTCTTGCTCCCAGTGGGGTTTGCCATGCGTTTCTTGTTACCAAAAAACCGGTGCGCTCTTACCGCACCTTTTCACCCTTGCCTTGATAAGGCGGTATATTCTCTGTGGCACTATCCCTAAGGTCACCCTCGCCAGCCGTTAACTGGCACTGTACCTTTAAAGAGCCCGGACTTTCCTCTGTAGACAAGTCTACAGCAACAATCCAATTGCCTAGCAAATACTGCTATAATCAGTATTTAGAAAAAATCAAGATATATTTGATTTTTGGGCTAAAAACTCGCTAATTTTATAAGTTTCAAGATCAAGTTGCCCAGTTACCTTATTCTGGCGATATTTTCGCTGAAAATTTTTGATTATTTTGCTCTTGGAGCCCGTATGGATGTACCTATAACCAACTTTATATAAATTTTTAAAAAATCTTTTTTTTTTTGGTTTTTTAAATGATAATAAATCAATGGACTTTTTTTTAGGATAAATTCCTACACCTTTTATAGACAAGTATTCCCAAGGAAATTTTTCACCAGGATCGATTTTTCTAATTGGAGCTATGTCTGAGTGACCTAGTATAAATTTATCTTTTATTCCATGTTTTTTTTTTAGATTCTTACATAAGATAACTAGAGAGCTAATTTGCTTAGATGTAAAACTTTGATATCCAAATTTATGACCTTTATTCACTAACTCTATGCCAATTGAATTTTTATTTAAATTCACATAATTTTTCCATTTTGATTTTCCAGCGTGCCAGGCAATATTTCTGTCTTTTACCATCTTAAAAATCTTCCCTTTTCTGTTTATTAAATAATGGCAACTAACTTTAGATTTTACGTTAATGAGCTTTTTTAAAGATTCACGCTCAGATTGCATTCCCGTGTAATGTATGATTATAAATGTTATACTTTTGCTACTACGTAGTTTAATGTAGTGATTTGGAGAATAATATTTGGAAATTTCCATAAAAATTAGGTATAGCATAAAAAAATGTTGCTTAAACATATAAAAATTTTAACTGTTATAATATTAGTGAGCCAATATTTGGCGCTACCAAACTCATATGCTGATGAAAAATACACTGCAGGGGAATGTTTTGAAGGATTAAGTAGAGCAACTTTAAAATTTAATATGGGTTTAGATAAAGCTTTGTTTAAACCTATTGCCAAAGGATATAGGGCTCTACCAGTGCCAATTAGATTGGGCACAAGTAATGCTGTAGAAAATTTAAGGTCGTTACTAACTTTGTCAAACAATGTTCTTCAAGGAGATTGGCAACTGGCTGGAAATACAGCAGGTAGATTTGCAATAAATTCAACAGTTGGAATACTAGGTTTTTTAGATCCTGCATCAAAAATGGGTTTCGAAAAGAAATCAAGAGAAGATTTTGGTCAAACTTTAGCGGTTTGGGGATCAGAAAGTGGATGTTATTTTATTTTACCAGTATTGGGACCAACTACAGCTAGAGATGCTGTAGGTCTTATTGGAAACACATTTATAGATCCAGTTTATCAAATCACACACAATACTGAAGTTATGAACCGTTCATATTCAGAACATAACTATTGGTATTACAGAGGTACTGACGGTATAGACTTTAGGTCCAAAAATATTGAGTCGATTGACAGTTTAGAAAAAAATTCAATAGATTTTTATGCATCTGTAAAAAGCCTATATTTGCAAAACAGAATGCAAAAAATATCTAATGAAGATGTATCAGATAAATCGCAAGATGATAGCGACTGGGAAGAAATAGATAACCAATAAATAGTATGCGTAAAAGCCTTCTACTCTTAACCGGGTCCATTTTGACCTGGTTTTTCTTACAAGTGAGCAGCTATTCTTATAGTAGTGACCCAAAGCAATTTATAACTGAAATAGTAGATCAAGCAAAAATAGTTTTAAATAGTAACATATCAAAAGATGAAAAAGCAAAAAAACTCTCTGAGATAGCTTTAAAGACTGTAGATATTAAAGGTATTGGCTATTACACTTTAGGTAGCAAAAGAAAAGAACTCTCGCCAGATGAATTAAAAAAGTATGAGGACATATTTCAAAAGTATTTTTTAAAAAGTTTTACTTCAAGATTAACTGATTATTCAGACCCAAAAATTGACGTATTGTCTGCAGAGGTTTTAAATGAGAAATATACAATTGTTAAAACTCTTTTACTCGCAACAGACAAAAAACCGGAAGTAAAAATTGATTGGAGGATTTATACAAAAGATCCAAATAAACCTCTTATAAGAGATTTAATCGTTGAAGGACTAAAATTAGCAAGAACACAAAAAGAAGAGTTTTCATCAATTCTAGCTTCAAACAACAATGATATAAATGCACTTTTTACAAAATTAGAGGAATTCATAAATCAATAAAAAATGATTTGGTATTTAGTTATAAGCTTGTGGCTTTTAGGAATGATGGCTGAATAGTTGGTGGGCCCGCCAGGATTCGAACCTGGGACCAATACATTATGAGTGTACTGCTCTAACCAGCTGAGCTACAGGCCCTTAGTAAAACTTTTACTACACAATAATTTATTTTTCTAGGAAACTTTTTAATTGTTTTGATCTACTTGGGTGTTTTAATTTTCTTAAAGCTTTTGCTTCGATTTGCCTGATTCTTTCTCGAGTTACTGAAAATTGAAGACCCACCTCTTCTAAAGTATGGTCAGTATTCATTCCAATTCCAAACCTCATTCTTAAAACTCTTTCTTCTCTTGGCGTTAATGATGCTAAAATTTTAGTCGTTGACTCACTCAAATTTGATCTTATTGCCGTATCTAATGGTTGAAGAGCATTTTTATCCTCGATAAAATCTCCGAGACTACTATCTTCCTCATCGCCAACTGGAGTTTCTAATGAAACTGGTTCTTTAGATATTTTTAAAACTTTTCTAACTTTCTCTAGAGGCATAGCTAGTTTTTTTGCTAGTTCTTCTGGTGTAGCTTCTCGTCCAAATTCACTTAAAATTTGTCTTTGTGTTCTTACAATTTTATTGATTGTCTCTATCATATGAACTGGGATACGTATTGTTCTAGCCTGATCTGCTATTGATCTAGTGATAGCTTGTCTTATCCACCATGTTGCATATGTGGAAAATTTATAACCTCGTCTATATTCAAATTTATCAACTGCTTTCATTAATCCGATGTTACCTTCTTGAATTAAGTCTAAAAACTGAAGTCCACGATTAGTATATTTTTTTGCTATAGAAATCACTAATCTAAGGTTAGCCTCTACCATTTCTTTTTTTGCAACTCTCGACTCTCTCTCGCCTTTTTGAATTCTTTTTACTAAATGTTTAAATTCACCAACTGCAAGCTCAGTTTTTTTACTAAACTCGACTAATCTATCTTTAATATCCAAAATCTCTTTATTATTTTTCTTGAAGAAATTTTTCCAAGTTTTATTTTGAGTTACAAAATTCTGAAATTTTGGATTAATTTCGTTTCCTATGTAATACTTGAGGAATTCATCTCTGGAGATTTTGCTTGCTATAGCTAGTCTAAGTAACACTCCTTCTAAAGAAAGAATTTTTTTGTTTTCTTTATAATGTGATTGCACCAGCTCCTCTACAACTGCAGGGCTTAATTGTAAATTTTTAAAATCTTTTACTAAAATCATTTGAATTTTTTTTAAGTTTTTATTTTTTGATACCGAAAGCTCTTTGCTGTTTAAAATACAGTCTAACTTTTCAACTTGATATTTTTTAAGTTTTAAATAATTTTTAGACAAACTTTGTATTAGATTAATTATTTTTGGCTTAATCTCTTCTTCCATTGCAGCTAGGGAAACGCTGAATTCATCTTCATCCTCTAAATAATTATTGTCACCTTTTTTACTTTCTTCATCATCTTTAGATTTACTATCCTTATCCTCATTCTTGTCATTATCCTTTTGATCGGCAACTTTTGTTTTATCTTTTGATTTTTTGTTATCTTGTCCGCCTTCAAAATCCTCATAAGTAGAGTCAATATCAATTATATCTCTGACTAAAAGTTCTTCTTTTTCAAGGCTGTCTTTCCATTCAAAAATTTTTTTAGCAACTATAGGACTTTGAGTAAGAGCGTTGATCATTACATCTTTGCCTGCTTCGATTCTTTTTGCTATTGCAATTTCACCTTCTCTTGATAAGAGCTCTACTCCTCCCATTTCTCTTAAGTACATTCTGATCGGGTCATCGCTTTTGTCTGAAGATTTTTCTGTTTCACCTTGTGATGTTTCTCTCTTTTTGACTGGTTGATAATCCGATTTTTTTGCAACTAGAGAAATCTTATTATCAAAAATAACGATTATTGCTTTTTCTAAATTATCAGATGACTTACCCCTTTTACCTAATGACTTGCCAAGTTCCTCATAAGTTATGAAGCCCCGATGTACACCTTTAGCTAAAAGTCTCTCAAATGATTTTGTGATTAGTTTTTCTTTCATGAATTGATCATGTATATATATGTAGAAATTAAAAAAAATCTACAGCTAAATTATTCTTTGTTTATCTGCTTTTTTAACTCAATTAAGTCGGAATAAGATTTCTCATCAAAATTATCCATAAGTTTTTCTTCTAACGCATCGATTCTTTTTGAAAATTTAATTTCGTTTAACTCTTTGAGTATCTCGTTTAGAAGATCAACTTGTTGACTCTCATTTTTTTTAAGAAAAATATTTTTAATAACAGAATTTTGATTTATATCATCTATCAATTTAGAGTGTTTCTCCATAAAAGCTGGAATATTTTGTTTATTGAACTTTTCTTCAACGATGAGATCTAGTAACTCAGATTTGATAATATTCAATTTTTTTGAAGAAAAGTTTATTTCCCTAAAAATTTCAACTCTTGGTGAAACAATTTTAGGATAATTAAACATTACATATAATATAGAGTATTCCTTAATCTCCTCTTTAGACAAATGTTCCCTAGCAATAGAAATTTTTTTTGTTTCTTGAAGTATTTTATAGCTTTTTGTATCTCTTTTATTACCAAACTTTTGTAATGGAGTTAAATTCCTAATTTTTTCTAAATAATTTTCAAAAATATGTTTTCTTAATGTTTCATCTTTTATTGATTGACATAAAAATTTAAATTTTTTTTCAAATTTAGTTATTGCAAATGGGTCTGATCTATCAAGATTTTTTAGATGTATATTCCAAATAAATTCTTCAATGGATAGGTTATTCGTGATAAGTTTTTCAAAATTATTTTTTCCTTTTTCCTTTATATAGTCATCAGGATCTAGTCCATTTGCAAGAGAAACAAAATATATTTTATTATTTTCCTGAATAAATTGAAAAAGATTTTCAGCTATGCGTAAAGCTGCTTTTTGTCCACTTGTGTCACCATCTAAACAAATTATTGGTTTTGAAAAAAATTTCCATATTAAGTTTATTTGGTTTTCTGTTAAGGCTATTCCAGAGTTCGATACAACATTTTTAATACCAGAAGAATAAATACTAATAACATCCATGTATCCTTCGACTACTATAACTTCCTGATTGTTGTTGGTAGAGGACTTTGCCTTATCAAGATTAAAAACATGTTTTCCCTTTTTATAAAATTCAGTCTCTGGAGAATTAATATATTTAGCAATTTTATTATCTTTAACAATTCTTCCACCGAAAGCTATTACGTCGCCAAGAATATTTTTTATAGGAAATATTATTCTTGAGTAAAACCTATTTACTATTTTATTTGATTTTTCACTTCTGTAAAATAGACCGGTATCTAAAATTTCTTTCTCATTATATTTTTTCGACAATTCTAAAAAATAATTTGAGTTACCTGGAACAAATCCTATTTGGAACTCTGAAATTATTTCATCGCTTATTCCTCTATTATTTAGATAGTCTTTTGGCGAAGAAACTTGTCTAAAAATAATTTTATGGTGATACTCTGCATAATCTTTTAAAATATTTCTGTATATCTGATATCTTTTTTCTTTTTCAACATCAAAAGTTGTAAACCTAAAGGGTTGCATCCCGGCATCGGAGGCTAGCTGTCTCACGGCTTCACCAAATTTTAATGAACGTGTCTTCATCAAAAAATCAAATATATTGCCATGTTCTCCAGAGCTAAAACAATGATAGAAACCTTTTTCGTCGCTAACCGTAAAAGAAGGGGTTTTTTCATTTGTAAAAGGAGATAACCCAACAAATTCTTTCCCTCTCTTTTTTAATTTAACTGTTTTTCCTACAATTTGTGAAACTTTTAACCTTAATTTAATTTCATCTAAATATTCTTTAGGATATTTCATCATTTTATTTTAACATCACCTTTAAAAATTGGCTTACTTTTGAAAAATCTAAAGAGTTGGCATTGTTTCCTTTTTTTAATTCTCCTATAACTTTTCCCATATCCTTTAGGGACTGGGCCTCAACTGACTTTATTACTTCTTCACAAATTTTTTTTGTTTCTGATTCGCCAAGCTGTTGAGGCAAAAATTCATTAATAATCTCAATCTCTTTGATCTCTTTCGATAAAAGTTCGTCTCTACCTGCTTTTTTATAGGCTTCACATGAGTCGTTTCTCTGCTTTACCATTTTCTTGAGAAGATTTATCAACTCGCCATCTGGTAAATTCTCTTTATCTTTAATTTTTTTAGCTATCATTGTGTCCTTAATTGCGGCAATAACCAGCCTAAGAGCAGAATATGTTTCTTTATCTTTGGATTTTAATGCTTCATTCAACTTAATCTCTATTCTTTTCTGTAGGGACATAATAATTATAAACTTACTTTAATCACATTTTTTCTTCAAAAGAAAAAAGAATGGGGTTGACGATTGTTAACCTTTTTCATATAAGACGCAAAACCTTACTTAAAAGGTTTCCTTTAACTCATGAGTTGTATTTGAGACAGGCCCTAAAAAGAAAAAAAGATAAATCATATAATTTTTCTACAGGTATTTTAGTTTTTGAAGATGGGACCAAATTTCATGGTATTGGTCTTGGTTACGAAGGGAACGCTATTGGAGAAGTGTGTTTCAATACATCAATAACAGGTTATCAAGAAATAATAACAGATCCATCTTATTCTGATCAAATAATAAATTTTACATTTCCACACATCGGAAACGTAGGTACAAACATTGAAGACAATGAAGCAGATAAAGCTTGGGTTAAAGGAATTATTCTCAATTGCGGCATAACAGAGCCGTCCAATTATAGATCTATTAAAAATTTAGATATTTGGCTTAAAAAAAGAAAAATTGTAGGTATTTTTGGCTTAGATACTAGGGTGATAACTAATTATATAAGAGACGTAGGGGCGCCAAAAGGAACAATACAATTTTTGAAAAAAGGAAATCATAACGTCAAAGATTTATTAAATAAAGCAAGATCCTGGACTGGTCTTGAAGGATTAGATTTAGCTAAGAAAGTAACTTGTAACAAGCCGTATAAATGGATGTCTTTAAGGACCTGGGATAAAAAGAAAGGCTACACTAAAAATAAAAAAAATAAATACAAAATTATTGCAATTGATTACGGAATTAAAAGAAATCAATTAAGATGTTTTTCAGATATTGATTGTAGCGTCACTGTTGTTCCAGCTGATTTTCCTGCAGAAAAAATAGTAAAACTCAGACCTGACGGTGTATTTTTGTCAAATGGTCCTGGAGATCCAGCAGCAACTGGAAAATATGCTATACCAATAGTAAGAAAATTAATTGAAAAAAAAATACCCATCTTTGGGATATGTCTTGGTCACCAGATTTTATCTTTAGCGCTAGGGGCAAAAACAAAAAAAATGTTACTTGGGCATAGGGGCGCAAATCATCCTGTGAAGAATTTAATAACTGACAAAGTTGAAATCACAAGTCAAAATCATGGTTTTGAAGTGGACTTAAAATCTATTCCTAAAAAAGTTAAAGTTACACATAAATCACTATTTGATGCATCTGTAGAGGGGATAGAGGTAAAAGAAAAAAAATTGTTTTCAGTTCAATATCATCCAGAAGCAAACCCTGGTCCTCAAGACAGTAAATATTTATTTGAAAAATTTTTAAACAATATTAGGAAAAGAAAAAATGGGAAAAAGAAAAGATATTAAAAAAATTTTAGTTATAGGAGCTGGCCCTATAGTTATTGGCCAAGCTTGTGAATTTGATTATTCAGGTACGCAAGCATGTAAAGCTTTAAAAGATGAAGGTTATAAAGTAATTTTAATAAATTCTAATCCAGCAACAATTATGACTGATCCAGATGTTGCGGACAAAACATATATTGAGCCCATAACTTTAAAAATTCTTGAAAAAATATTAATTAAAGAAAAACCAGATGCAATTCTTCCTACCATGGGAGGTCAGACAGCTTTAAATTTGGCTATGGAAGCGGAGAAAAAAGGTTTTCTTAAAAAATATAAAATTGAACTTATAGGTGCAAACTCTAGAGCTATTTCAAACGCAGAGGATAGAAAAAAATTTAGAAAAAATATGCTTGATATTGGTTTAGACCTACCTAAATCAAAAATCGTAAACAATGCTAATCAAGCAACCAAAGTTTTAAAACAAATCGGACTTCCTGCAATAATAAGGCCTGCTTTTACACTTGGAGGTCTCGGAGGAGGTATAGCGAAGAATAAAAAAGAATTTTTAAAAATTTTAAAAAATGGACTACTTGAATCACCTGTTAGCCAAGTATTGGTCGAGGAATGTTTGGAAGGATGGAAAGAGTTTGAGATGGAGGTCGTAAGAGATAAAAAAGATAATTGTATTATTATTTGTTCAATTGAAAATGTAGATCCTATGGGAATTCATACTGGAGACTCAGTAACTATTGCTCCAGCATTAACTCTTACAGATAAAGAGTATCAGGTAATGAGAAATGCTTCGATTGCATGTTTAAGAAAAATAGGAGTAGAAACTGGAGGATCAAATGTACAATTCGCCATAAATCCTAAAGATGGAAGAATGGTCATCATAGAAATGAACCCAAGAGTTTCAAGATCTTCCGCTTTAGCATCAAAGGCTACTGGATTTCCAATTGCTAAGGTAGCTGCTAAACTTGCTGTAGGATATACTTTAGATGAACTAAATAATGAGATAACAAAAGTTACTCCAGCTTCTTTTGAGCCAACAATTGATTATGTAGTAACGAAAATTCCAAGATTTACCTTTGAAAAATTTTCAACTTCTGCTGCAGTTTTAGGGACATCAATGAAATCTGTTGGGGAAGCAATGGCAATAGGAAGAAACTTTAAAGAATCCTTACAAAAAGCATTAGTATCCCTTGAAACAGGTTTCTCGGGTTTAGATCAAATATTTAATTTAAATAAAAAGCAGATTGAAAAAAAACTTAAAGAAAACGTTCCAAACAAAATATTGCTTGTGGGTGAAGCTATTAGAAAAAAAATTAATATAAAAAAAATACATTCTTTATCTAAAATTGATCCATGGTTTTTATGTCAGATAAAAGAAATTATTGACTCCGAAAATAAAATTAAAAAAAGTGGTCTTCCAAAAACATTTAATGAATTTAATTATATTAAGTCAATTGGTTTTTCAGATAAAAAGTTATCAGAACTTACCAGTATATCGGAGAAAGTGGTCAGAAAAAAAAGATCAGCTCTAAAAATTTTACCCGTTTATAAAAAAGTTGACACTTGTGCTTCAGAATTTAAATCTTTTACGCCCTACATGTATTCTACATATCAAAGAAATTTTTTCGTTAATTCAGAGTGTGAGTCACAACCTTCTAATAGAAAAAAAATTATTATACTTGGCGGGGGTCCCAACAGGATTGGTCAAGGTATTGAATTTGATTATTGTTGCTGCCAAGCGAGTTTTGCCCTTAAGGAAGCGAAATATGAGACCATAATGGTTAATTGTAACCCAGAGACTGTCTCTACGGATTATGACACGAGTGACCGTCTCTATTTCGAGCCTTTAATAGAGGAATATGTTTTTAATATAATTCAAAAAGAAAAATCAAAAGGAAACTTAATTGGAATAATCGCTCAGTTTGGTGGTCAGACACCTATCAAGCTTGCAAAATTTTTAAATGAAAATAAATTGCCAATTTTAGGAACACAATATTCATCTATAGATTTAGCAGAGGATAGAGACAGATTTAGAAATCTTTTAAGTAAGTTAAATTTGAAACAAGCTGAAAGTGGAATTGCTAAAACATTTCCACAAGCTTTGAAAATTGCTAATAGAATTGGGTTGCCTTTAATGGTTAGGCCCTCTTACGTTTTAGGTGGTAGAGCTATGGAAATTGTATATGAAAGAAGACAGCTTAAAAAATTTGTTCAAGAAGCCTTTAGAGCAGCAGAAAAAAATCCAATTTTGATCGATAAATTTATAGACCACGCAATGGAAGTGGACGTAGATGCAATATCTGACGGTAAAAAAGTATTTGTGGCTGGGATCATGCAACATATAGAAGAGGCCGGCATTCATTCTGGTGACTCTGCTTGTAGCCTTCCACCTGTATCTATAAAACATTTTTTAATAAAAGAAATTGAAAGCCAAACTAGAAAATTAGCTTTGGCTTTAAAAGTAAAAGGCTTAATGAATATTCAGTTTGCTATTAAACAAGATGAAATATTTGTTATAGAAGTAAATCCAAGAGCTAGTAGAACAATCCCATTCGTTTCGAAAGCAAAAAATCTTCCTTATGCAAAAATTGCTTCCAGAATAATGGCGGGAGAAAAGCTATCTAATTTTAACTTGAGAAGTAAAAATAAAAAAATGTTTGCAGTTAAAGAAGCAGTATTTCCATTTAATAAATTTCCTAATAGTGATCTGTTACTCGGACCAGAAATGAAATCAACCGGAGAGGTTATGGGATTTGATAAAGATTTTGGAATGGCTTTTGCTAAAAGTCAAATCGCAGCATCCAACTCTCTTCCCACAAAAGGATTGGCTTTCATTTCTTTAAAAAATAGCCATAAAGAAGAGGGCGTCAAATTAGCAAGACAATTAGTAAAGTTAAATTTTAAGCTTTGTGCAACTTCTGGAACTGCAAAATATATAAATGGTAAAGGTATAAAATGTAAAAAAATTAATAAAGTTTATCAAGGATCTCCTCATATTGTTGATGTGCTTAATTCAAAAAAAATAGCTTTAGTAATTAATACTGGAGGAGGCAAGAGTGAAAACCAGATAAGTGACGCCATAGCTCTAAGAAGAGCAACTTTGGCTAATAAGGTACCTTATTGCACAAATATGTCGACAGCTCTTGTATGTATTGAGGGTATAAAATCTTTGAACTCAAAGAATATGAAAGTAACTTCTCTTCAAGAAATTTAGGCGCTGCAACTCATATCTTGGCCACAACATAAAGGTGATTTTATTTTTCCATGATCATTAGGACATTTAGATATTTGAACCTTTTTACCATCACCTGGTTTTAAAAAATCATTTACTAGTGGAGTATCGCATTTGCCGCAAGTCGCGTTAACAGACATTCCGCATTTTGAACATTCGTAAGTAGCCATATAAATATACTATACTATTAAATTTCTACTTTCCAATCAGTTTCAAATGAAACATAGTTGATTTGTATACAACGTCTCTCTTTTTTGATCTCTTTTTTCTCCATACCATGCCAAGTATTTGGACCGCTAGAAAAAAAATAACCATAATTATCTTTATAAGGAACTGTTTTAACTTTTTTTAGTTTTTCATCATAAAAATCAGTGCCCAAATTTTCTGATTCATTAAAAGGATTTATAAATATAAGAGATGATAAAAGTTTTTCTTTTATGTCGCAATGGGGCTTGAGCCAAAAACCTTGTCTGTCACAAATTACTTCAAGTCTGACATAAGAATTTGAAAGATCTTTTTTTATTAATTTGCCAATATGCTTGTAAACATTTTTTGAGCATAATTCATTTATAAACTTTGAAAGTTGGGGAAAATTTTTTGAATTTTCTTTGTTCACAAAACATCTGTATTTTTTTGCTTTTCCTCCGGATTTTATCCCCTCTCTAAATTTTCCCTCTCCGCCATCAATTGCTCTTGTACCGTCATATTCTAGCCCATCATTTATAGGATTTGAAATTTCTGCATTACAAACTTCTTTGATTGCTAGATCGGTTAAAGGTTTATTGATCGCCCAATGCTGAAAGGGCTTTTCATAAGTTTCGAGTCTTGTCTTTAGCGAATTAAATAATTCCATTTTTTTTCATCTTTTCTTTAACTAAAGTAGCTGCAATATTTACTTCGTCTAACCCCTTGTAGTTCCAGCTTTCGATTTTATCATCCAAGTTTCTTATTATACCAAGATCTTTAAATAATTTGTAAAATTTTTCAAATCTATAAATACTTTTTTTATTAGCCATTTGAGCTATATATATTGGTTTACCTGTGATAGCAGCTTCGGAAATCATTGATGTTGAGTCGCAAGTTACAATAATAATATCTGCTAGACCTAAAGAGGATAGGTATGCTTTTTTATCTCTTTCTTTAATAACTAGATGATCAAGATTAAAATAATTGAAGGCTAGTTTTACAATATTTTCCGGAGTTCTATAGGAGGGTATAACTATAAGTTTATATTTTGAGGAAATAAACATGTTTTTAATTTTTGAAAAAATTTTTTCCATCTGCTTTTCTGAAAAACTATAATATTTATTTGGGCCACCAAGTATTAATGTTACAATTTTTTTATCAGCCTGATTTATTTTTAAATATTTAATATTTTGTTTGATCTCATCATTTGTGAGGTAATGTATAGCTCCTTTTGTTTTAATTACATTTTCTCCATTTATATCATCATGTTCTGGGGAAATTATCGCGTCAAAATTTTTAAGATTAACTTTAGGATTTTGAATGTGAATATTGAAGATATTTTCTTTAAATCTTTTTTTTAAAAGAATAGATGGAACTACACTTTTTCTCCCGCAGGAAATTACGACTTTGCAATCACAAATAAATTTTTTTTTTAAAATATTATCTGTCACAGGTGTTAGTTTTGGAGGTATAAAATCCCAAAATTTTTTTAGTTCAATATTTTCGTGTTTGAAGCCTAAACCTAGGGCTTTAGCTAAGCCTTCAACCTGACTTATCATGCCGTGCATACCCTGGGTTAAAAGAAGTGCTTTTAATTTTAACATTTATAACTATATATCTATATTAATTATGAATAATAAGTCTACTAAACATACAAAAGTGTTGATTCTTGGATCTGGGCCAGCAGGGTATACAGCTGCAATTTATGCTGCAAGAGCAATGTTGAAGCCTATTTTAGTATTTGGGTCTGAACCTGGAGGACAATTAACTACAACTACCGATGTTGAGAACTTCCCTGGATATTCAAAAGTTATTCAAGGTCCTTGGCTAATGGAAGAAATGAAAGGCCAAGCAAAAGCTGTTGGAACAGAAATGATAGAAGACCATATTAAAAAAGTTAATCTTTCAAAAAAACCTTTTGAAGCCATTGGAGATAGTGGTCAAGTTTATACCGCAGATAGTTTTATTATTTCTACAGGAGCTCAAGCAAGATGGTTAAATTTAAAATCAGAACAGGAATTTAGAGGATTTGGTGTTTCAGCATGTGCAACTTGTGATGGTTTCTTTTTTAAAGAAAAAGAAGTTGCTGTTGTTGGAGGAGGAAATGCTGCAGTTGAAGAAGCAATGTTTTTAACAAAGTTCGCATCTAAAGTTAAACTAATTCATAGAAGAAATGAATTAAGGGCCGAAAAAATGCTTCAAGCAAAATTAAAGGCAAATAAAAAAATTGAAATTATATGGGATAGTGTTGTTGAGGACGTTATCGGAGATACTAAGCCAAAATCAGTTAGGGCTATCAAAATTAAAAATGTAAAAACAAATAAGACTACTGAATTAAAAATTGATGGACTTTTTATAGCAATAGGTCATGACCCAGCCACATCACTTTTTAAGGGTCAATTAAATATGGATAAAGAGGGATATATCGTAACCAATCCTGACTCTACAATAACTAATGTTCCGGGAGTTTTTGCAGCTGGCGATGTTAAAGACAAAATATTCAGGCAGGCAGTCACTGCAGCAGGAATGGGTTGTATGGCTGCACTTGAAGCTGAAAAACATTTGTCATCAAAATGAGTAATAAAGTACTATTAACCGGTATAAGTGGATGGATTGCAAAACATACTGCGATAGAATTATTAAATTCTGGCTATGAAGTTTTAGGGACTGTAAGAAACAAAAATTTAATTGAACAAACGAAAGAAACTTTAAGCAAATATGTATCTATTGAAAAATTGTCATTTGTTGAATTAGATCTCATAAAAGATGACGGATGGGATGAAGCTGCGAAAGGATGTAAATATATTTTCCATATTGCTTCTCCTTTTCCGATGAAAGTTTCAAATAATAGAGAAATTTTGTTGCCCCCTGCTGTAGATGGAACATTAAGAGTTTTAAAAGCTGGAGTGAATGCAGGAGTGGAACAAATAATTAAAACCTCCTCAATAGTTGCGATGTTTAGAAAACCCAACAGAAGTAATCCTTATACTTTCGGTGAAAATGATTGGACCGATGAAAATTGGATTGAGGGGGTAAATGACTACTTTTTATCAAAAACAAAAGCTGAAAGAGTTGCTTGGGAGTTTATGAAGAGTAAAGGATTAAAAAACAAATTGACGACAATAAACCCTGGAGGAGTATTTGGTGATGCTCTAGATAAAAAAGGTGGTACATCTATAGAATATGTTAGACAATTTATGGCGGGTAAATTTCCAGGGGCACCTAAATTTGCAGTTTTAATTTCTGACGTTAAAGATATAGCGAAAGCGCATGTTGCTTGTATTGGAAATAAAAAAGTCGGCGGAAGAAGATTAATTGTTGGGAAAGAAGTAAAAAAACTAGTTGAGTTGTCTCAATTGATAGCTGAAGCAATGCCTGAATATGCAAAAAAACTTCCTAAAAAGGAACTTCCAAATTTCATAGTTAAATTAATAAGCTATGTAGACTCTAGTGCTAAAATGATGATACCGGATCTAGGAATTTTAATGCAAACTGACACTTCTTACGCTGAAGAATTATTAGGTTTCAAGTTTAAACCAGCGAAAGATTGTATGGCTGAGAATGCTAGATCGGTTGCTAGACTGGGATTAGTTTAAACTATCACAAAAAGATTTTATTCTATCTAAAGCCTTTTTAAGATTATCCATAGAGGTTGCATAGGAAATTCTAAAATATCCATTTAATCCAAAAGCAGATCCTTGGACTACAGCAACTTCGGCCTTCTCTAATAATTTTTCAACAAATTCTTTATCTGTTTTTAATTTAGTTTTTTCTCCCAGCAATTTTTTGCAGTTAGGAAAAACATAAAAAGCTCCGTTTGGTTTTAAGCAACTCAAACCATTAATCTTATTTAGAGTTTCAACAACGTAATCTCTTCTCTCTTTAAAAGAATCTGCTCTAGTTTTAATAAAATCTTGGGTTCCGTTTAAAGCTTCTACAGCTGCTGCCTGACTGATCGAAGATGGGTTTGTTGTAGATTGAGACTGAATTTTTGCAACTGCCTTGATTATTTCTTTTGGACCTGCTCCATATCCTATTCTCCATCCTGTCATAGAATAAGATTTACTAACGCCATTCATAGTTAAAGTTCTTTCTTTTAAAGCGTCTATCTGAGCGACGGTAAAAAATTTAAAATTATCATATGTTATATGTTCATAAATATCATCGCTAAGAATATAAACATGTTTATTATTAATTAAAACTTTTGATAAATCTTCAATTTCTTTTTTTGTATAACAAGACCCGGTAGGATTTGATGGAGAATTTATAATTAACCACTTTGTTTTTTTTCCAATTACTTTTTTTAATTGCTCTGGTGTTATTTTAAATTCATTTTTTTCAGAGCACTCTACTATTTTAGGCGAACCTCCTGCCAACAAAACCATATCGGGATAAGATACCCAGTAAGGTGCGGGAATTACAACTTCGTCTCCTGGGTTTAGTGTAGCCATGAATACATTGTAAAGCACTTGTTTGCCACCAGTTCCCACAGAAATTTGATCAAGTTCGTAAGATAAATTATTTTCTCTTTTAAATTTTCCTTGAATGGCTTTTTTCAAAATTGGGGTTCCATCAACAGCTGTATATTTAGTGTCCCCTTTTTTTATAGCCTGAATAGCTGCCTCTTTAATATTGTCTGGGGTGTCAAAATCAGGTTCTCCGGCACCGAGACCGATAACGTCTTTGCCTGCTGCCCTCATTTCTCTAGCTTTTGAGGTAACCGCTATCGTTGGTGAGGGTTTAATTCGCTTTAAACTATTGGAAACTATGCTCATTGAAATTTATAATATTTTGTTATTATTAACACAAAATGCAAAATACATACCAAGAAAAAATAGGTAATTTGGAAGCCAATAATTCTGTAGCCAGAAAAAAGCTTGAAGGTGGTATAAAGTTTAAAATAAAAAGCCCCTTTCAACCTGCTGGTGATCAACCAGATGCTATTAAAAAAATACTTACAAATTTAAAAGGGAAACAAAATGAACAAGTTTTACTGGGAGTAACAGGATCAGGAAAAACGTTTACTATGGCAAAAGTAATAGAGTCATCTAATCGACCAGCACTTGTTCTGGCACCAAATAAAACTCTTGCAGCACAGTTGTATGGTGAAATGAAAAGTTTTTTTCCTGAAAATGCCGTAGAATATTTTGTATCTTATTATGATTACTACACGCCAGAAGCTTACGTTCCTAGATCTGATACTTACATAGAAAAAGAAGCATCTATTAATGAACAAATAGATAGAATGAGACATTCAGCGACTAGGTCTTTGCTTGAGAGAGATGACGTTATAATTGTTGCAAGTGTATCATGTATCTACGGACTAGGTTCTGTTGAAGCTTACAGTAAAATGACACTCACTTTAAAAAAAAATTATGAGTACGAAAGAGATGAAATTATAAAAACTTTTGTTAATCTTCAATACAAAAGAAATGACCAAAATTTCTTTAGAGGAACTTTTAGAGTAAGAGGTGAAAATTTAGAGATATTTCCTTCACATCTAGAAGATAGGGCTTGGAGGTTAACTTTACATGGAAATAAATTAGAAAAGATTGAAGAATTTGATCCCTTAACTGGTGACAAAACAAATTCTTTTGGAATAATAAAACTTTACGCAAATAGTCATTATATAACGCCTAAGCCTACAATAGATCAGGCAATTATTGAAATTAAGAAGGAATTAGAGGAAACACTTAAAAAACATAAGGATGAAAATAAACTTCTTGAAGCTCAAAGATTGAGAGAAAGAACTAAATTCGATCTAGAAATGATCGAAGCAACTGGTACTTGCGCCGGTATTGAAAACTATTCGAGATTTTTATCAGGAAGAAAAAAAGGAGAGCCACCGCCTACTCTTTTTGAATACTTTCCTGATAACACAATTATATTTGTAGACGAAAGTCATGTAACAGTTCCGCAACTAAATGGTATGTATAAAGGAGACCACACAAGAAAAAGAACGCTTGCTGAATACGGTTTTAGACTTCCTTCTTGTATGGACAATAGACCTTTAAAATTTGAAGAGTGGGATGCAATGAGAACACAAACAGTTTTTGTTTCAGCTACGCCTGGACCCTGGGAACTCAAGCAAACGAAAAATCAATACATTGATCAGGTTATTAGACCAACAGGTTTAATAGATCCAAATGTCGAGATTAGACCAGCAAAGACACAAATTGATGATTTATTTCACGAGTCAAAAAAGGTTACAGAAAAAGGATATAGAATTTTAGTTACAACACTTACAAAAAGAATGGCAGAGGATCTGACTGAATACTTACATGAGAATGGATTAAAAGTCAGATACATGCATTCTGATATAGATACACTGGAGAGAATTGAAATTATTAGAGACTTAAGAATGGGTGTTTTTGATATTTTGGTAGGAATTAATCTTTTAAGAGAGGGTTTAGATATTCCTGAATGTGCATTGGTTGCAATTTTAGATGCGGACAAAGAAGGTTTTTTAAGATCAGAAACTTCATTAATTCAAACCATAGGTAGAGCAGCTAGAAACGTTGATGGTAAGGTAATTTTGTATGCTGATAAAATTACAAAAAGTATTAATAAAGCTATAAAAGAAACCGATAGAAGAAGACAAAGACAACTAGAGTATAACAAAAAAAATAATATTAGTGCTGAATCTGTAAAAAAAGAAATCAATGATATTTTGGAATCTGTTTATGAAAAAGACTATGTAAAAATTAGCGAAGGTTCAAATGTTGGTGGAAACTTAAAAAAACATCTTAAGTCTTTAAACAAAAAAATGAAGGAAGCAGCATCAAATCTTGAATTTGAGGAAGCGGCTAAAATTAGAGACGAAATTAGAAAATTAGAAACGAATGAGCTAGAAATAAATCTAAATCCAAAAATTTCGCAATACAGTCTAAATAAAAAAGTATATCCTAAAGGACGGTCAAAAATGGGTATGCCTGGTACAAAACCAAGAAAATCAGTTAAAAAATGGAAGCCAAAAAAATAATTATTACCGGTGGTGCTACTAGAATTGGTTCGGCAATTGCAAAAAGCATAGCTGGATATGATGTCGATATAACAATTCATTTCAACAAATCAAAGAATTTAGCTAGTAAATTAAAAAAAGAACTTGAGAACAAAGGAAGTAGAGTGCATTTGATTAAGGCAGATTTAAATAATTTAAAACATGTAAAAAGAATAATTCCTTTTGCTTACAAAAGGATGAAGGGGATTGATTGTTTGATAAATAACGCCTCAGTCTTTGAAAACGATGGGTTGGAAAATTTTAGTGAAAAAAGCTTTCAAAAACATATTAATATTAATCTTAAAGCACCAGCATTATTAATGCAAAGCTTAAAGAAATATTTAAAAAATAGAAATGGAAATATTATTAATATTTTAGATCAAAGAATAAAAAAACTTACACCTTATTTTTTTTCTTACACATTGAGTAAAGTAGCATTGGGAGCTTTGACAGAAACAGCTGCGATGAAACTAGCTCCTGGTATAAGAGTGAATGGTATCTCTCCGGGTCCTACATTAAAAAATAAAAGACAATCTGAAAAACACTTTAAGGCTCAATGGAAATCTACAATTTTAGAAAGGCAAGTGGATTTAAATAACATCTGCGCTATGGTAAAATATTTTATCGAAAGTGAAAGTGTAACTGGACAAATTATAAGTATAGATAGCGGACAAAGTTTAGCATGGAAAACTCCAGATATTATCAAGAGCAAAGAATGAAAATTATCAAATTTAAAGAAAAGAAGAAATATAATTATAAAGGGAAGGTCTTCATTAAAGATTTGGTTTTAAAAATGTATATTGGCATTCATTCTTTTGAAAAAAAGAAAAAGCAAAGAGTGAGATTTAATGTTGATATATCTTTGTATCAAAACTTAATTCTTCAAAGCAATCTAGCAAGTATAGTTAATTATGAAACTATTATTAAGAATATTAATAACATTGTTAAAAAAAGACATTATGATCTACTTGAAAATTTAGCTGAGGAAATCTTCTTAAAACTGTTTAGAGAGAAAAAAATTAAAAAAATTAAGCTTAGACTAGAAAAAATGGATATAATAAAAAATACATCCTCTGTAGGGATAGAAATTGAAAAGAGTAGACCAAATGAGTATTGAAAAAGGTAAAGATGTCATACGAAAAAAAATTATAAACCTAACTAATAATCCAGGGGTTTACAAAATGTTAAGCGAAAAGAATGAAATTCTTTACATTGGTAAAGCTAAAAATATTCCTAATCGCCTAAAAAGTTATATATCCGAAAGCTATCTGCCAATAAGAACTGAAAGAATGTTGTCGCTCACAAAAAAACTTGAAACAACAACTACTTCTAATGAGAGCGAAGCACTACTCTTAGAAGCTAACTTAATTAAAAAACACAAACCCAGATTTAATATTTTGTTAAGAGACGATAAATCTTTTCCTTATATTTTTATTGGTGAAAAGGACAAGTGGCCACAATTAACGAAATTAAGAGGCAAAAAAAATAGAGATGGTTATTACTTTGGTCCATTTGCATCAGTAGGATCAGCAAATTGGACAATTAAAATTTTACAAAAAATTTTTTTACTTAGAGTTTGTGATGATACTGTTTTTAGAAATAGAGATAGAGCATGCATTTTATATCAAATAAAGAGATGCTCTGCCCCATGTGTAGGTAAAATTGAAGAATATAATTATAAAAATTTAGTTAAAGATGCAGTAGATTTCATTTCTGGGAAATCTCAAAGAATACAGAAAAATCTTTCAGAAGAAATGGAGAAAGCTAGTGAAGATCTTGACTATGAGAAAGCAGTAATATTAAGAGACAGAATTAAAGCTCTTACACAAATTCAATCGTCTCAAAAAATAAATCGGACAAATCTAAATGAAGCAGATGTAATTTCAATTTTTAAGGAATCCGGCAGAACATGTATTCAAGTTTTCTTTTTTAGATCAAAACAAAACTGGGGAAATCAAGCATATTTTCCAAAACATGATCCAGATGAGAACGTAAATAAAATTTTATCATATTTTCTAGGACAATTTTATGAAAACAAAAGTGTTCCAAGATTAGTACTTTTGAATGAGCATTTAAATGATGAAAAATTATTAGAGAAAGCGTTTTCAGAAAAAGAAAAAAAACAAATAATTATTAAATCAGCAAAGACTAAAGATGAGAAAATTGTATCAAAAATGGCTGAAAAAAACGCAAAACAAGCATTAACTCAAAAAATTTTGGAAACTGAAAGTAATTCAAAATTAATCGATAATCTCGCTGGTAAATTTAATTTAAAATTCAATGTAAATCTTATCGAAGTTTATGATAATAGCCATATTCAGGGAGCAGATTCGGTTGGTGCTTTAATTGCATTCGGAGAAGATGGTTTTATTAAAAAAAGATACAGGAAATTTAATATTAAATCTGAAAATGTTAAGGGGGATGATTATGGTATGATGAAAGAAGTCTTAAAAAGAAGGTTTTCTAGAGCACTAAAAGACGAAAATTCTACAAAAACTCTGCCAGATTTAGTTTTGATTGATGGAGGAAAGGGCCAATATTCAGTAAGTAGAGAAACATTAAACGATCTCGGGCTACATGAGATTCCTATTATAGCTGTGGCTAAAGGTAAAAATAGAAATGCCGGGGATGAAACTTTTTTTCATGATGGAAAAATATTTAAATTTAAAAAAAATGATCCTGCTTTGTTTTTTTTACAGAGATTAAGAGACGAAGCCCATAGATTCGCTATAAGCACTCACAGGGCCAAGAGAAGAAAAAATTTAAGTAAATCCTTACTAGATCAAATTTCTGGTATTGGAAGAGGAAGAAAAAGAGCCTTGCTCAACCATTTTGGCTCTGCTAAATCAGTAGAGTCTGCTAGTTTTGAAGATTTGAAGTCTGTAGCAGGAATTGAGGAAAAAGTAGCGAAAAAAATTCACGATTTTTTTCATGAAAATTAGATATGAAATTTAAAATTCCAAATATTTTGACAATTGGACGTTTAATTATTGTACCAATATTTGTAGTTTCATTTTTTGTTCCAGGAATTGTTGGGGACTTGGTACCTTTTTTCCTTTTTGTAATTGCAAGTTTTACAGATTACTTAGATGGATTTTTAGCTCGTTTGTATAAAGAGGAGTCTAGATTAGGAGAGTTACTTGATCCTATAGCTGATAAAATTTTAGTATCTTCAGCTTTAATTTTATTAGTTATGAATGGAATAATTAAAAATTATGAGGTTATTGCTGCAATTATTATTCTTACTAGAGAAATACTCATATCAGGTTTGAGAGAGTTTATGGCAAAAAAAGAGATTAAATTACCCGTATCTAATTTAGCAAAATTTAAAACTTTTATACAAATGTTTTCAATTGCTTTATTACTTACAGGGGAAACAGGAAACAAAATTATCAATTTTCAAGATTATAATGCACAAACTATCGGGATAATACTTCTTTGGTTGTCCGCTATACTAACTTTGTATACGGGTTATGATTATTTAGCCAAAGGTATAGATACTGCGATTAGTGATGACGAAAAAAGTTAGGCTGCAACTCTTTTTCTAACCATATTCTGGTAGCTATTGGATAAATCTTTTATAAGATCACATACCTCAAAATTATATTTGTCAATCTGGGATACTGGCGTGATTTCAGCAGCAGTACCTGTTAAAAAACATCCAACAAATTCTGACATTTCATCTGGTCTTATTTTTCTTTCATTAATTTTTACGCTTTTTGATTTAGCTATTTCAATGGCGCATCTTCTTGTGATCCCGTCCAAGAAAGAATCTGGTATTGGAGTATGTAAGGAACCAGACTTATCTTTGAAAAATATATTTGCGCCTGTAGCTTCAGCAATATTTCCCTCGTGGTCTAACATTAAAGAATCTGTAAAACCTTTGCTTTCTGCTTCGTGTTTAGAAAGAGTGCATATCATATATAAACCCGCTGCTTTTGTATCCCAAGGAACAGAATTAGGCGCAGGCCTTCTCCAGGAAGAAATATTTAATTTGATTCCATTTAATTTTAATTTCGGATCGAAATAAGATCCCCACTCCCAAGTGGCTATCGCAACATGGATTTTGTTTTTTTGAGCAGATATTGCCATCATCTCACTTCCTCTCCACACGACGGGTCTTACGTATCCGTTTTTAACCTTTTGAACTAAAATAATCTCTTTGCTTGCATTATTAATTTCTTCTTGGGTATAAGGTATTTTTATTCCCATCCTATTCGCAGAATGAAAAAGTCTTGCAGTATGTTCCTCGAGTTTAAAAATATCTCCATCGTAAACTCTTTCGCCCTCAAATACACAACTCGCATAATGTAAACCATGATTTAGAAGATGAACGTTTGCTTTTTGCCAATCAACAAGTTTTGAATTAAACCAAATTTTGCCTGATCTTTTATCGTAAGGAATTGTTTCCATTAAATTTAAACTAAATAATTTTTTGCTAACAAAAAAGTATATTTGTTGGTAAAATAAGTCAACATATCTGACCGAAATATGAAAGATTTACTTTATTTAAAAGATGATCAAATCAAGGATTGTATACAATTGCTACTTTATGCCTACAGAGAAACATTTTCTGACCCTGCTGAAATATTAAAAAAAAAATCACTTGGATTTGCTCATCTTAGGACCCTGCATTTAGTAGAGGGCAATGAAGGTATAAGCGTTAACGAACTTCTTTTTAAACTTAAAATAACCAAACAAAGCCTTAATAGAGTTTTAAAAGATTTAAAGAGACTTAAAATGATCAAACAAATCAAAGACAGAGTAGATACTAGAAGAAAACTCCTATATTTAGATGATGATGGAAAAAAAATTTTTGGTGAGGTTTTTGAAAGTCAAAAAAAAAGAATATTTAATGCATTAAAAGATTCTGACCCGAGTTCGGTAATAAAATTTAAAGAGGTTTTAAAAAAGATTATCAATGGAAAAAAATAGATTTCATATATTAGTTGTAGATGATGATGATAAAATAAGAGATTTACTTAAACAATTTTTGTCTGAGAAAGGTTTTATTATTTCAACTGCAAATAACTCGATTGAGGCCAAAAAAAAAATTGATATTTTTAATTTTAATTTAATTATATTGGATGTGATGATGCCAGGTCAAACCGGTTATGAATTAACGGAAGAGCTCAAACAAAAAAAGGATATACCTGTAATACTTTTGACTGCAAAAGGAGAAGTAGAAAATAGAATTCATGGTTTACAACTAGGTGCTGATGACTATCTTGGAAAGCCGTTTGATCCTCAAGAACTTTTGCTTAGAATAAACAATATTATTAAAAATAATGATAACAGAAATTTACTCGAAGTGACCAAAATTGGGGAGGCTGAACTTAACTTGAGTAAGATGACTATTAAATTGAGAGAGAAAATTGAAAAGATAAATTTATCTGAAAAAAATGTTTTAATGAAAATGTTATCGTCCCCTGGAAAAATTTTTTCTCGAAGTGAAATTGGTAAAATATCAAATATATCAAAAGAAAGATCTATTGACGTAATGATTACTAGATTAAGAAAAAAAATAGAAGCAAACCCTAAAAACCCTAAATTTTTACAAACAATTAGAGGATCAGGATATGTCCTTTGGATTCAATAAATTATTAAAAAAAATATTACCAAAAAGACTTTTTTATAGAGCGTTAATTATAGTTGCAGCTCCAATAATAATTTTACAAGTTACAATTTCAATAGTTTTTTTTGATAGTATATGGATAAAAGCAAATAAAGGAATGACACGTTCGCTCGTAAGTGAAATTAAAACTTTATTTGATGTATACCGTTCAGACAATAAAGAAAATATACAGTTTCTTACAAACTCATATAAAAAAAATTTTGATTTTGTTATTAATATAAAAAAAAATGAAAAATTACCAATTACAAAGTCTGATAGAAGATTCAGCCCAATGGATAGATCGTTGAGAAGAGAAATGAAGCAAATATTTGGTCAAAATTATTGGTTTGATACTGTCACATATATTGATTTGGTAGACTTAAGAATAAAGTCAGATGATAGGATTATTCAAATTTTTTTTTCTAAAGATAAGATAGCTCCCTCTTCAGTAAGAATATTTGTAATGTGGTTAACTGTTCCATCCTTACTTTTAATTTTTATTGCTTTAATTTTTCTTAAAAATCAAACTAGACCCATAATAAATTTATCAAAAGCAGCTAAAAAATTTGGAAAAGGTGAGAGTATTGAAAATTTAAGGCCTAGTGGAGCTTTAGAGATTAGAGAAGCGACATATGAGTTTGATAGGATGATGAAAAGAATTAATAGACATCTTACACAAAGATCTGAAATGTTATCTGGTATTAGCCACGATTTGAGAACTCCACTCACTCGACTAAAATTACAACTGGCTTTATTAGAAAAAAAAGACACTGCCATTAAGATGGCCGGTGATATTGATGAGATGGAAAGAATGTTGAATGATTATCTGCAATACGCAAAATCACAGACTGAGGAAAAATCGGTCAAATTTAGTTTAACAAGTACAATTACAAATTTATTAAAAAAATATGACACAAATAAATATGAGTTTAGTTCAAATCAAGATTTAAAATTTTATGGTAGAGAAAATTTGATTAAAAGATGTATTTTAAATATTTTAGAAAATGGTCTTACTTATGGTAATAAAATTTTTGTAGATTTGAAAAAATCAATGAATAATTTAGTTATAACTATTGAAGATGATGGGCCAGGAGTGGATAGAAGTGAATATTCTAATGTATTCAGACCCTTTTATAGAGTAGACAAAAGCAGAGGTTTAAATAAATCTGGTGTTGGGCTCGGGCTTTCAGTAGCACAGGATATTGTCAAATCACACGGTGGAAATATTTCTTTATCAGAGAGTAAACACAAAGGTTTACTTGTTAAGATTTCTTTGCCTTTTTAGATTTTTTCTTTTTAAGTTCATTAATTTCTTTTTGCTGTTTCTCTAATAATTTTTTTAATATTTGAAATTCTTTCTTTGTTACTAAATCAAATTTATTAACAATATTTTCCTTTTGAAATTTCAATGATGTTGAGATTTCTTTCTTTAAATCTTCAGACGTGAGTATGCCTGCTTCGACAAAACTAGATATCATTTTAAGAATTTTTTCAGAATTACTCATAACTTGACCTTAAATTATAAACAATTTAATTTCAATTGTGATAAATTCTTAAAAAAATGATAGTCCATAATTTTGATCCTGTTTTATTAGACTTTGGAATTATTCAAATACGATGGTATTCACTTGCATATATTTTTGGGATTCTTTTCGGATGGTGGTATGGGAAGAGTATTATAAAAAAACAAATTTCTGAAACAAGTCAAAAAAAATATCTTGTAAATTTTGATGATTTAGTAGGATACATCATAATAGGAGTTATAGTCGGAGGAAGACTGGGTTATGTATTTTTTTACAATCCATCTTTTTATTTAGAAAATACCTTAGAAATTTTTAAATTGTGGAAAGGAGGTATGTCTTTTCATGGAGGCCTTATCGGAGTAATGATATCTATTTATATTTTTTCAAAATTTAAAGATTTAAATTTCAGAATTTATTTTGATACTGTTTCCTGTGTTGCTCCTTTAGGAATTTTTTTAGGTAGAGTTGCTAATTTTATAAATGGCGAACTCTACGGTATTAAGACAGATAAAACTTGGGGTGTAATTTTTCCTAAAGTTGATAACTCACCACGTCACCCATCTCAAATATATGAGGCTTTACTAGAGGGAGTTATTTTATTTTTTATTTTAAAATTTTTAATAGGTAAAAAGTTTTTAAATCATGGGGCTGTATCTTTAATATTTTTGGTCATGTACGGTGTTTTTAGAATTATTTCTGAACAATTTAGACAGCCAGATGAACATATCGGATACATATTCGGTTATTTAAGTGTGGGATCTTTTTTGAGTATAATAATGATAATATTGGGAATTTTCTTTTTGTTAAAATCAATTTCATATGAAAAAAATAAATAAAATTTTTAAAAAAAATAAATCACTTTCCTTAGACTTATATTTGGAGAAAATTCTTTATGATAAGGATGCGGGTTATTACCAAAATTTTAATCCTTTTGGAGCTAAAGGTGATTTTGTAACAGCTCCAAATATATCTAATATTTTTTGTGAAATGATTACAATATGGCTTGTTAGTTTTTGGGAAAGCTTAAAAAAACCTAAAAATTTAAATTTTGTTGAATTGGGTCCGGGTAATGGTGATCTTTGTATTATATTATTAAAAACTTTAAAAAACTTTCCCGAGGCTTTTAGGTCAATTAAAATAATCCTATATGAAAAAAGTAAAAAGTTAAGAGAAATCCAAGAAAAAAGAATTGTTGAAAAAAATGTTTCTTGGATTAATGATTTAAAAAAAATTAAGAAAGGTCCAACTGTTTTTTTCGGTAATGAATTCTTAGATGCATTACCAATTAAGCAATTTAAAAAAATAAATGGGGAGTTTTTTGAAAGGTATGCTACTTTAAAAAAAAAGGAAGTTAAATTCATTTACAAAAAAGCAAAAAATAAAGAAATTATTAAACTTAAAAACTATAAACTTACTAAAAACAATGGGATTATTGAATATCCCGAGTATGGTTTCAAAGAATTAAATACCATGTGCAATAGGATAAAAGAACTTAATGGCGGTCTTCTATTTATAGATTACGGTTTTAATGTGAACCAAGGCCAAGATACACTTCAATCAGTGATGAAACATAAATATAATAAAATTGAAAAAAACATTGGTAAAGCTGACATTACATCCCTTGTTAATTTTGATTTATATAAAAAATATTTTAATTACCAAGGATTGAAAGTAGAAAACGTAATAAGTCAAAGTAAATTTCTTCAAAAAATGGGGATTATAGAAAGATTTAATATTGCAAGTAAAAACCTTAGCTTTGATGATAGATCAAATATGTATTTGAGACTCAAAAGATTAATTGATCCAAAATTTATGGGAGAAAATTTTAAGGTAATGTTTGCAAAAAATAAGAAGTGTAAATTTTCTTTAGCTTTTAAATAATGTTTTACTGTAAAAATTTAAAATTAAATAATAATATTGAGCACTGTTTTTTTTCAAGAAATAATGGTGCTTCTAAAGGAATTTATAGAAGTCTCAACTGCGGGATTGGAAGTAATGATGATGCCTCGGTTGTTGTAAAAAATTTAGAAATTGTATCAAACAAAATTAAAATTAGGACGGATAAATTAATTTTGATGAATCAAACTCACAGTAGTAATGTCGAGGTGATAAAAAATATAAATAATTTGAATAAAATAAAAGCCGATGCAATGCTGACTAAAGAAAATTCGATTGCTTTAGGTGTATTAACTGCTGATTGTGCTCCAATTCTAATTTATGAAACTGATATAGGTATTGCAGGATGTATTCATGCTGGCTGGAAGGGTGCTGTGAATGGCATTATAGAAAATACTTTAAAAAAAATTGTGGAAATGGGCGGAAGTAGTGAAAAAGTGATTGTTTCGGTAGGTCCATGTATTGCTCAAAAAAGTTATGAGGTAAAAGAAGATTTTTACTCAATGTTTTTATTAAAATCTGATGAAAATAAAATGTTCTTTTTCCAAAATGATAAAAAAACATTTAATTTTGATCTAAGAGGGTTTGTTAATAAAAAATTTAAAGATAACGGGGTATCTCAAATTGAGAACCTAACTTTAGACACCTTTGCCTCAGAGAATGATTACTTTAGCCATAGAAGGGCCAAAAAGTTAGGAGAGAATGATTACGGAAGATGCATATCAGTGATAAAAAAAATATCTTAGAAAAATAATTGAAACATCCTTATAATGAATGTATAAGTAATTAGTTCTAATGAAAATTTTATCAGGAACAAGCAATCTTTCGCTAAGTAAAAGTATCTCGAGGCATCTTAAGCTTAAGTTAGTCAATACCAATATAAAAAATTTCGCTGATGGTGAAATTTACGTAGAAATAAACGAAAATATAAGAGGTAATAGTGTTTTTGTTATTCAATCTACATCAACTCCTGCAAATGATAATCTCATGGAGCTTCTTTTGTGCATTGATGCTTTAAAAAGATCTTCTGCAAAAAATATTACTGCCGTAATTCCATACTTTGGTTACGCAAGACAAGATAGAAAAGTTGTCCCTAGAACGTCTATATCTGCTAAACTTGTTTCAAACTTAATAACCAATGCGGGTGCAAACAGAATTGTAACAGTTGATTTACATTCGGGACAAATACAAGGTTTTTTTGATATGCCCGTCGACAATTTATTTACAACTCCGATATTTGCAAGATATATCAAAAAAAATATTAAAGGTAAGAATTTTATATGTGTTTCTCCTGATGCAGGCGGAATAGAAAGAACCAGAGGTCTTGCTAAAAAAATAAATGCTGACTTGGCTATAATAGATAAAAGAAGACCTCAGGCGGGAAAATCTCAGGTTATGAACATTATAGGGGATGTTAAAAATAAAGATTGTGTAATAGTTGATGATATCATCGACAGCGGAGGAACTATTGTGAATGCAGCGGATGCATTGATTAAAAAAGGTGCTAGAAATATTTACGTATTTATTACTCATGCTGTATTAAGTGGAGAAGCAATAAATAAGATAAAAAAATCAAGAATTAAAAAATTAGTTATAACAGACAGCATTGATAACTCTAAAAGAATAAAAAATATTAATAAAATTCAGGTATTATCTATTGCTTCTTTAATGGCTGAAGCCATTAAAAGGATTTCAAATTCAACATCTGTGTCAGATCTTTTCAATTAATACTTGTTTTATTTCAAAGTTGGGTTAAATTGCTCGTTCAATGATAAACAATTTAAAAGCTGTCAAGAGAGAAACCAAAACGGCAGGAGAACTCAAAGGTTTAAGAATAAAAGGTCTTATACCCGCGATATTATACGGGGGTAAAAGTCCAAATTTAAAATTAAGTATCGAAGAGAAATCTTTTAATAATATTTACAATTCCGATACTTTTTTATCTACTATTATTGATCTAGAAATTGAAGGCAAGAAAGAGAAAGTTATACCAAGAGATGTTTCTTATCACGTAGTCTCGGAAAAACCTGCGCATATCGATTTTATGAGAATTATTCAAGGTTCGAAAGTAATTTTAGAAATTCCAGTTATATTTAAAAATAATAATGACTCACCGGGTTTAAAAAAGGGGGGGGTCTTAAATATTGTTAGACGTAAAGTTCAGTTAGAATGTAAAGCAGAAAATATTCCAGAAAATATTATTGTAGACCTAAGCGGCTTAGATATTGGCGCAAGTGTAAAAATATCTTCAGTTAAATTACCTGAAAATGCAAAACCAACTATAACTGATAGAGATTTTGTAGTTGCTACTATTGCTCCACCAACAATCGTTAAAGAACCAGAGAAACCAACTGAAGAAGCTGCAGCAGAAGGAGCGGATGGTGAAGCTGCTACCTCTGGCGAGACTGCCGAAGCTGCCTCAGGTAAAGAGGGAGAAGCTGAAAAGAAAGATGATAAAGGTAAAGAGCAGAGTGGAGACAAAAAGCCTGCACCTGATAAAAAAACCCCAGATAAGAAAGAAAAAAAATAACTTTTATGCTTTTGTTAGTAGGATTAGGAAATCCAGGCCCAAATAATTTAAATAATAGACACAATATAGGTTTTAAAATAATTGATGCTATAAATCAGCAATTTAATTTATCAAAACAAAAACCAAAGTTCAAAGGTTTGCTAACAACAGGAAATATAAATAATAAAAAAGTTTATGCTATTAAACCGCTAACTTTTATGAATAATTCAGGTACTTGTATAAGAGAACTTATTGAATACTTTAAAATTGATGCAAAAGATGTTTTTGTTTTTCATGATGATATGGATATCGATTTAGGCAAAGTAAAAGCAAAATTCGGAGGAAGTAGTGCTGGTCATAATGGAATTGAGTCAATTGATAAATCTATAGGAAAAGAGTATTCAAGAGTTAGGGTTGGAATAGGTCACCCAAAAGACAAGAAAAAAGTAAATAGTCATGTTTTAGAGGACTTCAATGAAACTGAAGAAGAAAAAATCCAAGATATTACTCAAAATATAGTTAAACTTCTTCCAACATTAATTGAAAAAAAAATGGACTCTTTTTCAAGTAAAGTAAATCAAAATTTGAATGGGATTTAAGTGTGGAATAGTTGGATTACCTAATGTTGGGAAATCAACTTTGTTTAATGCATTAACCTCCACAAAAAACGCACAAGCTGCTAACTTTCCTTTTTGTACTATAGATCCAAATATCGGAGTGGTTAACGTACCTGACAAGAGGCTAGATGAGCTTTATCAATTATCAAATTCAAAAAAAAAAATAAATGCCAATATAACTTTTGTTGATATTGCGGGTCTTGTTAAAGGAGCATCTAAGGGGGAAGGTTTGGGTAATAAATTTTTATCTCACATAAGAGAAGTAGATGCAATTGTTCATTTAGTAAGATGCTTTGACTCAGAAAATATACAGCACGTTAATAAAGTAATAGATCCAATTGGCGACCTAGAGACGATAAAAACTGAAATATTACTATCTGATATAAATCAGGTAGAAAAAAAACTGCATAAAAATACAAAGAGGAAGATTTCGGAAAGAGAAATAAAATTATTTGAAGATGTACTTAAAAAATTAAATAAAGGGGAAGATATAAACAAATATAGTGATCCTGAAGATCAAAAAATCTTAAAAGAAGCGGGTCTTATTTCGAATAAGCCTTACATAATAGTTGCAAATGTGGATGAGAAAAATGTTAAATCAGGTAATAATTACACTAAAACATTAAAAGAAAAATATTCAGAACAAAAACACGTTGTTATATGCGCGGATATTGAAGAGCAAATTACAGATTTAAATGATGATGAAAAAATCTCGTATATGGAAAATATAGGCCTTGAAAAGACTGGTTTGAATCAACTTATTACAACTGGATATGAATTATTGAATCTCAATACTTTTTTTACATCTGGTCCAGAAGAGTCCAAAGCATGGACTATAAGAAAAAATACAAATGCACAATCAGCTGCAGGTGTAATCCACACAGACTTTGAAAAAAATTTTATAAGGGCTGAGACCGTTTCTTTTGTTGATTTTAAGAAGTATGGTAGTGCTGAAAAAGCAAAAGAAAATGGCAAGATGAGAATCGAAGGAAAAGATTATTTAGTTAACGATGGTGATGTATTATTTTTCAGGGTCAATGTCTGACCAAAGTCTTCGCATACTGAAATAAATAAGAATTGTAAAAATAATTAAAAATATTATAACCCTTACACCCATCTTATGTCTTTGTTCTAAAGTTGGCTCAGCTGCCCAAGTTAAAAACGTTGTAACATCTTTAGCCATTTGAGACTCTGATGCTAGGGTTCCATCCTGATACGTGACTATACCTTCAGATAATGGATTGGACATTTTAATTTTTTTTCCTTCCATATATTTATTGTAGTAAACACCTTCATCTAATTGGATATTTGCTGGTGGATCCTCGTAACCCATTAAGACAGAATATATGTAATCTGCCCCGCCTTTTCTTGACTTAACAAGAACTGACATATCTGGTGGATAGGCACCGCCATTAGCGGCAGTAGCCGCCTGTATGTTAGGATATGGAGATACAAACTTATCAGACGGTCTTCCAGGTCTTGAAAACATTTCTCCATCCTCATTTGGACCATCTTCAACTTCAAAGTTTGCCGCAATAGCTTTTACTTGATCTAGTGAAAATTCTGGCCCACCCTCTTCTCCTAAATTTCTATAACTCAGTAAACGCATTGAATGGCATGAAGCACAAACTTCGGTGTATACTTGATATCCTCTTTGAAGAGCAGCTCTATCGAATTTACCCGTAATACCTTTGAAAGACCAATCCTGTTCTAATAGCTCCGTCTTTTCGGCAGAGTTCGAAATTGTGAAAAGTGAAGTGTATAAAATGCAGAGGAAAAAGATAAATTTTAGTTGCAATTTATGCATTATCTATTTTTTTCGTCGTTCCTCATTAACTCTGGTTTTGGCATTCCTGTTAGAACTGGTTCGGAAATACTTAATGGCAACGGATCTGTCTTTTCAATTTTACTTAGAAGAGGAAGAACTAGCAGAAAGTGAGCAAAATAATAAGCAGTTCCTATTCTTGCTATAAATAAGTAGACTCCTTCTGCTGGCATCGCACCTACATATCCTAAAGCAAGCACATCTATGATAAGTATCCAGAAGAATATTTTATATAGTGGTCTATAAACAGCCGATCTCACTTTGCTGTTGTCTAGCCATGGAAGTATTAAAAGTATTATTAATGAACCAAATAATAACAACACTCCGCCCAGTTTATCAGGGACCGATCTTAGTATCGCGTAAAATGGTAATAAGTACCACTCAGGAACTATATGTGTCGGTGTTATTAGCGGGTTTGCTGGAATATAGTTGTCGGGATGTCCTAGAATATTTGGTGAAAAGAAAATAAAACCTGAGAAAATAATAATAAATATTAAAAGTGCGAACAAATCTTTAATTGTGATGTAAGGATGGAACGGCACAGTATCCTTAGATGGTTTTTTTACATCAATTCCAACTGGATTATTATTTCCAGGAACATGTAAAGCCCATATATGAAGAACTACCAACCCAAGAATTATAAATGGAAACAGGTAATGCAAACTAAAAAACCTAGTTAATGTTGGATTGTCTACAGAGTATCCTCCCCATAACCAAGTCACGATACTGTCTCCAACTAAAGGAATAGCACTAAATAGATTGGTTATAACAGTAGCACCCCAAAAACTCATTTGACCCCAAGGTAAAACATAGCCCATAAATGCTGTAGCCATCATCAATATATAAATTAGCATTCCAAGGATCCAAATTATTTCTCTTGGAGCTTTATATGAACCATAAAATAAAGATCTGAATATATGAATATAAACAGCTAGAAAAAACATCGAAGCGCCATTTGCGTGAATATACCTAATAAGCCATCCGTAGTTCACGTTCCTCATTATATGTTCAACGCTGTCGAATGCTAAGTCTGCGTGGGCAACATAATGCATGGCTAATACTAATCCAGTTACAATTTGCGTTACTAAACAAAAAGTAAGAATTCCTCCAAATGTCCACCAATAATTTAAATTTTTTGGTGTAGGATAATTTATTAAATGATCCCCTAAGGTTAACAATGGTAGTCTGTCATTAAACCATTTTCCAAATTTTGTTGACGGTGTATATGTATGTTCGCTCATAAGTTATCCGATCTTTATAGTGTTGCTATCAACAAACTCATATTTTGGAACTTCCATGTTAGTCGGTGCCGGACCTTTTCTAATTCTGCCTGAAGTATCATAATGAGATCCGTGACAAGGACAAAACCAGCCATTGTATTCACCCTTGTTTGATAATGGAACGCATCCCAAATGTGTACAAATTCCTAACATCACTAACCATTCTTCTTTTTTAACTCTGTCTTCATCCTTCTCTGGATGTTTAAGTTCGTTCAAATTTACTTTTTTTGCCTCCGCTATTTCTTCAGGAGTTCTTCTTTTGACAAAAACTGGTTTACCTCTCCATAAAACCGTAATTGCTTTACCAGGCTGTATCTGGCTAATATCAACCTCAGTTGATGCCAAGGCTTTAACAGAACTATCAGGATTCATTTGATCAATAAAGGGCCAAACTGTAGCGCCCAAGCCGATAGCACCTACCGTGTAACTTGCGGTAAAAAGGAAGTCTCTTCTATTTTTTTTTCCTGATTTATTCATTAAATTATATTAACATTATTTATTTATTAAATAGGAACTATTTATAATTCAAAAACGGGGCAGAATGACACATAAAACTGTTTTAAAACTAGGGAATTAAGGATTTTATAAACAACAAAATTAATTTAATGAGAACAAAATTAGAAGTTAAAAAGAAAATTGCCAGTGACTGGTTCAGATTTCTTCAATCTCAAATTTGTGAAGAATTTGAAAGAATTGAAAATAAAAAATCGAAGAGAAATAAATATAATTTGTTCAAAAAAACTACCTGGAAAAAATCTAGAAATCCAGAAGATGGTGGTGGCATGTATGCCATTTTAAAAAATGGTGAAGTTTTTGACAGTGTTGGCGTTAATTATTCAGAGGTGTCTGGAAAATTTAAAAAAAAATTTAGAAATCAAATTTTAGGAGCAGAAAGAAACCCTTTTTTTTGGGCGTCAGGAATATCGGTTGTGGCTCATATGAAAAATCCAAAAATTCCTGCTATGCATTTTAATACACGATTTATAGTAACCACAAAAAACTGGTTTGGTGGAGGAATGGACGCAACTCCCTCGATAAAAGATAAAAATGAGGAAAAATTATTTCATAAAAAAATTAAAAATACATGTGATAGATACAATAAAAAATATTATTCAAAATATAAAAAATGGTGTGATGAATATTTTTATTTGCCACATAGAAAAGAAACACGAGGTATAGGGGGTATATTTTTTGATTACAAGAAAGATGACTGGGAGAAAAATTTCAGTTTTACAAAAAGTATAGGTTTATGTTTTCTAGACTGCGCTAAAAATATAATTGAGAAAAAAATTAATACAAGTTGGTCGAAGAAACAAAAAAATGATCAGCTTTATAAAAGGGGAAGATATGTTGAATTTAACTTATTATATGATCGAGGAACAAAATTTGGTTTAAACACAGGTGGTAATGTTGAAGCAATTCTTATGTCTCTTCCGCCTGAAGCAAAGTGGAAATAAATGGATAAAGAACCAATAACAATTTTAGGTTTAAAAAAACTTCAAGAGGAGTTAGAAGAAATTAAAAAAATAAAAAGACCAAAAATTATTGCTGCAATAGCAGAGGCTCGTGGGCATGGGGATTTAAAAGAAAATGCCGAGTACCACGCAGCCAAAGAACAACAATCACAAACTGAGAGTAGAGTGCTGGAGATTAGTAATACTATTGCTAGGGCCAACGTAATAGATGTCACAAAAATGGAAAACACGGGAAAAATTATTTTTGGTGCTACTGTTACGGTTAAAGATCTAGATAAAGAAAGTAAAAATACTTTTAAAATAGTTGGAAAAGACGAAGCTGATGTAAGCAAAAATTTAATTTATTTCATGTCTCCAATCGGTAAATCTTTAATTGGAAAAAAAGAAAAAGATCTGGTCAATTTTACTACTCCCTCGGGTGAAAAAAATTATGAAATAATTAAAGTTGAATATATTTAAATTAAATATTTATTTAATAAGATTTTAATATCCTTTTTACTTATTTTGAAATCATTCTCTATCCATTTTTTTTCGATTGTTTCAAGTATTTCGCCAATTTTTTTTCCTCTTTTTAGACCTTCCTTAATTAGGTCATTTCCAGTAATTGGGAATTTTGGAATTATAGTTTCGTTAATTTTTTTTATCATTTCATGAAACTTGGAGGTCAAACTTTTATTGTTTATAACATTATTGATGATAAAAATTTCCTCAATTTCTTTTTTTCCATGGAAAAAAATATTTTTTTTAAGATCTTTGTGAAAAAATTCCTTATTTGATTTAATTTCTTTCAAAAGAATCGAGAACAAACTCAATTTGTTTTTTAATTCATTTGATATGTTATATTTGTGAAAGAAATAGGCGTGGTTATTTGAAAAATCTAATAACATTATAGCTAAGACTATGTCTTTGTTAAATTCTATATCTTTTGAATTTTTTAGTTTTTTTAAAATTTTTATTCTATCAAGATATAAAAACTCAGGAAAAATAAGTTTGAATATGTTAAGTAAAAAGTTATTTTTAAATATATCTTGAAAATTATCTAGATTAATGATTTTTTCCAGTTCATTGTAAATTCGCTCTTTTGATAGTTTGGCAATACCATCCATATTAAGTTTTATTGCTTTTTGTGTTTCATCATCGATTGCGAAACTTTTGTATTGTATGGAAAACCTCAAGAATCTTAAAATTCTTAGGTAATCTTCCTGTATTCGTTTTTTTGGCTCACCAATGAATTTAACTTTATTGTTTTTTAAATCTTCTAAACCGAACTGAGGATCAAATATTTTTCCCCTTGAATTCAAATAAATTGCGTTTATCGTGAAGTCTCTTCTTTCTGAATCTTTTTTCCAATTATCTGTAAATTCAATATCTGCATGTCTTCCGTCTGTTGAAATATCTTGTCTTAAAGTTGTTATTTCAACCTTTTGATTTTCTAATATTAAAGTCAGAGTGCCATGTTCAATACCAGTTTTTTTAATTTTTACATCTGTATTTTCAAATTTTTTAATTATTTCGTTTGGTGTTAAAGAGGTTGCAATGTCAATATCATCAATTTTTTGATTAAGAATATATTTTCGAACACATCCTCCAACAAACATAGCCTGTTTTTTGTTTTCTAAATTTAAAATATTTAAAATTTTTTTAGTTGCCGGAGAACTATAGAAGGGAAATAATGACTTTTTTATCTTCTCTATTAAAAACATATCTATTGGCTGGGGCGCTAGGATTCGAACCTAGGATGGCGGTACCAAAAACCGCTGCCTTACCGCTTGGCTACGCCCCAAATTTATTTTGGATATACCACAAAAAAACAAAATTAAATAGATTTAGCAACAACACACCAATAATTAGGGAATTTTTTTTTAATTTTTCTAAGTCCTAAATGAGCACTTTTTTTCGTCAAAAAAAGCCCAAAACATGCAGAACCTGAACCTGTAAGCCTAGAAAATTCACAATTATCAAGTTGCTTCAATTCAGCTAAAATTTTACTTATTTTGGGGAATTTTTTAATTGCTATTTTTTCGAGTGAATTATGACTTTGTTTTAAATTTTGAACCATCTTTTTTTTTGAATTTAAATTATTAAAATTTAATTTTTTAATTTTATCGTAATTATTAACCTTAGAATAAATTTCTTTAGTTGAGCATCTGAAAAAAGGATAAATAATAATAAAGTAAAATATCATTTTCTTATTTAAATTTTTATACTTTGTTAAACTTTTTTGAAGAATTTGGTTAGATTCAAAAAATAATCTTAAATCCGAACCTATTTTATTTGAGAAATAATTAAGATTTTTTTTTGATATTTTTTTCCTTTTTAAAAAGTATTTTATTAAAGTAGATGCATTGCTGGAAGACCCACCTAATCCAGAAAATACTGGTATTTTTTTTTCAATTTTAATCTGATATTTTGGGTTTTTTTTTAAAAACCCTTTTTTTCTTAAAATAAAAAGAGATTGGGAAATAGAATTTTTACTTTTGTTAACCTGTTTAGAAAAAATTCCAGAAAATATGATTACATCATTTTGTTTAAAGATTTTTTTTACTTTAATTTTATCATGTAGATCTGTTTTAAATATAATCGAATATAAATTGTGTAATTTAGTTTTTTTTGATTTATTCCAGATATTAAGAAATAAATTTATTTTTGAATAAGATTTTAAATAGTTTTGTTTCATTCCGAAGATTTAAATCTTTTATAATCCAAATATTAGTTTGTTTTCTATATTTTTTTTTAACTTATCTTCTGTTGACTCTAGTGTTAGTACATAGTTCCAGTAATATCTTGCTTGTATTTTTTGATTATTTTTCCAAAGACAGTCGGCAAAATGATCATTAATTATTGGATCTGATGGCATCAATGTTATCGCTTTTACCAAATATTTTTTAGCCTCAACAAATTTATTTAATTTATAATAAGCCCAACCCAATGAGTCAGTTATGTATCCATCATTTTTTTTCAAGTCATTAGCTTCTTTAAGCATATCTAATGCTTCACTGAGGTTTTTTCCTTGCTCTACCCAAGAATAAGCAAGATAATTTATTACGTAAGGTTGGTTAGGTTCAATTTCTAAAGAGCTGAGTAAATCTCTCTCCGCTAAATCCCATTTTTTTATTAGCTCATATGCAGTACCTCTTCTATCTAAAACTTTGGGGAACAATCGATGTCCTTTGTCTATTTTTGTTAAAATTTTTGAGTATAACTCTATAGATTTTTCATAATCTTTGTTATTTTTAAGAAAATTTGCAAAGTCAAAAATCTCATAAACATCTGGTTTAATACTTTCAAAACTTTTTTTTAAAAAATTAAGAGACTCCTCTTCTTTTTTTTGAGCATACAATATGTAAGATATCTGTTTATCAGAGTACCATTTATAAACTGAACCCGATGTTGATAGTTTGTTGTAAATTTTTTGGGATTGATTGTATTTTTTTAAAATAAAAAGATTTTCAGCTATTAAAGATTCATATGATAAAAAAGCAGGATTTAAATATTTTGATAAATTTACGTAAAAATTTGAGAGTTCGTAATTTCCTTGCGTTGAGAGAGCGTTTGCAATCACATAAAAAATTTCAGCTACAATGTGATTTTTTTTTGAACAATCAAATTTATTATAATTTCTTTGTTTTTTATTAATTGTTTTTTTGTATTGATTTATTAATAGATTTTTTGGATATTTTTGTGATGCAAAATTAATTATTTCTGTCGCTTTTGACACATTATTTTTATTAGATAGATAATTTGCATAAAAGAAATAATATCTTGAAAAATTATTTTCATTATTTTCTACAATTTCTAAAAATTTTTTTTCAGTTAACGGTGAACCAAAATAACAATGTGCTAAGGTTGATTGAATAACTGTAAAATTATTATATTTTTCTGGCACAACCTCCATAATTTCAATTCCTTTTTTCTCAATAGTTGTCCAGTTTTTCAAAGTAGTTTGAATGACATTGAAAACCATCTGATGATCAAAACTAAGTTCAAGTTTATCAAAATAAATATTTGCCTTTAAAAAATTTCCATTTTTAAATTCATTTAAACCTAGAATAAGTCGACTTTCAAAATTAGATTTTTTTTTATTTTCTAAAACTCTTGAGTATCTTACAGCTTCATTGAATTTATTTAAATTTATTAGAGATCTAATATGTTTTGATGCGTGGCTCGAATTATCCTTGTTAGGGTCTCTAATTTGCTTAAAAAATTCATGTGATTTTTTATGATCATGATTACCAAAAGATAGTGATGCTGAGAAATAGTTAGATATATTTTTAGCGTTATAATTGAAATTTGTATTTTTGCCGTGGGAGGAATTTAATACACCAAATGCTAATAAAGTATATAATGAAATTATTAAAAGCAGAGCCTTCATATTGAATGAAAAATATTAAAAAAAAAATTTATCATAAACTTATAAATAATGAACTGAGATATAATAACAAATCTTTGGTCAGATATGAAAACAATATTATTAAAAAACTAGGTAATGTAAGTGAAGATAAATTAAATCAGCTGAAAAAGTTGAAAATTAAAATTAATTCTATCAAAAATTGTGATTTGAAGAATAATGCAAAAAATTTGGTTTTTGCAGATGGTAACCCTAATTCTTTAATCATGATTATAGGTGAAGGTCCTGGCGCAAACGAAGATAAAGAGGGCAAACCTTTTGTGGGAAGAGCAGGAAAACTATTAGATAAAATGCTTGAGGCAATTAAACTTAATAGAAATAATGTTTATATTTCTAATGTTGTAAATTTTAGACCTCCGATGAACAGAAGACCAACTGACGAAGAAATCAAAAGATATCTACCTTTTTTAAACAAACATATTGAAATCATTAATCCGAAGATCTTATTTTTGCTTGGAAGCACTGCTTTGAATGCTTTGATTGGAAACGAAACAGTAATTTCAAAAGCCAGGGGTAAATGGATAAGTAAAAAAATTGGAGAAGTAAACACAGAGGTGATTGCCTCTTTCCATCCTGCTTTCTTAATGAGACAGCCAGACCAAAAAAAATATGCTTGGGAAGACTTGAAAATGATAAGAAAAAAGATAGTCCAATTCAAAATAAAGTAAATGAAAGATAAAATTTTTGCGGGAGTGGATGAGGTAGGCAGAGGTTGTTTGGCTGGTCCAGTTATTTCATGTGCGATAATTTTAAAGAAAAATGTAAATACTAAGCTTCTAAAAGACTCTAAAACTATATCCTTCAAGAATCGAATAGAAATTGCGGATCATATTAAAAAAAACTCATGGTATGCTATTGGCTCAGCATCAGTAAATGAAATTGATAAGTTTAATATTTTTAATGCCTCGCTTCTTTCAATGGAAAGAGCTGTAAAAAAATTAAAAAAAAAACCTCATATTTTTTTGATTGATGGTACACATGCGCCAAAGAAATTAATAAACTATAAAACAATTATAAAAGGAGATCAGAAAATTAAGTGTATATCTGCTGCATCAATTGTTGCAAAAGTTTATAGGGATCTTTACATGATAAAATTAGGAAACAAATTTCCTAAATATAAATGGGACAAAAATTTTGGATATGGGACTTCACAACATTTAAAAGCTATAAAAAAATTTGGAGTAACTAAAGTTCATAGGAAAAGCTATAAGCCAGTACACAACATCTTGTCTAAATAAGAGTCATTGGCACACAATAGACTCTTTTTTTTTTAAAAAAAAATTTGACGGACGATTCAATTTCGGGTTGAATTCAGTAAATGACAAAATTCTCCAACAAAATTGTTTTGGGTAACTCTTTAGATATTTTAAAAAAGATTCCTGATAAAACATTCGATTTGGTTTTTGCAGATCCTCCTTACAACATGCAAATCGGAAAAAAATTAAAAAGGCCAGATAACAGCAGGGTTAATGGTGTAAATGATGATTGGGATAAATTTTCTGATTTTAATCATTACGATGAGTTTTCAAAAGCTTGGATAAAAGAATGTAAAAGAATTTTAAAAGATAACGGATCTATTTGGGTAATAGGCACATATCATAATATTTTTAGAATTGGTTATCATATTCAAAATTTAGGTTACTGGTTATTGAATGATGTAATTTGGAGAAAAAATAATCCAATGCCGAACTTTAAAGGAACTAGATTTACTAATGCGCATGAAACATTGATTTGGGCATCAAAAAATAAAAATTCAAAATATACATTTAACTACCAATCTTTAAAATGCTTCAATGATGACTTGCAGATGCGATCTGACTGGACGCTTCCAATTTGTAGTGGAAAAGAAAGATTAAAGGAGAATGGTAAAAAAATTCATTCTACACAAAAACCTGAAGCACTTTTGCATAGAATTATTTTAGCAAGCACAAACAAAGGTGATGCGATACTTGATCCGTTTATTGGTACGGGTACCTCAGCGGTTGTTGCTAAAAAATTAGGTCGAAAATATTTTGGGATTGAAAAAGATCGAAAATATTTTGATGCAGCAAATAAAAGAGTTAGCAATACAAAAATTATAGAGGATAATTATTTGGACACATTGCAAAATAATAAATCTAAGCCACGAATACCTTTTGGGTCTTTAATTGAAATGGGAATTATCAAGCCTGGAACAATACTTTTTGATCAAAAAAAGAAATTTAATGCCAAGATTATGATTGATGGTAGTTTAAAACATGAAAAAACCGAGGGATCAATTCATAAGGTTGCCGCTAAAATACTAGGTACTGAAAGCTGTAATGGCTGGACTTACTGGCATTATAAGTCTGGAAATATCTTGAAACCTATTGATAAACTAAGGGATAAATTAAGACCAAGTATATATTAAATCTCCTGATAGATATTTTTTAAGTATCTATTTAAAAATTTTTCACTTTTCGTCGCTTTTTTTAAAACAAAATTTCTCGCTTTTATCATAAAAGGATTGGAGAGATGAAAAGAGTAATAATTTAACATGGAGCGTTTGTTTACAAGATTAATTCTCTCCTCCCTTTTTTTAAAATAAAGATTTTGTAAATCTTTTGAATCTTTTGATAGAAGATTAAACAATTCGTAGGCTGCCTCGATAGATTGAGATGCACCCTGCGCCATTGTTGGTGGAAAAGTATAAAATGCATCACCTAAATAAAACAAATTTTCATAAGATGATTTATAAGGTTTTTTAGTAATATAAATTGGCCAGAAATCTAAAGAATTTTTAAATAAATTTCCTAAATTTTTATTCTGGGAAATAATTTCTTTTTCAATAAGTAATTTTAAATCTATTTTATTTGGCAATCTCTGTCTGATTATGCAAACTAAATTTAACTCTTCTTTTTTATTTACTGGGTAAATAACTATGTGAGCATTTTTAAGCATTATCAAGGATATGTTTTTTTTGTCGTATGCAAAATCTTTTATATCTTTAATAAAAGTTCTTATTGCAATTGAGCCGTTATAAAAAGGTTTGACGCTTTTATGTTCTATAATAGATTTTGTATTTGAGAAAACTCCATCTGATATAATCATATAATCAACAAGATCATTGGTATTATCTGCGAAATTTATTAGTAACTTTTCTTTTAATTTAGTAACTTTTTTTACTTTTTTTCCAAATTTAATATTTTTTAAAAACAAATCAGTTTTTAGAAATTCGATTAAAGTGGATCTTTTTAATGTAGTGTATTTATTTTTTTTGGTATTGAATCTTTCTAAATTCAAATCACAGATTTTTATATTATCATTAGAATAAAAATCTAATTTTGACGGATTAAAAAAATTGATTTCTTCTATTTTTAAAAAATTTAATTTGTTTAAAATTGAAATACTATTTGGCGCCAACTGTATTCCATACCCCTCGTCAAGTGTAAGCTCTTTTTCTCTTTCATAAATATTTACTTCAAAATTTGTGTCTATCTTCAAAAAATTTGCTAAAGTCAAACCAGCAATACCAGATCCAATAATTGCAAATTTTTTTTTCATTAATATAGATTTTCTACCTGTTTAAAAATTTTTTTTGTGAAGGTTGGTAAAAACATTTTTTTATTATATAGTGAATACCAACTTAAATCCTTCGGAATTTTTTTTGAAAATTTGTAATATAAATCTATATCCAGTGTTTTATTCGAAATAGAATTTTTATAATTACATAAAAAATTCCAGTTTTTCAAACTTAACGTTTTTGATTTTACTTTTATAATTGGTAAATTAAATTCTTTAAGGAAACCAAGATTATTATTTTTTTTTAGACCGATTTGTTTTTTTTTATTCAAATAACAAAATATACTATATTTTTTTCTCTTAATTTTTATAGGACTTGTAAATTTTACCTTTTTGCCTGTGATATAGAATTTACAATTTTTTTTTATTGGACAACGATTACACTGTGGATCTTGAGGTTTACAAATCAAAGCACCAAACTCCATTATTGCTTCAGCAAAATCAGAATTTCTTGAATGAGAAAATAATTTGTCTCTATTTTTCTCGATTATTTCTTCAAAATTAATATTTTTACTATGTTTATTTGTTATTCTAGAAATGACTCTTTTCACATTACCATCGATGCCTAATCGCGGTTGATTATAAATTAAAGCCAATAATATATTGCCAGTATAATCTCCTATGCCTGGAAGTTTTTTTATTTCAACTAAATTTTTTGGCAAAATAGATTTTTTATTTTTTTCGATAATTTTGGCTGTTCGGAGAAGATTTTTAGCTCTTCTATAATAACCAAGACCTTCCCAAAGTTTAAGAACTTTTCTTTCGCTAGTTGTAGAAAGTTTTTTTAAACTCTTAATCTCTCTTGTAAACTTATTAAAATAGGGAATTACTGTTTTTACTTGCGTTTGTTGCAACATAAATTCACTTAATATTCTGTAGTAAAGCTTTTTGTCAGAGTTAAAATTTACTCTCCATGGCAATATGCGTTTATTATTATCATACCATCGTGTTATTTTTTTTGATAAATTGTTATTCAAATGCATAAGAAAAAAAAATATATTAATAAATCAATGTATTCTATTCAAGGAATTAAGACTGTTGGAAATTCATTACCTAAAACAATTAATAAGATTCTTAAAAAAGGAGGCCACAATTATTCATCAATAATAAACAATTGGGTAGAGTTGGTCGGAAAAGAAACTTCCCTCAAATGCTATCCTAAATCAGTAAAAACGAATAGAGAGTTTAAAGATGGAGTGCTTGTTTTAAATGTAAGTCATGGTGATCAACTTGATATTGAATATGATAAGAGAAATATTATTGATAAAATAAATTCTTTCTTTGGTTATAATTTTATAAAGCAAATAAAGATCTCTTTAATTGACAACAAAATTAAAATTAAAAATCAAAATACTTTAATGCATATTAAAGAAAAAAAATTAGATAATAAAATCGACCAAATTGAGAATTTGAAAATCAAAAAAAGATTGATTGAACTAGCAAAACAATATGAAAATAAAAATAATAAATAATATAAATACAATATTTTTTATATTTTTATTGTTTTTTTTCTTATCTAATTGTGACCAAAAAACCGAAGATAAAATAAAAATTGATCAAGAAATTAAGGTAAAAGTTTTTTCTTCTCTTACTTGCCCACATTGTGCAAATTTTCATGAAAATGTTATTATTAAAATCAAAAATGATAGTGATCTTAGAAATATAGTAAAATTTCAACACATAGGCTTTCCACTTGATTTAGCAGCGCTTAATGCAGAAAAAGTTTTAGAATGCTCCAAAAATCAAGAAAATAGGTTTGAGTTATTAACTCATTTGTATAATCAACAAAATAATTGGACGTCAGGTAATGATATAAATGATATAAATGAATCATTGATAAAATTAGTTAAAAAATTTGGATTAAGTAGATCCAGCATAGAAAAATGTTTGAAAGATGAAGAGCTAGAAGAAAAAATTTTAGAGAAAGTTTTAAATGCACAAAAAGAATTTAAAATTAAATCAACACCAACTATATATATAAATAAAAAAAAGTATGAGGGTAAACATAATTATAAAAATTTTAAAAAGGAAATAGAAAAATTATTTTAAAATGAAGTTTAAAAAACTAGAGATGTCTGGATTTAAATCATTTTTTGATAAAACTAATTTTTTTATTGAGGACGGTCTAACAGGTATTGTTGGTCCAAATGGTTGTGGGAAATCAAATATTGTTGAAGCTCTTAGGTGGTGTATGGGAGAAACTTCTGCAAAAAGTATGCGTGGAAGTGGTATGGAAGATGTAATTTTTTCTGGAACTTCAAATAGACCTCCGAAAAATATTTCTGAAGTGTGTCTGACCATTGATAACTCTGAAAAAGAGGGCCAGGGTCAATATGTACAATTGGAAGAAATTGTGGTTAAAAGAAAAATAGAACGAGACAAAGGATCCAAATATTTTATTAATGACGAGGAGGTTAGAGCTAGGGACGCACAAACTTTTTTTGCTGATCTATCTACTGGTGCCCATTCTCCATCGATGATAAGTCAGGGTAAGATTGGAATGATTGTAACCGCTAAACCGTCAGAAAGGAAATCAGTTTTAGAGGAGGCTGCAGGTATTTCAGGAATACATCTAAGAAGACACGAGGCTGAAACTAGATTAAATGCTGCTGAAAATAATTTGAAGAGAGCAGACGAACTTAGACGACAGCAAGAAAAACAATTAGAAAATTTAGAAAAACAAGCTGAAGAAGCAAGTAAATACAAAGAAATTTCACAAAAAATAAAGTCAGTAGAAGCGGGTCTTTACTATCTTAAAATACAGGAGATTGACAAAGAAAAAGATAAAATAAAAATTAAGTCAGATGAAGCTCAAAAAGAAATAGATGAGGTACAAAAAGATTTAAATAATTCCAACAATCTGGTTGAGGAAGAAAATAAAAAAATTCAACCTTTAAGAGATAAAAAAATGGAGAACCTTTCAAAAATACAAAAATTAAATTTAGAAATTTCAAATTTAAATGAAAGGGAGAAGGATATTAAGGAATTAAATAATAAACTTTTAGGAAATATTAAACTAATTGACTCTGATATAGAAAGGGAGAAAAGTATATCATTAGACTCCTCTTTGAATGAAAAGAGAATTCTTGAAGAAAAAAACGAATTGTTGAAAACTGAAAGAGAATTGGCGGATACGGAAAAAAAATCTGAAATAAATCTTGATGTGGCTAAACAAGAACTTAAAGATAAACAAATTAAATTTGATAGCTTTTTCGAAAAAAAATTAGCATCATTTGACTTCGATGGGCAAAAAAAGATACTCGAGGATTTAAAAGAATTGAGTGAGAATATTAAAATTCTCCTTAATGATAACAATATAGATCAGGCAAAAATAAATAACGAAAAATTAAATAGTATTATAAAAAATCATTTAAATAATATTCAAAACACGCAAATTAACGATTTAACATTAAATTTAAGAGAGTTAATCGAAAATATTACTTTATCACAACAAAAATATGCATCTATTTTTGGAAGGAATGAATCTATACACGATAATTCTATTAAAAGAAAAGAGAGGATAAAAAGTATTGACCAAGAATTAGAAAATTGGAAAGATTTAAAACTGAACTCTGAAAAAATGCTTTTCAAACTCAATGATAGAAAGAGAAATATAGAAAAAGAATTAGAAGAAAATCGAAAAAATCCAGAAAAGATAGCAATTAATAAAGGACAAAATCTCCAGAATTTAGAAAATACAAAAAAAAATAATGAAGAACTTCAAATTGAAATTGAAAAAATAGAAAATAGTTTCGTACAATTAAATAATAATTTAAAGTCTATACAAGAAAAATTTACAGTATTAAGAGAAGGAAAAGCAAGACATGACGCTACGATTGAAGGAATTGATCAAAGAAAAATGGATATGATCTATATGATGAAAAGTGAACTTAAAATAGAAAATATAAATAATTTATTTAATATGTCAGACTTTGTTGAAGCAGAAAAAATGCCGTCAGTAAGTGAACAAGAAGAAAAAATGGAAGAGATGAAAAAAAATAGAGAGGCAATGGGATCTGTGAACTTAAGAGCAGATATAGAAACTGAAAAATTTAAGGGTACGATCAAAAAAATGGAAGAGGATAGAGCAGATTTGGTATCTGCAATTGTAAAATTAAAAACAAGTATAAATGAATTGAATCAAAGAGGTAGGGAAAGACTTTTAGAGGCTTTTTCAAAAGTTAATAAAAAATTTAATGAAGTTTATACAAAACTTTTTAATGGAGGAAATGCTAAACTTGAACTAGTTGACTCGGACGATCCTTTAGAAGCAGGACTAGAAATGCTCGTATCTCCACCAGGAAAAAGATTGCAGTCAATAACGCTTTTATCGGGTGGAGAACAAGCTTTAACTGCGCTATCATTAGTTTTTGCAATTTTTTTAACTAATCCATCTCCAATTTGTGTTTTAGATGAGGTCGATGCACCTTTAGATGATGCTAATGTTACGCGTTTTTGTTCTTTGTTAGATGAATTAGTTTCAGTTACTAGAACAAAATTCATAATAATTACTCACCATGCACTAACAATGTCAAAAATGAATAGGTTATATGGTGTGACTATGCCAGAAAAAGGCATAAGTAAATTGGTTGCAGTCAATTTACAAAAAGCAGAAGAGTTAGTAGCATAAGGGCTTAATGAGCGAATTAGATGATTTGAAAACTCGCCTTAAAATTGCAAAAGCTAAATTACAAAAAAAAAATGAGAACGGTAAAAAGAAAGGTGTTTTTCTTGGAAATGCTTTTAAGATTGGTACAGAGTTTGTTGCCGCAATTGCAGTTGGGACAATAATTGGGTTTATTTTAGATAACTGGTTTGATACTAAACCAATATTAATTATAATATTTTTTATTTTTGGAGCTGCCGCAGGTATCATGAATATTTTTAGAGCTGCAAAAAAAATGCAAAATTTAGAGGACTAGATTATGGCAACAAATCCAATGCATCAATTCCAAGTATACAAAATTGGTCCGGAGATAGAAATATCTGGTGTAAATCTCTCTTTTACTAACGCAAGTCTTTTCATGTTAATTAGTGCTGCTTTAGTAACGTTACTGTTGTTGCTTGGCACCAGGGAAAAAAAATTAGTCCCTAGTAAAATACAGCTTATTTCAGAAATGCTGTATAATTTTATTGCAAAAATGATTAGTGATACAGCTGGCAAGAAAGCAAAGCCTTTTTTCCCATTTATTTTTAGTCTTTTTATTTTTATCCTTTTTTGCAACATGGTCGGAATGTTGCCCTACTCTTTTACAGTAACTAGCCATATAATAGTAACTTTAACTTTTGCGATATTTATTTTTATTGGTGTAACAATTCTTGGTTTCGTAATACACGGTTTTAAGTATTTGAAAATATTTGTTCCAAGTGGTGTGCCAATAGTTTTATTGCCAATTATTACAATTATAGAAATTATCTCATATTTAAGCAGACCAATAAGCTTATCTGTAAGGCTTTTCGCAAATATGATGGCTGGTCATACTATGTTAAAAGTTTTTGGTGGTTTTGTTATAAGTTTAGGTATTGTAGGTGGTTGGCTTCCATTAAGTTTTTCAGTTGCTCTAACAGGATTAGAAATTTTAGTAGCATTTTTACAAGCTTACGTTTTTGCAATTTTAACATGCATTTATTTAAACGATGCATTAAATTTACATCACTAACAACAAAAGGAGGAAAAATGGAACTAGAAGCAGCAAAAATGATTGGGGCAGGCTTAGCCGCTATTGCTTTGGCTGGAGCTGGTGTTGGTATTGGAATAATTTTCGGAAATTATCTTTCCGGAGCAATGCGAAACCCATCTGCAGCACAAAAACAATTCCCAAATCTACTTTTGGGTTTTGCTTTGGCAGAGGCAACTGGTCTTTTTGGATTGGTTATAGCTTTAATAATACTTTTTGCATTTTAAATATTTTTAATTAGCTCATGCCTAAGTTAAGTATTGTATTATTTGCTTCCACTTTATTGTGTGGAAGTCTTTTTGCAGCTGAGGCTGGTATGCCTCAGCTCGACCCAAAATATTGGGCATCTCAATCTTTTTGGTTAATTATTATTTTTTTATCAATTTATCTTTTGATTGATAGAATTTTCATACCAAAAATTAAAGGTAATATCGACACTAGAGAAGATAAGATAAGAAAAGATTTAGAAGAGGCTAAAATATTTAAAGAGGAAGCTGAAAAAAAACTAAAAATGTATAAAGAACTTATAGACGCGGCCAAAATAGATTCTAAAAAAGTTCTTTCTGAAAGTAGGCAAAAACTTAACGAAGATATTCAAATAAAAAAAACAAATATACAAAAAGAAATTGAAAAAGAAACTCAAAAGGCGGAAGATGAAATTAAAAAACTTAAAACAGAGTCCTTGAATAAAATTAATTTAGTTTCTGAGGATATTGTATCAAGTTTGCTTAAAGAGATTTTTGGTGAAGACGGTAACAAAAGTAGTATCAAAGCCACTGTTTCAGAAGTAGTCAAACAACAAAAGGTTAAAAAGACATGATAATCGACTCTACTTTTTGGGTAGCTATTTCTTTTTTTATTTTTATAGGATTAATTGTTTATCTTAAAGTTCCACAAAAAATTGATAAATCATTAAATGAAAGTATAAAAAAAATTGAAGATGATCTTAATAATGCTGAAAAGTTAAAAGATGAAGCAAAAAATTTACTTAGCGAATATGAGGGAAAAGTTAGCAAATCAAAAGATGAAATAAAAAATTTAATAGATAAAGCAAAGAGTGAAGCTGAAAAAAATATCATTAAAACTAATGAAGAATTTCATAAAATCGTTGAAAACAGAAAAAAAACTGCAGAAGAAAAAATAAGACAAATGAAAATCCAAGCTCTAAAAGACGTTAAAAATTTATCAGTCAATATAGCCATTAGTTCAGTTGAAAAAATCATTAAAAATTCAATTGATAAGAAAAAACTTGATAAAGTTTACCTATCAAGCATTGAAGAGACAAAAAAGATTTTAAAAAACAAATCTATCTAGAGTAAGATCCTTAATATGACTAAAAAGGTTATAGTTATTGGATCAGGTTTTGGAGGTCTTGCTTCAGCCCTTAGATTAAGAGCAAAAGGATACAGTGTAACTTTAATAGAAAAACATCCTGATTTAGGTGGACGAGCTAGAGTATTTAAAAAAGGTGGATTTATATATGACGGTGGCCCAACAGTTATAACTGCTCCGTACTTATTTGATGAATTGTTTACTTTATTTAACAAAAAAATTTCTGACTACGTTAAAATTGTGCCATTAGATTTATGGTATCGATTTGTTTTTAATAATGGAGAGACATTTGATTACTCGGGCGATGAGATCTCTATGGAAAAAGAAATAAAGAAGTTTTCAAAAACTGATCTTAAAGGTTACAAAGACTTAGTCAATTTTACAGAAAAAATTTTTAATAAAGGTTTTACAGATTTATCTGATAAACCTTTTAATGACTTTACTTTTATGCTTAAGCAAATACCTGCCTTGCTTAATTTAAAAAGTTATAAATCTGTTTATGGTTTGGTTTCAAATTATGTCTCAAATGAGAAGTTAAGAAGAGTTTTTAGTATGCATCCATTGTTAGTCGGTGGAAATCCATTTACCACAACCTCAATTTACACCTTAATTCTTTTCCTAGAAAAGAAATGGGGCATACATTATTCAATGGGGGGAACGGGTAGTGTTGTTAAAGCTTTGGAAAAATTACTGAATGAAGAAGGAGTCGAAATAAAAAAAGGATCAGAAGTAACAGAAATCTTAACAAATAATAAAAATGTTAAGGGTGTAAAAATTAATAATTCTATGATTATTGATTGTGATTACATTGTATGTAATTCAGATCCTCCAAATGTTTACGAAAATTTGATTAAGTCACAAAATAATTATAACTTTTTATTTAAACAAAAAATTAAAAGAATGGATTATTCTATGGGACTTTTTGTTTATTATTTTGGATCAAAAAAACAGTATCCAAACGTGGCCCATCATACAATTTACTTTGGAGAATCTTATAAGGAACATTTGAACAAAATATTCGAAAAAAAAATTCTTTCAGATGATATAAGTTATTATTTACATCGGCCATCAGCAACAGATCCAAATATGGCGCCTAATGGTCAGGATGCTTTTTATGTGCTTGTCCCTGTTCCTAATAATTTATCAAATATCAGTTGGTCAAAAGAGGGTGAGAAATTTAAAAATTTGGTTTTAGATAAGATGGATAAATCTGTTTTGCCAGGCATTAAAGAAAATGTTGTAAGTGATTTTTATCTGACACCAGATTATTTTGAGAAAGATTTAGCTACTCTAAATGGTTCTGGATTTTCCATACAACCAAAGTTTTCTCAATCAGCCTATTTTAGATTTCATAATCAATCAGAGGTTTTTAACAATTTATATTTTGTTGGAGCTGGGACACACCCAGGTGCTGGAATGCCCGGTGTTATCTCTTCAGCCAAAGTACTAGATAAAATTTTATAATGTCTACGAAAAATTATTTATCAATTTATGCAAAATCTTTTAATTGGTCTGGTTTTTTTTTACCAAAGAAAACCTATCTTAAATGCTCTGTTTTATATGATTTTTGTAGAACAATAGATAATATCGCTGACCAAAATAAAGATTTAGAAATAAAAAAAAAAGAACTCGAAGAATTTAGGAAAAAGTTTGAAAGTAAAAATAAAAGTGAAAGCGTTGTAAAAAATATGTGGGATTTAATGGATGAAATAAATATTTCAAAGAAAATAGTTGATGATTTATTTGAAGGGGTAAATTCTGATCTAAAAAAAGAAGTAAGGATAAAAACAGAGAAAGAACTATTTATTTACTCTTACAGAGTTGCGGGAACAGTGGGATTAATGATGGCAAAAATATTCGGGGTAAAAAAGAGAGAGTCTTTACAAAGAGCAATTGATTTGGGTATAGCAATGCAATTAACGAATATAGCAAGAGATGTAGTTGAAGATGAAAAGAAAAATAGAACTTATTTAATTAAAAAGTCTAAAGATACTTTCTTGGATATTAAAAATACAATTTTAAAAGCTGATGCTTTTTATGATAGTTCATTTGAGGGTATAAAAGACATTCCAATTAGTTGTCGTTTTTCAATTATTGTTGCAAGGAGAGTTTATCGACATATTGGTAAAAAAATTTTGAAAAAAAAAGATATTTACGATTATCGAAAAGCTGGAAAAATTTATGTTTCAAATTTTGGTAAAATAATTCAAACAATTCTTTCATTAGTAGACTTGCTAAAACTTTTTTTTATAAAACCAACAGAATATGAGAGAAAAATTGAATATAATTTAATAAATGAGGATATAAGTTTAAATGAGAGAATTTGATTATATAATTATTGGTGGCGGTTGTGCGGGATTGTCTTTAGCTTATGAACTAGATCTTCATAAAAAGTTAAAAAATAAAAAACTTGCAATTATTGATCCAAGAAAAAATTATAAGAGAGATAAAACTTGGTCATATTGGAATGTAATAAATCATAATTTTGATGATTGCGTTAAAAAAAGCTGGAGTACATTTTTAGTTAGTGACACTGCTAGAAACGTTAATAGAAGTCACTGCGTCTCTTATCCTTATCAAAGTATAGATAGTGAAAAATTTTACCAAAAAATACTTGGAAGACTAAAAAAAAATAAAAATATCTTTTTCAAAAAAAAATTAAATAAGTCAAAGTATAAAGGGTCCATTATTTTTAATAGTGTGCCATCTATAAAAAAATTTAATAAAGACAAAACAAATTACTGGCAACATTTTTATGGTATCGAAATAGAATTAAAAAGAAAAAGATTGGCTAAATCTGATACATTTCATTTGATGAATTTTGACTGTGAGCAAAGAGATGCTGTTCACTTTATATATACTCTTCCATTCAAAAATAATCGTATACTTATAGAAACAACTTGGTTTTCCAAATATGATAAAAAATTATTCGATTACCAAAAACAAATTAATCAATGGCTTTGGGATTGGATGAGATTAAAAAAGACTGATTACAAAATTAAATATAAAGAACAAGGAGCAATACCTCTTTTTCCGATATATCAAAAAAATAAAAAAAATTTTATAAATATTGGTACTGCGGGTGGTATGACGAGAGTAAGTACTGGTTATACATTTTTAAATATTCAAGAACATTCAAAATATATTAGAATGAATATTGAAAATATTAATGAAGCTAAGAGATTTCAAATTAAGAAAAAATATTACTTTTTTGATAAAATATTTATGAGAGTTTTGGATAAATCACCAAAAATTATGCCGAAATTATTTTTTAATTTTTTTGGTATATTTAGTAACACTAATAGTATTATAAGATTTTTATCAAATAAAAGTAATTTATTAGATGATATTATAGTTATTTTTAAAATGCCAAAATGGGTATTTATAAAATCTTTATTTAATTAAAATGATTAAAAATTTATACGGACAACACACATTTTTTTTCTCAGTTTTTACAATAATTTTATCTATAGCTACTTTATTAATTGGTGAAATCACAGCATTTTCAAACCAATTAATTATTTCATTCATATGTTTGTTTCTTATCATATCTATTGGCATATCACATGGTGCAATGGACAATTACAAGGCGGGAAAAATTTTAAATATTTATAGAATTAAAAGTAAAATACTATTTTATTTTATCTATATACTAATTTCGGGTCTGGTAATTTTATTGTGGAATATTTATCCTTCTTCTACCCTTTTATTATTTTTATTTGTTGCGTCTTATCATTTTGGAAGAGAAGATACATCGTTTTTGCATAAAGGTAATTCTTATATTGATCAATTATTTTATTTAGTTAAAGGATCATTAATTGTTTTTTCTCCACTATTTTTTCATACCGATGAAACTTTAAAGATTTTTGAGGTTTTAGAATTAAATAATGAATTTTTATTATTTTTAAAAAACAAACACTGGATAATAAACTTTTTTTTGATTTTAAGTTCTCTAGGATATTTATTTTTCGTCTTTAGAAATAAATTTAAAGATTTTGAAATTTTATTTTTAGATCTTATTTCTATTCTTCTTTTAAATTTTACTTTTTTGCCTTTAACGGCTTTTACAATTTATTTTTGTTTCTTGCATTCTGTTAGACATATAATATCGATATCTTTTGAGTTAAATAATGATAACTTTCAAAATGGAATCAAATTATTTTTTAAAAAAGCTTTACCATTAACAATTTTGACCGCTTTGCTTTACATCTTAGCAACAATATTCCTCTCAAATTCGTATAGTTTAAACGATGTAATTATAAAAGTTATATTTATTGGTTTGGCGTCACTAACATTTCCGCATATATTGCTTGAATACTTAATAGAGATAAATGAAAAACGAAATTAAAATTTATTTGGCTGCACCAAGAGGGTTTTGCGCTGGTGTAGATAGAGCAATTGAAATTGTTAAAAAAACATTAAATAAATATGGATCCCCAGTTTATGTAAGACACGAAATTGTACATAACAAAAATGTTGTTGAGTCTTTAAAAAAACTCGGTGCAATTTTTGTAGAAGAAATTTCAGAAATATCAGATTTATCAAGACCGGTTATCTTTTCAGCTCATGGTGTTCCAAAAAAAGTTCCTGAGGAAGCTAAACTAAAAAAAGTTTTTTATGTTGATGCTACTTGCCCTTTAGTCTCAAAAGTTCATAGGGAAACTGAACAACTTCATAAAAAAGGTTTTGATATTGTATTAATAGGTCACAAGAATCATCCAGAAGTAATTGGTACGATGGGACAACTTCCAGAAGGATCTATAAAACTGATAGAGACTATTGATGAAGTAAAAAATTTAAATTTTTCAAAACCTTTGGCTTACGTAACCCAAACAACTTTATCAGTAGATGACACTAAGGGAATTATTGATGCTTTAAAAATAAAATTTCCACATATAAAAGGTCCGGTAAAAGAGGATATTTGTTATGCTACAACTAATAGACAAGCTGCTGTAAAAAAAATTGCACCCAATTGTGAAATGTTTTTCGTAATTGGCAGCAGAAATTCATCAAATTCAGCGAGATTAGTCGAAGTCGCAAAAAAATCTGGATGTAAAGAATCTGAACTTATTTTTTACGGAAAAAAAGCTCCGTTAGAAAAAATAAGGAACTGTAAAATTATTGGTTTATCATCTGGAGCTTCTGCACCTGAAGAATTAGTTCAAAACTTTATATCTGAAATTAGAAAAGATATGAATGTTTCCATTGAGGAAGTAGTTACTGCTAATGAAAAAGTAGTTTTCAAATTACCAAAAGAATTAAGTTAATGGCTGTTTACACAAAATTAGATAAAGAACAAATCAATAATATTTTACTAAATTACAAATTAGGAAACCTTAAAAAATTTGAAGGAATAAAAGAGGGAATTGAAAATACTAATTATTTTATTCAAACTGAAAAGGGTAAATATATTTTAACAATTTATGAAAAAAGAGTGAACAAAGAAGATCTCCCTTTTTTTTCGAAATTAATGGTGGAATTATGTAAAAAAAATTTTATTTGTCCAAAACCTATACCAAATAAGAATAATAATTTTATATCAAATTTGAATAATAAGAAATTTATGATTGTTAGTTTTTTAGAGGGGAAGTCAAAATATGATCTGTCGCCACCAGAATGTAAAATTATCGGGGGAGAAATTGCTAGAATGCATGCAATAACGAAAAATTTTAGTTTCAAAAGAACCAACGATTTATCTGTTAAGTCTTGGAGACGAATTTTTACGCAGGTGAAAGATAAATGTAATAAAATTCACCCTGAACTTCCAAAATTAATAGAGGCTAATTTAATTAATATTGAAAAAGAATGGCCAACGAATTTACCAGCAGGAATTATTCATGCAGATCTTTTTAGTGATAATATATTTTTTCAGAATAATAAATTTTCTGGTTTTATAGATTTTTATTTTTCGTGTAATGATTTTTATGCCTTTGAAATAGCTATTTGTCTCAACGCTTTATGTTTTGATGGTATAAAACAAAATTTGAGTTTCAACGTTACTAAAGCTAAAAAATTGATAGAGGGATACAATGAAATTAGGAAAATATCTAAGGATGAAAAAAAATCAATTAAAGTTTTGTCTCAAGGAGCAGCTTTACGATTTCTTCTTACAAGAGTTTTTGACTATATAAATACAGTTGATGATGCAATTGTTAAAATTAAAGATCCAGAAGAGTATTTAAAAAGACTTGAATTTCATAAAAACGCAAAAAGTTTTGAGGATTATTTTATTTAGAATGAAATATAAAATTTATACAGACGGGGCATGTTCTGGAAATCCTGGACCTGGTGGTTGGGCAGCTTTAATTTTACAAAATAATAATGAAGTAAAATATATGCTTTCGGGTAATGAAAATAATACTACTAATAATAAAATGGAACTTATTGCGCCAATCAAAGCCATACAAAAAATAAATGTTAAATCGGAAATTTATATATTTACAGACTCAACCTATGTAAAAGATGGAATAACAGTTTGGATAAAAAAATGGGAAAAAAATGGATGGAAAACCTCATCAAAAAAACCAGTTAAAAATATAGAGCTCTGGAAAAAATTAAAAAATTTATCATCAAAACATTCTATTAAATGGATTTGGGTAAAGGCACATGCTCAAAATAAATATAATAATATTGTTGATGAACTGGCGCAAGGAGCTATAAAAAGATAAATGATTAAACAAATTTCAAGTAATAAAATTAAAGACTTTATAAAAGAGAAACCAAAAAGTATTTTATTAGATGTAAGAACAAAAGAGGAGTGGAGTCAGGGAAAACCCGATGGTGATAAAATAGGAATTAAAACATATTTTTTATCATCACAGTTTCAAGGAAGAATTATTAATGAAAATTTTTGTAAAGAATTTGAAGATTTAAAAATTGATAAAAATTCTGAAATTCTTGTAATGTGTGGATCGGGAAATAGATCTCAAAGAGCGGCGGAACTATTGCTTGAAAAGGGCTTCAAATGTTTAAATGTTTCAGATGGTTTTAGAGGTGACGGTGTAGAAAAAATCGGTTGGAAAAACAATCAACTTCCAACCAAATAATTAAATTCCATTTAAGAAATTTTCTGCTGCTGACAATTTACAGGTTGCGGTTTCTTTTTCTTCCTCAATTTTTTTTATAATCCGATCTTCTAATAAAATTGTGTATCTATTCGATCTTATTCCTAAGCCTTTTGAAGACTTATCTACCTCAGCCCCAATTGCTTTAGTAAATTTACAAAATGGATCTCCTGCCATAAATATTTTATCACCGACATTTTGATTTTGACCCCAGGCTTTCATCACATTTGGGTCATTAACTGCAATACAAACAATTTTTGTTATTCCTTTTTTTAATGCTATATCATAGTTTTTTACATATCCTGGTAAATGAAGTGTTGAGCATGTTTTAGTGAATGCTCCAGGCATACCTAAAATTAAAGCTTTTTGATTTTTAAATAAATCATCAGTTGTAATTTTTTTAACTTCGTTTTTTTCATCTAAGTAAAAAAAATCATTTTGAGGCAATTTTTCACCAATTTGAATTTTCATGATATTTTTTCCAATATATAATTTTTTATATCTGTAATTTTATTATCTAAAATATCATACTTTTCTTTTTTATCCATTAGATGTGCTATTTGTTTGGGAACCTCTAATTCTTGTGAGGTAGCAATTTTAATTGTCTCTAAAAATTTATAGGGGTGGGCTGTACCTAAAATTATAATTTTATTTATATCTTTAACTACTTTTGAAGCTCCAATTGCAGTTGCAGTGTGTGGGTCTATAATAAAATTATAATCTTTAGAAAATTTTTTTATTATACTGATGGTTTCCTGATCATTTATTTTTTTTGCACTAAAATCTTTTTTTATTATAGCTGTTTGTTTTTCATTTAGTTTAAATGATCCTTTTGTTTTTAGGTCATTCATTAAATCCGATACTTTTTTGTCATTCTCGTCTAATACATCAAAGAGTAATCTCTCAAAATTACTTGATATTTGAACATCCATACTAGGTGACAAAGATGGTTTTACTTTGCCAGGCTTATACTCGCCTGTGTTTATGACCTTTTCTAAAATATCATTTTCATTTGTAGAGACTATTAATTTTTCAATTGGTAAACCCATTTTTTTAGCTATATACCCTGCAAAAATATCTCCAAAATTTCCAGTTGGAACTGCAAAACTAACTTTTTCATCGTCTAGTTTAAAATAGGAGTAAAAATAATAAACTATCTGGCAAACTATTCTCGCCCAATTAATAGAGTTTACACCAGACATATTAATTTTTTCTCTGAAAGCATTCTCAGAAAACATTTCTTTAACAATATTTTGACAATCATCAAACGTGCCCTTTATAGCTATATTATAAATATTATTAGATCCAATAGTTGTCATAATTTTTCTTTGAATCTTTGAAATTTTATTGTGCGGATGTAATACGAAAACATTAATGTTACTTCTATTATTTAAGGCAGCAATAGCTGCTGATCCAGTATCACCAGATGTTGCTACTACAATGTTAATAGTTTTGTCAGACGAAAGTTTGAGTTCTTCATACATATTACCCAAGACTTGCATGGCGATATCTTTAAAAGCAAGTGTAGGACCGTGATATAGTTCTAATAAATTAATATCTCCAACTTTTTTAATTGATATGACTTCGTTTGTCTGAAAACTCTTATAGGATTTTTTTAATAAATTTTTTAAGTTATTTTTATCAATTTCAGGTGAACAAAAATACGAGATTATCTCTGTAGCAAGTTCAATGTAAGATAACTTTTGAAGCTTATTGATTTCAGACTTGTCATAAGTTTTGATTTCTTTAGGAATAAAAAGACCTCCATCAGGGGCCAAACCTCTTAGAAATATTTCTTTGAAACTAAAACTTAAATTTTTGTTTCTTGTGCTAATATATTCCACTAGTTAGATAATTTCTGGCCTTTTTTAAAATACTTCTTCCAGGACAAATTCAAAAGACCTAAAAAAATAAACGATAAGACAATAACAAGAAGAGCGATTTGACCGCCTGAGGTTTCAGAGATACAGACTGCACACATTTTTAATGTTTCAGAGTTTAAAATATTTAAAGTCATTTTTTAAAAAAAATAAATTGAATAATAGCCTCTTTTATATTCTTTCCCACATTAGGGTCAACTAATAAAACCAGAGCATATTTTTCTTTTTCACCTGCTTTTAAAGTCTGTTCTTCATAACAAAAACAGTTCATTTTAGTAATATAATCTTTCAATTCACTAGGATAAACTTGAAAAGTAGCCATACCGGTCATACTTTTTTCGCTAATATTTTGTACGCTATAGTTTATAGTTTTTATCTCGCCCGGAATAATTTCCAATTTATTTTCATCTGAGTTAAACTCAAAAGGTAAATCTTTGTGAACGCTTGTAATTAATTTTATCTTAATTGACTTATTGGTCGAATTATTTGAAGTCGTAAAAAATACAGAAATAAATGCGACTATTATTAGCAATAGCAAAATTAATAAAGATATTTTTTTTTGTTTAAGCAAATTTATCTATAAGAATTGAAATAAAAATTGCAAAAAGATAAAGTATTGAAAAAGCAAATATTTGTTTAGCTATATTTTTTTCTGAATTTTGATCTTTTGTCATAAAAAGCTTAAAACAAATAAAAATGTAATATATACTTAATGGTAATGAAAAAGATAAATAGATTAGCCCTAAAAATTTGAAATAGTATGGTGCTAAAGCCACTGGAAATAATAGTATTGAATAAACTAATATATTTTTCTTAGTAATATCTACTCCCGATGTAACCGGTAACATTGGTATATTAGCTTTTTTATAATCTTCCGATTTAAATAAACTTAAAGCCCAAAAGTGAGAAGGTGTCCAAATAAAAATAATTAGAAATAATATAATTGGCTCCAAAGAGATACTCCCTGTAGCTATAGACCATCCAATTACTGGAGGCAATGCTCCTGCAGCACCTCCTATAACAATATTCTGAGGGGTCTTTCTTTTTAACCATATCGTATAAACAAAAACATAAAATGAAATTGTTAATGCTAGCAAAGAGGCTGCAACAATATTTGAGAAAAAATAAAGAGCCAGAACAGATACGAACGAAGATATTGTTCCAAAAATTAGAGCTTGTTTTCTTGTTAGTTTTCCAGTCGGTATAGGTCTAAGACAAGTCCTCGACATTACTGAGTCTACATCGGCCTCGTACCAACAATTTAGTGCTCCTGCCGCTCCTGATCCAAGGGCAACAGAAATAATTGATAAAATTGCGAATAAATAATCAACATTTTTTGATGGAGCTATTAGAAAACCAACAACACACGTGAAAACAGCCAAAGACATAACTCTCGGTTTCATCAAATCATATAAAGCTTTTAAGTATGCGACGTTACCTATTTTATATTCAGATTGTTTGGTTTGAGTATTTAACAATTTGGATCCTTTTTTTACTCTCCTAAAACAAAGTAAATTAATCTTGTAAAAACTGTGTATTTTCCTTCTGCAACCATTAATCCAACAAAACACGCGATCGCTGTCATAGGCCACAACAAAACATTTACAAGTGCGTATCGCTCCCAAAATAGATGCATGAAAAAAGCCATGATCAAGCCCGCTTTTAAAAACATAAAAAACAAAATTAGAGACCATCTCAATAAGCCTTGAAATTGATACCAGTCAACCATGTAAGAAAAAAAACTAAGTACGAACAATAGTCCCCAAATCCAAAGATAAATACCGATCTTATGTGTAGTCCCTGATTTTTCTTTATTTTTATCTAATTCAGTTTTTTCATTCATATTATTATCTTACCAAAGATAGAAAAAAGCGAAAATAAAAACCCAAACTAAGTCCACAAAGTGCCAATAAAGCCCTAATATCTCAATCGAAACATAATCAGACTTCATTGTAGTGAAAAATCCTCGCTTCCCAGTATCGAAATCTCCTCTAAATACTTTTCTGGCAAAAATAAATAGAAATATTACACCTATGGATACATGTGTGCCATGAAAACCGGTTATCATAAAAAAGTAAGATCCAAACTGACCGGCACCAAAAGGATTTGACCATGGCCTTACACCCTCATGTATTAATTTAGACCACTCGAAAGCTTGCATTCCAACAAAAATTAATCCGCCAATGGCTGTTGCAAGAATAAACCATCCACACATTTTTTTATTTTTTTCGTAACCAAATTTAACTGCAAGAGCCATGGTTCCACTGCTTGTGATAAGTACGAAAGTCATTATAGCAATTAAAAGCAAAGGCACCGGTACGCCCATAAAATCTAAAGAGAATACCTGGCTGGTATTTGGCCAATCAACTACAGTCGATGCTCTTCCCTTCATATAGGAAATTAAAAAACAGCTAAAAATAAAGGTATCACTTAATAGAAATATCCACATCATTGCTTTGCCCCACTGAACACCTTTAAAAGCAGTTTGATCTGATCCTAAATCACTTGGTACACTTTTCCAGCCTTTAGGAAGATTTTCTAATGATGAGTCTGACATAATGAATTCCTTAGCTTGATAACATTAATCCAAAAAGTACAATCCAAACGGCTAATAAAAAATGCCAATATACTGCACAAGTGTCAATTAAATTATTTATCTCCTCTTTTTTAAGACTTCTTTTTATAAATTTTGAAGTTGTTTTTCCCCAAAAATATATTCCGCCGACTATATGGAGACCATGAATTGTGGTAAATAAATAGAAAAAGGCGTTTGCTACATTAGTGGTTGCGTAATACCCGGTATTCATAAGTTGATACCAGACAATAAGTTGACCGATTAGAAAAGAGTAAGCAAGAAAACCAACAAAGTATAAACCGTTTTTTGTTTTATAAAAATCATCTTTTTCTGCATATTTTGTTGTCATATGAAAAACTAAACTACTTATCACTAAAATAACCGTGTTTAACCAAAGCAACCATGGTTCAGGCATATTTTTCCAATCGCTTATAAGCATTCGATCAGAGTATGCCACTATGAATAGTGAGAACAAAACAGTGCTAGCTGCCATTATTGTTCTTAAACCCAATTTTTGTTTGCTTAAATTTAATGTTTGACCTTGATGTTCGTTATCTGCCTCTATTTGATCTTTTTCCCAAGGCTTTTCAGTTAATAACTGGAAAATACTTTTTTTTTTGCTCACGTCTTCTCAACTTTCGCTCCTATTATTTCGCTTGGAGGTTGGTTTTGCGGAATATAATCTTCTTTAGCTCCTGGAACACTAAAATCGTAAGGCCATCTATAAACCTTAGGAAGTTCTTTACCCCAATTACCATGTTCAGGCGGCATTTGTGGTGTTTGCCACTCTAATGAATTTGCTTTCCAAGGATTCTTTTCTGCTTTCTTTCCAAGTCTAGCGCTAGTAATTAAATTATATAAAAATAATAATTGTGCAGCACCAACTATCAGAACAGCAATGGTAATAAATTTATTTAATAGAAGTGTAGATGTATCAATGTAAGGGCTATCATAAATTTCGAAGTATCTTCTTGGAACACCAACAAAACCTTGATAATGCATCGGAAAATAGATCGCATACGATCCAATAAATGTAATCCAAAAATGAATTTTTCCTAAAGTTTCATTCATAAATCGTCCAGTAATTAAAGGATACCAATGGTAAATTGCCCCGAAAATAACTAGTATTGGAGCGATACCCATTACCATGTGAAAGTGTGCGACAACAAAATAAGTATCAGATAAAGGAACATCAACAGTAACGTTTCCTAAAAATAAACCTGTTAAACCACCATTTAAAAAAGTGACTATAAAACCAAGTGAAAATAGCATTGGTAATGATAGTTGAATGTTTCCTCTCCATAGTGTCAAAATCCAGTTATAAACTTTTATAGCTGTTGGAACTGCAATAATTAAAGTAGTTGTTGCGAAAAAGAAACCAAACCATGGGTTCATTCCACTTACATACATGTGGTGAGCCCAAACAAAAAAGCTTAAAGCACCAATACCTACAATTGCCCACACCATCATTCTATATCCAAAAATTGTTTTTCTAGAGTGCACTGAAAGCAGGTCAGATACTATTCCAAATGCTGGAAGAGCCACGATATATACCTCTGGATGACCAAAGAACCAAAATAGGTGCTGGAATAGAATTGGACTACCTCCCTCATGGGTTAATTTCTCCCCTAGAGAAACCATAGCTGGCATAAAAAAACTTGTCCCAAGTAAACTATCTAGTGTCATCATCAAACATCCGACTAACAAAGCTGGGAATGCAAACATTGCGAGTACTGTCGCGGTAAAAATTCCCCAGATTGTCAAAGGTAATCTCATTAATGTCATTCCTCTAGCTCTTAATTGTAAAACTGTTATGATGTAATTCAATCCACCCATTGTGAAACCAGCTACAAATAATATGAGTGAAATTAACATCAGTATTATCCCCCCGTTGTAACCTGGTGTTCCAGCGGTAATTGCTTGTGGAGGGTAAAGTGTCCAGCCTGCTCCGGTGGGCCCTCCAGGAACAAAAAAACTTGCTAGTAAAACTAAAACTGCAACAACAAATGCCCAATAGCTAAGCATGTTCACATATGGAAAAGCCATATCTCTAGCGCCACACATAAGTGGTATTAATAAATTTCCAAAACCTCCCAGAAATAATGCTGTTAATAAATAAACAACCATTATCATTCCATGCATTGTTACAAACTGATAATATGCTGCTGGGTCTAGCCAACCTAAGCCTGGAAAAGCTAATTGAATTCTCATTAACCAAGACAGAACTAATCCAAGTAGCCCTGTGCCTACTGCTGTTAAAGCATATTGTATACCAATATATTTAGCATCTTGTGAAAAGACATAAGTAGTCCACCAGCTGTGAGAGTGATAAAGCTCTTGGTCTGGCAGTTCAGCATCTGGAACTGCGTCTATATCTGGTGTAGAAACAGAAGAAGCTTCAGTAGCATAATCTGATTTTGCTTCTAGCTTATGTTCGTATTCATCTGACATTTTAATTTAGTTCCTTATAGTTTATTTATCCTTTTTTACTAGTTGCAAATTGTCATTTTTTTGATTTTCTGCTAACATTTTTTCAAAAGTTATTTGTTTTGCTTCCCATTTTTTGTAATCCTGCTCTTCATCTACTATAACTCTGCCTCTCATAGCATAGTGACCGGAACCGCAATATTCAGCACATAAAACCTCAAAGTCACCAGTTCTAGTAGGTGTCAGCCAATAGAAAGTCACTATACCTGGAACCATATCCATTTTACCCCTAAATTGAGGAACGTAGAAATTATGTAAAACATCGATAGTTCTTAATTCAAATTTGACCGGTCGATCTTTTAAAAGGTGAAGTTCTTGAGCATCAACTAAAAGATCGTCTTTACCATTCGGGTCTTCTAAAATAAGACCAAACGGATTATCATCTGTTATATATTTAATATCAGTTTTTCCTAAAATATTATCATCGCCTGGTAATCTATATTTCCATCCCCACTGATATGCAAAAACTTCTACTTTATATGCATTTTCTGGAACAGTAACATATTGATTCCAAACAACTAACCCTGGCGCTAATAAAGCTGCAACTCCAATCGCAGTAGCCCAAGTCAATCTACTTTCTAATTTCTTATCTTCTGGTTTGTATTCAGCTCTTCTTTCTTTTTTATAGCTAAACTTCCAAACACAGTATGCAACAAAGAAACATATGGCTACAAAGACAATACCGGTAATCCAAAAAGTTAAAATTATTGTATCGTCCATGTTCCCCCAGTTTGATGCTACCTCTGTCCACCACCAAGGAGACCAAAAATGAAATGCTATTGATCCAACTGTTATTAAAAATATACTGAGTGCTACAATCATTTTAAGCGTTTGTTATTATAAAAATTCCTACAAGAACAATTCCTGCGACAAGAATATGGTTTCCTAAATCTATAAAACCCATTTTTTTGTTTTTAGGATCAATCAAATCTTTCCATCTAAATGGAACAGATTTTCTTTTTACTGCAATCTCTGCTTCGTTTTCATTTTTTTCTAGTCTTAAAGAGACTGAAAAGAAAACAAAGTAAATAAACAGAACTAAAAAAATAACCAGTCCCAATAACAGTGCATAAGATGTACTCATAATTTGAATTTACTATATATAAACATTTTATTCATGTTTAATAAGGTTTTGCGACACTTTTGCAAGGGTAAATTCTACTTAAATTTACAGGATAAATTACTTAAAATTTAATTGAAAACTCACAATTGTAGTTGCTGCGATTGCTGCCGTTTCAGCACGCAAGATATTCTTTGCTAAAGACAATGGAATTGTTTTTTTTTGATCAACTATTGATTGTCTCTCTTTTTCCGAAAAGTCTCCCTCTGGCCCAACTAAAATACAGATCGGGTATTTTGAGGGCACAAAGTCTTTTTTTATGTCTTTAGACTTACTATTAATGTCACAAAAAATAAGTTTTCCATTTTTTGGAAAGTTTTTCAAAAAGTTATCTAGACTTTGTATCTCCAAAATATCAGGAATTGAAATTCTATTTGATTGTTCGCTTGCTTCAATAACAATTTTTTTAGCCCTTTTAACATTTATATCTCTTACCACAGTTCTTTCGCATAAGATTGGAATAAATTTTTTTATACCAAGCTCAGTTATTTTTTGTAACATAAAATCCTGTGGTATTTTTTTAATAGGTGAAAAAGCTAACCATATATTATTTTCATTTACAGAAGGTCTTGACTGTTTTTCAATTCTCAACTCAGTAAAATTCTTTGTGTGTCCTAAAATAGTAGCATCCCACTCACCATTATTTGAATTAAATAGGGAAATTTTATCCCCATGATTTAATCTAATAACATTTTTTATATAATGTGATTGATTTTCCGAAAGCTTCGAAACTATTCCAGAAGCTAGTTTCTCTGAAAAATATAATCTTACTTTTAAAGTCATGCGATCAAAAAGAACTATTTTAAATATTATTTTGTGATAGTCTATTTAAATGTCATCTGTTGAAATTAAAAAAATTGTTAAAGCAATAGTCACTTCTGATGGAGCTGGAGTTAAACTTAAAAGAAGCATAGGGACTCCAGAAGCAGATTATATTGATCCTTTCTTAATGTTGGATGAATTCGGATCAGAAAATAAGGATGATTATATTGCAGGCTTTCCCCCACATCCTCATAGAGGAATTGAAACAGTTACTTATATGCTTGAAGGTGAATTCGAGCATGAAGACAGTATCGGCTCAAAAGGAAAAATGAGACCTGGAGATATCCAATGGATGAAAACTGGAAGAGGAATTATTCACTCTGAAATGCCAGCAATGTCAGGTGGCAAGTTATTAGGTTTTCAACTTTGGATAAATATGCCAGCAAAATTCAAAATGAATAAACCTGAATATCATTACATAAAAAATAATGAAATTGGCGTTTACAAAGATAATGACAAGACGGTAAAAATAATTGCAGGTAAATTTAAAAACTTTGAGGGTCCTGAAAAAAATCACAATGTTGAACCAATTTATTTGCATGTCTTATTGAATAAAAACAAAGAGTTCAATTTTGAATTACCAAGTGGTCATAATTCATTTATTTATCTTCTAAAAGGGGAATTGAAAATTGGAAATAATAAACACCAAAAAATTAATAATTCAACTTTGGTTTTATTAAAAAATGGAATTAATTTAACTGTAAAGTCATCTGAAAAAAGTGAATTTTTATTTATTGCTGGAAAACCTATAGGAGAAACCATTGCAAGAGGCGGTCCATTTGTTATGAATACCAAAGAAGAAATAATTCAAGCGATTGAAGATTATAAAAATGGAAAGTTTGCGAGATATTAATGTCTAAATCAATTATTATTCATGAACAAGGTGGGCCAGAAGTTTTAAAAATAGAAGATGTAAAGGTTGGTTCTCCAGGACCTACAGAAATTAAGGTTAAAAACTCAGCAATTGGATTAAATTTTATTGATACGTACCACCGGTCTGGACTTTATAAAATTAAATTACCTTCAGGTTTAGGAATGGAAGGGGCTGGGGTAGTTGAAGAACTTGGTTCAGAGGTAAAAACATTAAGCAAAGGTGATAGAGTTGCTTACTCGTCAATGCCTCTGGGTTCATATTCAGAGGTAAGATGTATACCAGAAAAAATTGCAGTTAAAATTCCAGATGGTGTTAGTGATGAAGTGGCCGCAAGTGTTATGACTAAAGGTTTAACAACTCACTATCTTTTATTTAAGGTTTATAAGGCTAAAGCAGGAGAAACTATTTTGTTTCATGCGGCTGCAGGAGGTGTTGGTCAGGTTTTTTGTCAATGGGCAAAAAGTATTGGCTGTAGAATAATTGGTACAGTCGGAGCAGACAGTAAAATTGATATTGCAAAAAAAAATGGATGCGATTTTGTAATCAATTATAATAAAGAAAATTTTGATAAAAAAGTTTTGGAGATAACTGAAAACAAAGGTATTGGCGTAGTTTATGACGGCGTAGGAAAATCAACCTTCGAAAAATCAATTAATTGTTTAAAACCAATGGGGATGATGATTTCTTTTGGAAACGCTTCTGGAGCTTTAAATCCAATAGATGTAAGAAGACATATTCAACCTAAGAGCCTCTTTTTTACAAGGCCTGGTCTTGCAGACTATGGTGCCAGCAGAAATGCTCTCGAGGAGGGTTCGTCTTTACTTTTTGAGCAAATAAAATTTGGAAAAATAAAAGTGGAAATTTATAAAAAATATGCCTTATCAGATGTAAAAAGTGCCCACAAAGATTTAGAAGAAAGAAAAATTATAGGTCCAGCTGTATTAATTCCAAATGAATAATGAAAAAATTATAAGTCCATGCATAAGTATTTGCAAAACTGATACCGATACAGGTTTCTGCTATGGCTGTGCAAGGACCGAAAAAGAAAAAAAAATATGGAAAGATCCAAATACTAAAAATAACTGGAAAATAGAAAATTTAAAAAGACTCAAAAGTAGAATGATAGAGTCACAATTAAAAACTTTTGTAAGATCGTATAACGAAAAGATCGAATTTGGAAAATTAGTCTACTCTAAAAATTTACAGAAAAAACCACAAAATTAAGCCAACAACAGCTAAAATAATTATAAGTATTCTTACACCAAAAAGATATGTAGATAATCTTTTTGACTCTTCAATATCTTTTTTTTTACCTGCTCCAAATCTAATAACTAAATAAAAAGTTAATAAAAGAATAAGGACAATGATGAGTATAACCGGTTTGCTAAACATATTTAATTTGATACAAGTATTATAGGTAAAAAAAGACCTAAAGCATATAGTAGAATTATAACTATTGCTGCAATAATAAAAGCTCTAATAGCATTAATTTTCATATGCCTATTTCCCATCAATTTTCATATCTGACAAATGTAATTTTAACGCATTTGTAGATAGAAAAATTTCAAACAAAAATAATATTATTGATATAATCATTGATACACAGCAAGTTGCAAATATCAATCTAGCAACAAGAATTTTATCTAGATACAGCCCAAGCACAGTCATCATATTAAATAAAAAACCTAATCCGGCAGCACCTATGGAATATTTTAAATAATTAATTCTCTGACTAAGGTTTTGAAGTTGTTTCTCCCATTCTGGCGGAATGTGTTTCTCGAATACATGTTCATCGTGAAGTTTTCTAATAAGAGCGCTCAAAGTATGAAATCTATTGCTATAAACTGCCATTATAAGTGGAATAGCTGGGAACATCAACGCAGTAACCGTATAATCTATGTTCATTTCGAATCGGATTGATTATGTATTTAGTGTTTGATATTTACAAGAGCTATTAATGTCCGTACATCTTAAAAATTTCATTAATGTAACAAGATTAAACAAACCAATTGGTTTCTTACTTTTATTCTGGCCTTGTTCATGGGGGCTTTCATTAGCAAATTATTTTCAAAAAGATATAAATGCTTTTATCTATTACCTAATTCTTTTCTTTTTGGGATCGGTTTTTATGAGAAGTGCCGGTTGTATCGTGAATGATATTGTTGACGAAAAAATAGATAAAAAAGTTTTTAGAACAAAGCATAGGCCAATTGCTTCTGGATCATTAAATAAATTCCTGGCTTGGATTTATGTATTGATACTATGTTTTCTAGCTTTTTTAGTTTTAATTCAATTCAATTTTTTAACCATTTGCCTTGGTATTTTTTCAATGATATTTGCATTCAGCTATCCTTTTATGAAAAGGTTTACTTACTGGCCACAATTATTTTTGGGATTTACATTTAACTGGGGAATTATAATGGCTTGGGCATCAATAACGAATGAAATCTCATATTTACCGATTCTGCTTTATATTGGAGCCATATTTTGGACACTAGGATATGACACGATTTATGGAATTCAGGATATTTCTGATGATGAAGTAATTGGAGTAAGATCAACTGCGATTAAATTTAAAAATAACCTTACTCTATTTGTTGGTGTTTGTTATTTGATAAGCTCAATTATATTACTCTTTGTTATGATAAGTTTAAAAATAAATTATAGTCTAATTTTTATCTTAGCTTATATGTTCACTCTTTTTTATCAAATTAAAATTTTCAAAACTAGGAAACCTTCTGATTGTTTAGGTGCCTTTAAACTTAATAACTTTTCTGGTTTTTTTGTTTTTGCAGCTCTCTTTTTAATAAATTTTGAACTATAATGAAGTTAGATAAAATTTTATTTTACTTAAAAAGATTATACAAAAACTATACAAAAAAGTATTTAAGCAAAATATTTATCGCACTATTTTTATCTGTTGTGGTTGCTGGATCAACATCTGCTACTGCATATCTTTTGGACCCTGCAATAAAAAAAATATTTATAGATCAAGATAAAACTTTTGCAATACTTGTTCCCTTTTTAATTATTCTTGCTTTTTCATCAAAAGGTATTTCTTTATATTTGGCTAGATCACTCGTTATTGATCTTGGATTTAGAATTAAGCAAAAAATTATGGGAGAAATGATTGGAAGTATTCTTCTTTCAGATGTTCAAACAATTGAAAAAAAACATTCTGGAAAATATATATCCCATTTCTTATACGATGTAGGAATGATTTATCAATTAGTTAGTACAGGTTTGCTCAATATAATGAAAGACAGTATCACTTTAATTGCTCTTGCAAGTTTAATGTTTTATCAAAATTGGAAATTGGCTTTGTTTTCATTAATCATGATGCCAATGGCAGCTTATGTAGCAAAGTCTCTTGGAAAAAGGATGGGTAAAGCTACAGTTAAAAGTGCTGAGTCCACAGGGAGTTTTTCGACATTAATTACTGAAATTCTTAAGGGCACGAGAATAATAAGAATTTATCAAAAAGAGGATTTCGAGAAAGATAAATCGAATAATGCAATTAAAGATTTAACAAGTAAGGAAGTTAAGATGAATAAAATTTTAATTAGAGCAACACCGGTTATGGAGACTTTAACTGGAATTATGATTGCTGGTTTTATTTACTTTTCAGGCTTTTTGATCGCAAAAGGGGAAATTGGATTAAATAATTTTTTTTCATTCCTTGCCGCGATGATGTTGGCATATCAACCTATAAGATCCTTAGCAACGATAAATATGGTTATCTATCAGGGAACAGCAGCTGCAGAGAGAATCTTTAAAGTTATTGATGAAGAAAATAAAATCAATAATCAAGAGGGCTCACCTAATATTAAAATTAAAAAATCCAATTTAAGTTTTAAAAATGTGAGCTTTAAATATGACTCTGGCAAGATATCTGCTGTTAAAGATATAAGTTTAGAAATTGAAGGAGGAAAAATCACTGCTTTAGTCGGGCATAGTGGTGCTGGAAAAAGCACAATTTTAAACTTAATACCCCGATTTTATGACCCTCAAGATGGAACAATATCAATTGATGCTCAGAATATAAGAGATGTTTCAATTGAGTCTCTTAGAAAAAATATCTCTTTAGTTAGTCAAGACACTGTACTTTTTGATGACAGTGTTAGAAATAATGTCAAATATGCCAAGTTAGACGCTTCGGATGAAGAGATAATGCATGCTTGTAAACTCGCTGCAGCAGATGATTTCATTAGAGGGCTGCCCTCAAAATATGAGACGAAAATTGGAGAAAATGGATTTCGACTATCTGGGGGAGAAAAACAAAGGCTATCAATTGCCAGGGCAATATTAAAAAATTCACCTATTATATTGCTTGATGAAGCAACTTCGTCTTTAGATGCTGAGTCAGAGTCAAAAGTTCAGAATGCAATTCTCAACTTAACACAAAATAGAACAACTATAGTAATTGCACATAGATTTTCAACAATTAATAAAGCGGATAAAATTATTTTGATGAATAAAGGAAGTGTAATTGCAACTGGAACACACCACAATTTATTAGAAACTTCACAGGAGTATAAGAATCTTTATCAAAAACAGATTGCAAACTAAAAATGGCAAAGGTAATTTATAATTTAATTATATTATTTACTTATATTCCTTACATATTTGTAATTTTTTTAAGAAAAATTTTCAAAAAAGAACATTCCTTTAAATTTAAAGAAAAATTATTTTTTAATAATAGAGATAGAAAAAGGCCAAATGGATATTTGTTTTGGTTTCATGTAGCAAGTTTGGGAGAGTTTAATAGTA
>QCOH01000004.1 GCA_003209895.1 Pelagibacteraceae bacterium AG-430-I06
GTTTGAAGAACTTAAGAAAATTAATAAAAGCTTAATGGACTTTTCGCCAGATCTATTTATAGCTATTGGCGGAGGTTCAGTTTTAGATTACGGAAAAATTGCCAATGTTTTTCTTTATAAAAATATAAAGAAACAAAAAATAATTTCAGGAAAAAATACTTTTAAAAAAAATTATAAACTTATTGCTATACCTACAACAGCTGGTTCGGGAGCAGAAGTAACAAGTAATGCAGTAATATATGTAAACAAAAAAAAATATTCTATAGAAAATCAAAAAATTATGCCTGACTATTATTTTTTAATACCTGAATTGTTGATTAAAGTACCGAAAAAAGTAAAAGCTTCTTCTGGATTTGATGCAATTGCGCAGGCTATTGAGTCAATGATATCAAAAAGATCGAATAGTATAAGTTTTAAATTTGCAAAAAAATCATTAAAAATTTCTTTAAAAAATTTTATAAATTATATTGAGAGGCCGAATTTAAAAAATACAAAAGATATGTGCCTTGCAGCTAATTTTTGTGGAAAAGCAATTAATATATCAAAAACAACAGCACCCCACGCTGTTTCTTACCCTTTTACCTCAATATATAAATTAAGTCATGGTCACGCCGTTTCCTTAAATTTTGAAAAGTTTTTAAAATTTAATTTTATCAATATGAGTCGTGCAAAATGTAAATTTAATTTAAAAAATCGCTATAAAAGTATATTTAAATTAATTGGTGTGAGAGATATATTGGAATTTGAAAATTATATAAAAAAAGTTAAAAAAAAGGCTGGCTTAGAAACTAATTTAAAATTGTTAAATATAAATTTAAAAGAAAATATTAATAAGATTGTATCTGGTATAAATATTAAGCGCCTAAACAACAATCCTGTAAATTTAACAAAACAAGATGTAAAGAGAATCCTTTTAAAGCCTTGATAAAATGAATAAATTTAATAAAAAATACTCTGAAAATGGTTTTCTTATAGAAAAAAATTATTTTAATAAAGATGATGTTAATAAAATCACTAATGAAATTCAAAACCTTAAAAAGAATGTCGATTTATATTACGATAAAAAAGGAAAACTTAGAAGAATCGAAAGACTTTATGACAAAGGTGAGTCTTTAAATTTAGCAAATAGTAAAATTATGGATTTATTAAAAAAAATCTTTGAAACAAGTTTCACTATATTTAAAGATAAGTTTAATGCTAAGCCTCCGGGAGGAGAGGGTTTTTTTGCACATTATGATGGTATTTTTAAATTTAGAAATGAAAAAAATGAATTAAAAAAAGGTTGGTATGAGTATGGAAATAAATTTGTAAATGTTTTGATAGCTCTCGATCAATTTGATGAAACAAATGGAACTATTGAAATAGCTAAAGCCGACGAGGGTAATTTTGATGAACTTTTCTTAAACACAAAAAAAAATGGGACACCTGATATTTTACCAGAGATTGAAAAAAAACTTAAATTTAATCCAATGAATTTAAATGTTGGTGATGTTGTTATCTTTAATAATACATGTCCACATAGATCTAAAAAGAACAATTCTAACAGTGATCGTAAATCTCTTTACTATACATATACACCGCTTGAATTAGGGTCTAAATACGATGAGTATTTTAATGATAAATTAAAAAGTAAAAATACCACAAGTAAATCGCTCAGCGGAGATTTGTAAGAAATTATTACCTATATCAAAAAAATTTAAATTTATGAAAAAAATAAAAATTAATCACAGAAAAGGTATTTTATTTTTCATTCAAGGTTTGTCTGGTTCTGGAAAAACTGTGATTTCTAAAAAAATTAAAAAAGAAATTTCAAGAAAATATGGCCCAACAATTCTTATAAGCGGCGATAATCTTAGAAAAATTTTTGAACTTAATGATTACAGTTATAATGGAAGATTATCTAATTCAATTAAATTTCGTAAGTTTTCTAAACTTATTACAAATCAAAAAATAAATCTCATATTTAATGTTGTTGGATTAATGCATTCTACTAGAAAATGGTATAGAAAAAATATTGATAATTATATTGAGATATTTGTAAAAGCTGACTTAAAAAAAATAATCAAATTTAAAAAAAAGAAAATTTATCATTCTAAAAAAAATAAAAATATTGTAGGTATATCGATAAAACCGGAATTTCCAAAAAATCCTCATATAATAATAAAAAATGATTTTAAAAAGCCGTCAAACTATTTAGCAAAACTCCTTATTGAAAAAATTAATTTATTAATAAAAAATTAATATTAAAAAAAATGGAAAAAATAAATAAGCTCAAAAATATTCTTAATATATTTCAAAAAAAACAGTTTATTTTTTTGTTTTGCTTTATGTTATTAGCAGTTTTGTTGGAGATATTAGTTCTCAAATTTTTATTAATTATTCTGAATTTCTTTTCAAATCCAGGTAACGATATAAATTCGTCTACTGTTATATTTTTACAAAACTTAAAAGGTGATTTAAGCTTCCCCTTTTTAATAATTTGTATTTTCGTAATAATTTTTTTATTAAAAACTTTAATAAATATTTTTTTAAACTTTCAAAAAGGAAAATTTTTATTTAATACAAAAGCTGATGTCAGTTTAAGGCTTATGAGGGGTTATTTATATATGCCAAGAGTTTTTCATATGAGAACCAATACTTCAGAGTTAGTCAGAAATATTACAGTTGAAGTAGACAACCTAATGACATCATTATTAAATATTTTAACAATAATACTAGATGCTTCAGTTTTAATTGGATTAGTAATATTTTTATGCTTCGTAAATTTTGAAATCACTATTATAAGTTTTTTTGCATTAGTGTTTTTTTCATTTTTAGTATCTGGAGTTAATAGAAAAAAAACAATTCAATTAGGAAAAAAAAAGAGTTAAAATTATACAATTAAGACTTAAAAATATCATAGAGGCCTTGTCAGGTTCTAAAACTTTTACTATTACAGGATCTAGAGACAAGGCAATTTCGGATTTTAGTGTTAATAATTCACAACTAGCTAAATTGTCCTATAAAAATTTTTTTAGAAACGGATTACCCAAACCATTATTTGAATTATTTACAGTATTAATCATAGGTTCGTTTTTTATTTTTGTGCAACAAAAAAATTTGGAGATAAGCTCAATAATACCAACCCTAGGCGTATTTTTAGCTGCTGTATATAGATTAATCCCCTCATTTGCTAATATTATGTCAAACATACAAAGCTACCAGTTTAACATTCAATGTGTAACAAACCTTTCAAACGATCTAGAAAAATTTAAAAATATAAAAAATATTAACCAAGAAAAAATAAATTTTATTAAAAGTTTGGATTTTAACGACGTTACTTTTTCTTATGGCAGTAACGAAAGAAGCACGGTTTTTAAAAATATAAATATTTCAATAAAAAAAGGATCAAAAATTGGAATAGTTGGGCCAAGCGGTTCTGGAAAAAGTACATTTCTTGACATATTTATGGGGTTACTACCAGTTCAATCTGGTCAAGTTCTCATAGACGGAAAAAATATAAAAAACCAAGAAAGTGGTTGGCAGAAAAATATTGGTTGTGTTCCGCAAGAAGTTTTTATCAGTGATGATACTCTTAAAAAGAATGTTGCTTTTGGGGAATCAGATGAGAAGATTGATAATACAAAATTATTGAGAGCAATTGAACTTGCTGGACTGAAAAATTTTGTAGAGAACTTAGATTTAAAGGAGAATACTATAATTGGTGAGCGTGGGTCGAGAGTATCCGGCGGCCAAAGACAAAGAATAGGAATAGCCAGAGCTTTTTATAACAATCCCGATCTTCTAATATTAGATGAAGCAACAAATGCGCTTGATGAGCAAATAGAAAAAAAAATTATAGATGAAATTTTTTCAACAGGTATTAATCGTACTATTATATTTGTAAGTCATAATTACCAAAATCTACGACACTGCGATTCTATTTACAAAATAGAAAATCAAAGACTATCATTGATAGAATAATATGAAAATTTTGATTATTTTAACTGGTGGTAGATCAGGATCTGGTCTCTTACAAAGTCTTTTCGACGGACACAAAGAAATTCTACAATTTCCGGGTGAATTATTATTTACAGATGAGATAAAAAAAATATTTAAGGAAAATTCTCCTCCTAAATTTGTAAATTCATTTATTAATTTTAATCAGCACTTTTTTGACTCAAGGTTAAACACAATAGAACGACATAATAAACTAGGATCATTAAAAAACGAATTTTATAAAGTAGATAAAAATAACTTTAAAAAAAGATTTCTTAAATTATTTAAAATATCAAAAAAAACTAACCTAGACAAATTGATATGTTTACATAAAGCATACGAAGAAAAAGCGAATAATTTATCCAAAAAAAAAGTTATAGTTTTACATATTCACGATTTCATTTTCTTTAAGAATTATCTTCAAATTTTTAAAATAAAAGAAAATACAAAAATTTTCCTTACGATGAGAGACCCAATCGTTAGCCTATGTTCAACAATTAATAATTGGTTGAAATATAAAGATGGTATTTATTTAACACCAAGAACTTTAGAAAGAAATTTTGATACGCATTTCAATATTTTTAATAATTTACATTTTTTAAGAAAAAAAATAAAAGTAATTAAATTGGAAAAATTACATCAATCAAGTCGAGATACTTTAAAAAAAATTTGCAAACATCTAAATATTAAATTTTCTCAATCACTTTTAAAATCTACATATCATGGAAAAAAATGGTGGGGCGATTGTATCAGTCAAAAATACTTAAACGGGTTGAACCCAAAATTTAAAAATAAATTTGATGAAGATTTATTTAGTATTAAGGAATTAAAATTTCTTGAAAAGAAAATTCTTCCAGTTTTAAAAAAATATAAATATCCAATAAGAAGTGAGATCAATAGTGAAATAAATATTTTATATTTTTACCCATTCGGATTTGAAAAAAAAATTTGGGCGAAAACTTTGAAAAAAAATAAGTTAAAAACATCTTTATCTATACCTTATTTTTATATCAGAAGAATACTTTTATTAGGTAAAAAAAATATTTTTTTACAAAATAATTTACCTAATGAAATTTAATTAAATAGTATTTTGTTTTTTTTTAAATTGTAGTATGTTAAAAATTAATTACCATGAGCCAAAATAGTCCAAAAAAAATTCCAGTATTTGATATTTCAATCGGTCAAAAAGAGAAGGAATTTATTAAAGATTGCTTAGATACTTCTTTTGTTGGGCAGGGTCCGTACGTCAAAGAGTTCGAAAACAAATTTAGCAATTTCGTTAGTTGTAAATATGGTGTGACAACAACAAGTGGTACTACAGCTTTGCATCTTGCTCTTAAAACGGTTGGTGTTAAAGACGGTGATGAGGTTTTAGTATCTAGTAGTACAAATATGGCTTGTGCTTTCTCAATTGTATATTGCAATGCAAGACCAGTGCCAATCGATATTCACAAAGAAACTTGGCAACTAAACGCAGAATTAATTGAAAAAAAAATAACAAAAAAAACAAAAGCAATAATGGTTGTACATTTATTTGGTCAATCAGTTGATATGGACCCTATTATGGAAATCGCAAAAAAATATAATCTAAAAGTTGTGGAAGATTGTGCAGAGTCACACGGGGTAGAGTACAAAGGTAGAAAGGTAGGCTCAATAGGAGACATTGGTGCTTTTAGTTTTTTTTCAAATAAAACAATTACTTGTGGTGAAGGAGGAATGATAACTACCAATTCTGAAGATTTAGCAAATAAAGCAAAAGGTTTAAAAAACCTTTGTTACGGTAAAACAAATAAATTTATGCACGAAGATGTTGGGTTTAATTATAGACTTCCTAATGTAAGTGCCGCAATGGGGTTAGGTCAATTTAATCAAATATCAGAAATATTTGAGCAGAAAAAAAGAATAGATGAACGTTATAAAAAGAATTTGAAAAACGTTAAAGGTCTTAATATTCCAAAAATTGACCCAAGCACGACAAAATATATTATGTGGGTATTTAACCTTTATCTCGATGAAAATTTTGGAGTTTCAAGAGATGAACTTACAAAGAAATTAAAAGAGATTAATATTGATACTAGAGACGCCTTTGTTCCAATTAATATGCAAAAAATTTTTCAAAAAAATTGGAATATAAATGAGAAAGATTGTCCAAACGCAAATTTTATTATGAAAAACGGTTTTTATATTCCATCGGGCAATACTATTAGTAATGAAGATATTGATTATGTATCTGAAAAAATTATAAAAATAAGTAAACAATAATAATTAAATGATTAATTTTGCAGTAATAGGAGCTGGTTCATTCGGTCTTAAAAGAGCGAAAGCTATTAAAGAATGTACAGGCGCCAAGTTAGTCGCTTTATGCGATAAAAACGAAGAGACTGCAGAAAAAGCGAAAAAAATTTTAGATGTAGATATAAAGTCTTTTGAAGAAATTTTGAATAATAAAAATATTCATGCTATTACTGTTTCTACACCAAATAAATTTCATTTACCTATAATTACAGAGGGCTTGAAAGCTAACAAACACGTCTTCTCCGAAAAGCCTTTTTGTAGAAACTTAGAAGAGGCAAAAAAAATTTTCGAAGTTTCCAAAAAAGCTAATTCAATTTTTCAAATGGGCTCAAACCACAGATATTTTGAAAGCGTTATTTATGCAAAAAAATTAATCGATCAAAATGAAATTGGTGAAATTTTATCTTTTAATGGTAGAATTGGTCACAATGGCGAAAGAATTAAAAATTCTTGGTTCTGGGATAAAGAACTTAGCGGAGGTGGCACATTATTAGATAACGGAGTTCATTTATTGGAATTATCTAGATATTTTTTAGGAGACTTTATTTCTGGAATTGGCAGCACTTCAAATGCTTATTGGAAAAATATTGATGTTGAAGACACGGCCAATGGTTTTTTTAAAACCGCTGATGGAAAAACTGCATCTATTTTTTGTTCATGGAGATTACTTTCAGGGTACTTCTTTTTTGAAATAAATGGTTCAGAAGGATATATAAATGTAGATGGTCGATTCGATACTCATGGGGGTGATAAAATATTTTGGCTTAACAAAAAAAATAATAAAATATTATCTAAAGATTTTAGTCATATTAAACCACAATCATACAAACTTGAAATGGAAAAATTTATAGAAACAGTAACTAAAAAAAAGAAACCTTCACCCTCAGCTAGGGATGGTTTAGAGGTGATGAGAATGATTGATTTTATTTATTCTTCGAGTAAAAAATAAATTATGTTTGAATTAGATGAACCATACGTTGGAAAAGAAGAACACGCTTATTTAAAAGAGGCCATAGATAGTGGGTGGATTAGTAGTTTAGGTCCATTTGTTGAAAAATTTGAAAAAAAATTCGCTGAATATATTGGTGTAAAATATGCTGTTAGTTGCGCAAGTGGAACAAGCGCACTATCTTTATTGTGTTCAACATTGGGAATTAAACCCGGAGACGAAGTAATAATTCAATCACTAACTTTTACAGCTGATGCATTTGCTATGCATCAATCAGGTGCCAAAATTGTTTTTGCAGATTGTTCAAAAGATAGGTTTACAATAAGTCCTGAGGACGTTAAAAAAAAAATTACAAAAAAAACAAAAATTATTAGCCCAACACATTTGTATGGTCGTGCAGCAGAAATGACAGAACTAAAAGAAATTTGCGACTCTAATAATATTTATTTAGTGGAAGATTGTTGTCAAGCTACAGGGGCCAAATATAATAATAAAATGCTTGGTAGCATCGGTCATTTTAATTTTCACAGTTTTCACAATAAACTTATTGCAAGTGGAGAAGGAGGAATGATTACCACAAATTATAAAAATTTAGCTGAAAGATTTGAAAAACTAAAAAATCCTCCATCAGTTAATAGGCCTGATGAAAGAGACGGGTTTATGGAAATATCCATGAATCATAGATTAAGCAATTTACATGCAGCTGTTGGTTTAGCCCAATTGGAAAGATTGGAAAAAAATATAGAGAAAAAAATTAAAATGGCAGAAATTTATGATAATATATTTAAAGATGCTGAAGGCATTAAAATCATAAAATCAGATCCAGAACATCGAACGGTATGGTGGAGATATACTATATTATTAGATCAAAAAATTAATTTGGGGGAATTTAAAAAAAAAGCCTTAGAAAATAAAATAGTTGTTAGGGAAGGTTATCTCCCTTTGCATAAACATCCGTTTTTCAAAGATCACAATAAATTATCTTTACCGAACTCTGAGAAACTTGGTAAAGAAACAGTTGATATTCCTTCAAGTTTTAATTTGAAAGAAAATGAAATTATTTCTATAGGCCATACACTCAAAAATATTGCCAAAAGTCTAATTTAATTTTTATAATGAATAAAAAAAATATCGGTTTATTTGTCGACTCCAGACGAAAGTCTGGCGGCGCATATCAAGAACTGCTTTACAACATTAGTAATTTTCAAAAATTAAACAAAGAAAAATATAATATAAAAGTTATTTTTAGCTCTAAAAATTTAGATATTGATTTCAAAAAAATTAATTTTGATTATACTTTTATTAACTTAAATCCTATTGAAAGATTTATATGTTTTACAAGAAACTTTGGTAATTTAAATAGAAGAATTAAAAAATACTTCTTTTTTAAGAATAAGTTTGAGAAATTTTTAAAAAGAAATGATATAGAGCTTGTTTTTTTTACCGGACCTTCTCAGTATAGTCTATACTTAGAAAATACAAAATTTATCATAACAATTCCCGATGTAAATCATAGGGAATTTGTTGAATTTCCTGAATTAGTTGATGACGCAGAATATCAAAGAAAAGATGAAATATTTTCAAAGTCTCTACCAAGAGCATTAGGTATAATTACGAATGCACCAGTAATTAAGGAAAAAATTATTAAAATATATGGTGTAGAAGAAAAAAGAGTTCTCTTAATAAATCATCAGCCTAGTTTACCTGTAGATAATTTTAAAAAAATTGATGAAAATATACTTAAACAAATAAGGGAAGAATTTTCACTAAAAGATAATTATATTTTCTATCCAGCAATGTATCTGCCTCATAAAAATCACAAAACAATTATAGACACGATATTTTTGTTAAAAAATAAATTCAATAAAAAGTATGATGTTGTTTTTTGTGGAAATGATGCAGGAAGTCAAAAATTCTTAAGAAAATATGCATCTCAAAAAAAGGTTGATAATCAATTCAACTTTTTAAATTTTGTTGATGATGAAAAATTACCTTATTTATACTATCTATGCTCGATGCTTTTAATGCCCCCAATAATTGGCCCCACAATGATACCCCCGTGGGAAGCTTTTAAAATGAAAAAACCAGTCATTTACTCTTCTTTGCCAGGTGTTAAAGAAGTTTATCATGATTGTGTAAATTATATTGACCCATTTGATCATGAAGATATCGCAAAAAATATAATTAAAGTTTCTGAAAATTCAGAGATAAGAAATAATTTAATAAGTAAAGGATTTGAAAAATACCAAATGGTTAAAAAATCAAATGAAAATGAAAAAATTTTTAAACTAATTGATAACTATTTTAAAATTAGATCACTATGGGAGTAAAAAACTTGATTTCAAAGAGAATGAAAGTTGTGATATTAGCTGGTGGCTTAGGAACAAGACTGTCTGAGTATACTCATTCAATACCAAAGCCAATGATAAAAATTAAAGGTAGACCAATGATTTACCATATAATGAAACATTATTCCAAATTTGGTTTTAAAGAATTTTATATAGCCCTTGGTTATAAAGGAAATATAATTAAAAATTATTTTAAGAACAAAAACTTTGGATGGAAAATTCAATTAATTGAAACAGGCAAAAAAACAATGACGGGAGGGAGGTTGAAAAGATTATCTAAATACCTAAAAAATGAGAAATTTCTATTTACTTACGGAGATGGAATATCAAATGTAAATATTAAAGAATTAATTCATTTTCACTCAAAAAAAAAGAAGCTTGTCACAATGACCGCCGTTAGGCCTCCTGCAAGATTTGGTGCAATAAAGTTTAAAGGGGATTACGTTGAATATTTTAAAGAAAAATCAAAATTAGATGAGGGGTGGATTAATGGTGGATTTTTTGTAATGGAGTCAAAATTTTTAAATTATATAAAAAATGACCAAACTTTTCTTGAGAGAGAACCATTGGAAAGAGCCTGTAACGAGAGCCAGCTCGTTGCTTATAAGCATAATGGTTTTTGGCAATGTGTTGATACAAAGAGAGATCTAGATTTAATAAAAGAAAATTATAATAAATTTTGAAAAAAAAAAAAATTTTAATTATTGGCGGTACAGGTTTTATAGGATATCACCTTGCAAAAAAATGTATCAAATCTGGTTGGAATGTAACAAGTGTATCTGCTCATAAACCTAAAAAAATTCGTTTTATAAAAAAAGTAAAATATATTATTTGTGACATAAGTAAGAAAAAAAAATTATATAAGAAAATAAATGCACAATACAATTATGTAATTAATCTTGGTGGTTATGTAGATCATTCAAATAGTATAAAAACATTCAAAAGTCATTTTAATGGATGTAAAAATTTAGCAAATTATTTCTTAGATAAAAAAATTGATACATTTATTCAAATGGGTAGCAGCGGAGAATATGGAAAGTTAAAATCTCCACATACCGAGTTAATTTCGGGGAGTCCAAAATCACCGTATGCTAGGGCAAAATTAAACGCTACAAATTATCTATCAGATCTTTATAAAAAAAAAAGATTTCCTGTTATTACACTAAGACTTTATCAAGCTTATGGACCTAGACAAGATATAAATAGATTAATACCAATAGTGATTTATAATTCACTTAAATCAAAAAACTTTCCATGTTCTAATGGAAATCAAAAAAGAGATTTTATTTTTATAGATGATTTAATCTCACTTATCTTCAGATGCTTAAAAAAAAATAAAAAAAATCTTTTTGGGAAAATATTAAATGTAGGAACGGGAAAACCAATAAAAGTAAAAAAAATAATTCAACACATTTCGAGAAAGACTAAAAAAGGCAAACCTCTTTACGGGAAAATCAAAATGAGAAAAGATGAAATTTTAAATATTTATCCAAATATTAATAAAACAAAAAAATTGTTAGATTGGCGTCCTAAAACTACTTTATTTAAAGGTTTAGATAAAACCATAAAATCATATGAAAAAGAAATTAATAAATACACCTTTAGTTAGTATCATTATGAATTGTCATAATGGAGAAAAGTACCTTAAAAAAAGTATAATTAGTGTAATTAAACAAACTTATAAAAATTGGGAATTAGTGTTTTTTGATAATATTTCTACGGACAAAAGTAAAAAAATTTTATTAGGTTTTAAAGATAAAAGAATTAAATATTTCAATTCAAAAAAATATTTTAAGTTATATAAGGCGAGAAATCTTGCAATTCGAAAAGCAAAAGGTGACTACCTGGCCTTTTTAGATACTGATGATTGGTGGAATAAAAATAAACTCAAAGAACAGGTTAATTTTATTAATAAAAATAAAAAATATCAAATTGTTTATTCCAATTTTCTCCTATACTGGGAAAATAAAAAGAAGTTTACAAAAAAATACGATTTGAAACTTCCCTCTGGTAAAATAACACAAGAATTACTGAACGACTATTTCATTGCAATATCAAGCGCACTAATCAATATAAAAATTTTTAAATCAAGAATTTTTAATGAAAAATATAATATTATCGGTGATTTTGATTTCTTTATTTATATCAGTAGATATCACTTAATTGGCGCAATAAATAAACCACTACTTTATTATAGGCTACACTCTGAAAATACTTCTAATAAAAAAATTGATGTTTATTTTCGGGAACAAAAAAATTGGTTGCAAAAAAATAAAAAAAAACTTTTAAGAGAAAATTATAATCTGTCCAAATTAAAGTTTTATTTGATTAAGTTAAAAATTAAAGTACTTTTAAAAAATATAATAAATAAAGCCATATGAAAAAAATAACAATAGTTGATTACGGTTGTGGAAATATTTTAAGTTTAAAAAGAGGATTACAAGAAGTCGGTTATTCTAGCGAAGTAACCAACGATGATAAAAAAATTTTAAATTCTGATTTTTTAATACTACCTGGTGTTGGTGCATTTAAAAATGCTATGGACCTTTTAAAACAACATAACTTGATTGACCCATTAAAAGAGTATGTACAACATAAGAAAAAAAATATTTTTGGAATATGTTTGGGTATGCAGGTTTTACTTACAAAAAGTTTTGAGATGGGAGAACATAACGGTCTTAATTTTATTAGTGGTGAAGTTCAAGAAATAAAAAAGTTTAGCAAAATCAAGAACCTAAAAATTCCACATATCAGCTGGAATGAAATTTTTTTAAATTTAAATGCAAAAGACATAAAAAAAATAAATATCAAGATTTCAAATGAAAGTTATTATTTTGTACATTCTTACTTAGCGCATACGACTAATAATGAAGATACACTAGCTTTTTCTAATTATTTTGATGTTGAGATTCCTGCAGTTATTAAACATGAAAATATTATGGGTTGTCAATTTCATCCCGAAAAAAGCGGCAAAAACGGTTTGCGGTTTTTAAAAAATATAATATCCGGTTTTTAAATCTCCTTCATGAAAAAGAAATTAGTAATATTGAATAATGAAAAAGTATTTTATGATAACAGTGGTTTTTATTGTGATAATTTAGATTTGAAAGTTGTGCCCGAGGGTTTAAATAATTTTTTTGACGTTTGCTATATTGTAAGACGTTCTAAAAAAAAGGGTAAACAAAAAATAAATTTAGAAAATATTAAAATAGCCTCAAATATCTTTAAATTTATCTATTTTGTTTACAAAACTTTCTCAAATAAAAATACAAGTTACTTAATAATTTCGATAACGCCTTATACATTTATTTCATTTTTAATATTATTTTTGTTTAGAAAAAAAATTTTTACATATTTATGGAGTAGTGGACATGAAGAATGGAAACATATTATAGGCGGTTGGTCTGTTTGGATTTACCATACAATGTACTCAATAGTAACCTCTTGTTCTGAAGTTATAGTTTGTAATGAAAGATTAATTAAAAAGAAATCGCATGTCATATCTATTTCTCGTTTAGATTCAGAATGGTTTCAAAATCACAAAGAACCTTCAATTGATAAATTAAGACTTCTATATGTTGGAAGAATGAGTTCTGAAAAAGGTATTTTTAAATTTTTAGAAATGTTAGATGAAATAAAATTGAATTACGAATTTTCTATAGTTGGGAATCCAATTGGCCAAAAAGTTAATAACAAAAATATAAAGTTATTAGGTTATATTTCAGATTCAAGGTCTTTAATAGAGGTATATGATAATCATAATATTTTAGTTCTTCCCTCCTATACAGAGGGATATCCGTATGTCATCGACGAGTCTCTTTCCCGTAAAAGACCAGTAATAATATTTGAGGATATATCTTACTTAGTGCAAAATAAAAAAGGTATTTTTATATCTCAAAGAAATACAGACTCTTTTTTAAAAACAGCAAAATATATCATTGAAAATTATGCTGAAGTACAAAAGAATATGGAGAAAAATAACCTACCTACTAAAGAAAGTATGTTAAAACAAATTTCAAACATTATTAATAATTAAAATATTTTATTTATGAAAAAGGGAAGATATTTAATTACCGGTTCAGCAGGCTTTATAGGATCTAATTTGGTGAAAAGGATCTATAAAGATTTTGATCTAATTTTAGTTGACGATCTGTCAGAAGGTTCAATTAAAAATCTTCCAAGAAGTATAAAAAAAAAATTAATTAAAAGGAAAATTCAGGATATTAAAAGTTTAAAATTAAAAAGATTAGACGGAATATTTCACCTCGCGGCACAATCTTCGGTTCCCCTTTCTTTAAAGGACTCTTATAATAGTAGCTCTAATAATATTAATAGCACTTTAAAAATTTTTGATATTTCAAAAAAATTTTCTGCACCAATTGTTTATGCTTCCTCCTCTGCCATTTATGGTAATCTTCCAAAAGGAGATGATAAAATTGAAAAATTTTTGATTCAATCCCCCTATGCTCAAGATAAATTAACAATGGAGCATTATGCAAAAATGATGTTTAACATTTTTAAAATTTCATCTGTTGGTTTAAGATTGTTCAATGTTTATGGACCAGGACAAAGATTTGATAGTCCTTACTCAGCTGTAATACCAATTTTCATAGAAAGTATGAAAAAAAATAGAACTATAATAATAAATGGAGGTTATCAAACCAGAGATTTTATTTATGTTGATGATGTCGTAAATATAATTTTAGACTCTATGAATAAAATTCAAAAACAAAAAAATTTCAAAGTATTAAATGTGGGCACAGGAAATTCCATAAGCATCAACCATCTTTTTAAATTAATTAAAAAAATCTTATCAGCAAACCCAAGAGTAATTAAACGTAAACTAGATACTTTTGATCCTAAAAAATCATCTGGTACTTTTAATAAAATTAGAAATTTTTTAGGATATAAAAATAATAATTTTACAACTTTAAAACAGGGTCTCCTAAAAACTATTTATTCTACAAAATAAAATTAATTGAAAAAATGAAAAAGTTTGATTGGATAATTGTTGGGGGCGGAATTGCAGGAATTTCCCTCTCAGAAATTTTAACTAGAGAGGGATATTCAGTAGCCCTAATAGAAAAAAGAAAAAAACTAGCTTCTGCAACAACAAGAGAATTTCATGAATGGGTTCACACCGGTTCTCTTTATACACTCGTAAAGGATGAAATGATGACACTTAAATATATCTTAGGGTCACTTGATGATATTTTAGAATTTTACTCTAGCTTTCCAAAAATGAATTTGAGCCCATCAGAAAAAGGATTAAAAATTTTAGATGAACAAAAGGGTTGGTTCTCTCCAAATTATATAAATTTTAAATATAGATTAAAAAATAGAAAATTAATTTTACCTTGGATGTACTCTATAGCCAGGTCTATCTCATTAATCGAAGGTATAAAAAAACATGATTGGCTCAGACGGAGAGCAGGTATACTAGAGAGTGTTACATCAAAATATTATTTACCAATTCTAAAAAACCTTTTTAAAATCTTAAAAAATCCACAAAAATTTTATAAAGTTAAAACAACGGACTTTACTACTAATTCTCGTATACTATTAAGAGATATGCTTACAACAGCAATGAAAAATGGTTTAGAAGTTTTTACGGATAACGAGCTAATAAATATAAAAAATGATGGAGATCAAGTATTAGCAGAATGTAAAAGAGAGACAATAAAAGGTCAAAAAGCAGCTATTTGTTTAGGAGGAGATATTGAAAAATTCTCAGACGTTAAGATTAAAAAGTCCTTCGCGCCTATAGCAGTAGTAAAAAATGTCACAGCAGACACAAATTCTTTTGTTGAATTAGATTATTTTAGAAAAAAGTGCATAAATATAATTACAAAAGAAAAGTCCTTTGGATTAATTGGAGGAATTAGCTTATCAAAGAGAGAAGAAGTTGAGGAATATTTTAATTTTATGATAAATGAGCATAAAAAATTAAACCCAAAAATTGAAATACTAGATAAGTATGTAGGGGAAAAAAATGAAATATCTTTAAGAAAAGAAAATAGAAATTATTTGTTTCACATAAACTCCTCTTCAAAATATAAAAATGTATGGAGTGTAATTCCAGGAAAATTTACACTAGCTTTTAGTATGGCTCCTGAGTTTTACAGAATTATATATAAAAAAAATCCTAAAAAATTCTTTAAAGCATATTCTGATAATGGAGAATATTCTGATATTATAGATGAAACCGTATTTGGTAAATTTCAACAAAAAAATTAGTTTATGGGCACTATAAAATTACCAACTAAATCAATCGACTTTTTTAAAAGTAAGCAAGATAAAATATTTAATACTGGAAGTTTAGCCGAGGGTCCATGGAACGAAGCCTTATCAAAAAAAATTAGAGCAATAACTGGTTCAAAAAATGCTGTTTGTTTTAACTCAAATGGAAGTGGTCTTGTTTCCTTATTATTAATTTACAAAGAGTATTATGGAAGAACTGACATAATGATTCAATCAAATACAATGTATGGAGTTAAAACTATAACTGGTACAGCAGGATATAAAATTGTTGGATATATAGACTGTCAATTAACAACTTTAATGCCAAGTTTTAACGATTTAAAAAAGTCTGTAAAAAATTATAAAGGAGATGTTAAAAAATTAGTTATAATGTTGAGTGATATTGGAGGAATAATAAATCCAGATATTGAAAAAATAGCCAAATTTTGTAAAGAAAAAAATATTATCTTGTTAGAAGATGCAGCACACAGTTTTGGCTCAAATTTAAATAAAAAATTTGCCGGCACATTTGGAAACGCTGGTGTTTATTCCTATTATTCCACAAAAGCAATTTTTGCAGGAGAAGGGGGTATTGCAGTAACAAATGATAATAATGTAGGAAACTTACTTAAGGATTTTAATGCATACGACAGATTTAAACAAAAAATGCCAATAGGATGTAATTTTCGTTTAACAGAACTCCAAGCTTTAATGATTTATTCAGTTGTAAAAGAGTACGAGGAAATAATTAAAAACAAATCAAAAACTGCTCAAAAGTATTTGGAAACATGTAATTCGTTAAAAATTAAATATATAAGTCAAAATACTAACGACAATATTGGGAATTATTATAAATTTACAATAATTTCACCAAAAAAAAAGATATCTGATTTACTTCCCAATTTAAAAACTACTACTTCAAAAGTTTATGATTATGCATTGGGTAATTGTAAAGATTTACCGTCTCAACACACATGCCTTCCAATATGGTTTAGTTTAGAGGAGTCAATCTCAGAAAAAGTAGTTCAAGAATTAAAAAGCTGTTTTTAATTTCTCTTTGTTTTTCCCCTGATACCATTTATCAATCCTAATATAAAAAAAATAAATGAAGCACTCGATGTTGAAAAGAAACTTCCAGAACTTTTAAGCGGAAAGAATTCTGCAAATAAAATTATCAAAAAACAGATTGCAACAAGCTTATCTCTCTCATTAAAATTTTTCAAATTATATAATTTATTTTTTACAAGAAAAAATAGTCCTAATAAAAGAATCATGGTTCCTATCAATCCAGTATCGTTTAGTAATTCTAAGTAATAATTATGTGGATGCGAAGAACAAACTCTATTTGGTAAATGTAGTTTACTTTTGCAGTTTAATCTAAACGATTTTAAGCCTCCTCCAAAAAATAAATTATCAGTCAAAATATCATAGGAAGTTAAATAAATTGGTATATGACCACTTCCAATGGGCGCAAAGGTGTATTTCTCTCTGAGTTTCTCTCTATCTTTTCCTTTTGCATACTCTTTGACGAAATATTGATCTTTTTTATTTTCCAGTTCAGGATATTTTTCTTTAGAATATTTTAAAAAATTCTCAAATAAATTTAATGAGTGGTAATAATAATTACTATAGTGTTTTTTAAATTCTAGATTATTATTAAAAGTAAAGATGAAAATTAAGGTACAAAAAATTAAACTAATGAAAATTTTAACTCTTAATTTATCTAGAAATGTCATCATTAATATCATTGAGATAGTAAACAAAATTAAAGGCATTCTATTACCAGAAAATAAAATCCCTGAAAAAAAAATTATTATAAGTATAAAAAAAAGTATATTTTTTTTTGAGTCAAGCTTATTAAAAACAAAAGGTATACAGATCAAAGCTAATAACGAAAACTTTTGCATATACCCTCCAGCTATCAGTTCCTCCCCAAAAATACTAGAGTTATGTCTACCTAAACTTTCTAAACCAAAAATATTTTTGCCAGAAAGTGTCTGAATAATAATATCAACTCCGATAAAAGACATTATTAAAGCACAACTAATTAATAGTAATTTTATATTTAAATCTTTGTTTTCAATCATGAATGTTAAAACTAAAAAAAGGATAAGGTATCTTAAGTATAATAAAGATTTTAAAAAACCATCATAGTTTACATTTAAAAAATAATTGAAAAAAGAAACAATTATTATAAATAAGAAAAATACAAATATAAAAAAATTTGATTTAATAAGATAAAACTTCAAAAATTTTTTTTTATAAGCAAAAATACCAAATAAACATATCAATAAAACATTAATGTTTATTATAAAGTTTCCTGCAAGAGCTGCTAAGGGAAACAGAAATATCGAAACATTTAGTGCTGCAATATTTACCCTGGATATGTCTAATAATTTCATTTAAAAAAATAAGATAATTTAATTGGGCGTGTAGTTCAATGGTAGAACGCTACGTTGACATCGTAGAGGTCATAAGTTCGATTCTTATCACGCCCACCAAAGCTACTAAGCTGACCATCTATAAACTATTTACAAGTCTAAAAAAAAATAATATAAATTCTTGCCTGGTGATTATTGCGAAGGGGTAATACCCGATCCCATTCCGAACTCGGAAGTCAAGCCCTTCAGCGCCGATGGTACTTTGTCTTAAGATATGGGAGAGTAGGTCGTTGCCAGGCTTTAAAAAATTATGAAAATCTCAAGTTCTTTAAAATCATTAAAAAAAAGAGATCTTAATTCAAAAATGGTTAAGAGAAGAGGAAAGATTTACATAATTAATAAAAAAAAACCCAAATTCAAAGCTAGACAAGGTTAATTTTTAAATGAACGTTGGGTCAACAAAAGAAACAAGTCCAGAAAAAAGAATTTCAATTACTCCAGATACAAGCAAAAGCTTTCTAAACTTAGGATTAAAAGTCTTAATTGAAAAAGGATATGGTGCAAGCCTAGGTTATGACGATAGTGATTATAAAAATAATGGAGCAGAAGTTTTAAATAGTCCTGATGAAGTTTTATCTAAATCTGATTTAATTTGTAAAGTTAATTTTCCAACAGAAAAAGAGATGGAACTATTTAAAGAAAATTCTAATCTTATTGTTTCTAATTACAATCCAGATAAAGATAAAAAATTTTTAAAAAATAAATTTAAAATTTTCGCATTAAATTTACTTCCTAGAATTACACGGGCTCAATCTATGGATGTTTTATCTTCACAAGCCAATTTAGCAGGTTACAGGGCAGTAATCGAGTCAATCTACGAATATCAAAAAAGCAGTTCCGATGATGATGACAGCAGCAGGCACAGTTCCTGCAGCAAAAGTTTTAATAGTAGGTGCTGGAGTTGCTGGCTTACAAGCAATAGCAACAGCAAAAAGATTAGGAGCTATAGTAACTGCAACAGACGTTAGAATAACCGCAAAAGAACAGGTAGAAAGTTTAGGAGGTAAATTTTTAACAGTAGAGGGTTCTGAGGATTTAGAAACGAAAGGTGGTTATGCCAAGGAAGCAAGCGAAGATTTTAAAAAGAAACAAGCTGAAATGTTAGAAAAAGCGGCATCAAAAAGTGATATTATTATTTGCACAGCGCTAATACCCGGAAGAGCTGCACCAAGAATAATAAATGAAAAAATGATCGACAGCATGAAATCAGGATCAGTTATTTTTGACCTAGCAGTTTCCCAAGGTGGCAATTCTGCCTATTCTGAAATTGATAAAATTGTTGACAAAAAAGGTGTAAAAATAATTGGAATATCAAATGTTATGAACAAATTACCTTTAACAGCATCAAATTTATATTCAAAAAATTTATTTAGCTTTGTAAGAAATCTTTATAGTAGAGACAAAAAGCAATTTGTTATTAATCTTGAGGATGAAATAATTAAAAATACTTTATTAAAGGAGCAAAATTAATATGGAAATTGATCCGTTTATATTTAGATTTAGTATATTTATTTTAGCAATTTTCGTGGGTTACTATGTAGTTTGGAGTGTTACACCATCTCTTCATACACCACTAATGTCTGTTACAAATGCAATTTCTTCAGTAATTATTGTTGGTGCAATTATCGCTGCTTTAGCAGGCTCTTCAGAAAACATTTTTGAAACTTCAAGTATTTTTGGATTTTTGGCCATAGTTTTAGCCGCAGTAAATATATTTGGTGGATTCCTAGTTACTCAAAGAATGCTTCAAATGTATAAGAAAAAGAAGAAGAATAAATAATGATATCAGCAAACCTATCAGCAATATTTTATTTAATTTCGGGAATACTTTTCATTCTTGCGCTCAGAGGTCTTTCTTCACCTGAAACATCTAGGCAAGGAAACCTTTTTGGAATTCTAGGAATGATAATTGCTATAACTGTTACTTTTCTAACAGTAGGTAACTTTTCTACTTCAACAATTTATGTGTTTATATTTTTACTTATTGGTGGAGCAATCGGAGCATTTATCGCTTTTAAAATTCCAATGACTGCTATGCCAGAGTTAGTAGCTGGTTTTCATAGTCTTGTTGGTTTAGCTGCAGTTTTTGTAGCTATATCTGCATTTAAAAATCCAGAAGCTTTTAACCTTGGTATCCCAGGCGATATAAAACTGGCAAGCTTGATTGAGATGTCAATTGGTGCAGCAGTAGGTGCAATTACCTTTTCTGGTTCAATAATAGCTTTTTTAAAACTAAGAGGAATAATGTCAGGATCGCCTATTACTTTTCCTGGCCAACACATTGTTAATTTATTAATTGGAATATCAATTTTTGTATTAATTTATTTTTTATGTAGCTCACAGTCAGAAAGCTTCTTTTGGAGCATGATCGTAATATCTTTTTTAATTGGCGTTCTTTTAATTATTCCAATTGGTGGAGCAGATATGCCTGTGGTAATTTCAATGTTAAATTCTTACTCAGGTTGGGCGGCAGCTGGTATTGGTTTTACTTTAGAAAATACAGCATTAATAATAACAGGAGCACTTGTAGGATCATCAGGTGCAATTCTTTCATATATAATGTGTAAGGGAATGAATAGATCATTCTTTAGTGTGATACTTGGTGGATTTGGTGGAGACGCAAGCGTTAGCAAAGATAAGAAAAAAGATCAAAAGCCAGTTAAAAGTGGTAATGCAGAAGACGCAGCATTTCTTTTAAAAAATGCTTCCTCAGTAATTATTGTTCCAGGGTATGGTATGGCAGTTGCACAAGCTCAACATGCACTAAGGGAGATGGTAGATACTTTAAAGAAAAACGATATCAAAGTTTCTTATGCTGTTCACCCTGTAGCTGGAAGAATGCCTGGACATATGAATGTTTTATTAGCAGAAGCAAACGTGCCATATGATGAAGTATTTGAATTAGATGATATTAACAATGACTTTGCAAATACAGATGTTGCTTTTGTTATTGGTGCTAACGATGTTACTAACCCTGTCGCAAAAACTGACCCACAAAGCCCAATTTTTGGAATGCCAGTATTAGATGTTGAAAAATGTAAGTCTGTTTTGTTTGTTAAAAGAAGTTTATCCCCAGGGTATGCAGGTGTTGACAATGAACTCTTCTACCGTGAAAATACTATGATGTTATTTGCTGACGCTAAAAAAATGACAGAAGACATAGTTAAAAATATTTAAAAATGCCAAAAACAAAAATCTTCTGTGATATTGCCGACAGTAAGGCAATAAATAAGTTTAATAAAAAATCAATTGTTAATGGTTTTACTACTAATCCAAGCTTAATGAGAAAAGCTGGCGCCAAAAGTTATGAAAAATATTCAAAAATTTTACTAAAAATTTGTAAAAAGAAACCAATTTCTTTAGAAGTTTTTGCAGATAATTTTAAAGATATGGAAAAACAAGCTTTGAAAATAAACTCTTGGGGAAAAAATATTTATGTTAAAATTCCTGTAGTAAACAGCAAAGGAAAATTTACCGGTCAATTAATAAGAAAATTAAACAAAAAAAGAATTAAACTTAATATAACTGCTGTTTACACAATTGCTCAAGTTAAGAAAATCAATAGATGTCTTGATAATAAAACTAATTCAATCATTTCAATTTTTTCTGGTCGTATGGCTGATGTTGGTAAAGATCCAGTACCTATTATTAAAAAAGCTGTACAAATGACCAATAAAAAAAATAAGGTTGAAATACTTTGGGCAAGCGTAAGAGAACCATATAACTATATTCAAGCCAAGCAATTAGGTTGCCAAATCATCACAATGCCACCTAAAATAATTGAAAAGGTATCTAATTTTGGAAAATCATTTGAACGACTAACCAAAGATACTGTGATAGCATTCTTAAAAGATAGTAGAAAATCAAAGTTTAGAATTTAGGTTTTCTCAAAAAAATATAGTCAAAATTGAAAAATATAGAATAATTTGGTTAAATATAAAAATGAAAAATATTTATACTTGGGCGGCTAATCCTGCAAAAAGAACTGTCACTGTAGATGATATTATAAAAGCTAAAGGAAAAAAAATTCTTACACAAGTAACTGCAAATAATTCATTAGAGGCAAAAGCAGCTGAAGAAGCTGGTTTTGACATGATAATAGGAAGTGCTTCAAATGTTAAGAAGGTTCGGGGAGGATCTAAATCTCTTTTTTATACAGCAGCACTTGAACTACATAATTATCCTACAGCCGAAGATGTGTTACGTGGTGCCTTTAAAGCTTTAGAGAATGGTGCTGATGCGGTTATGACTGCTAGAAGTATGGATGTTGTTACTATGCTTGCAAAAGAAGATGTTCCAGTTATGGGTCATTTAGGTTTAGTTCCTAGAAAATCAACATGGATTGGTGGATTAAGAGCTGTAGGTAAAACTGCTGATGAAGCATACGAATTATATAAAAAATTTAAACGTTTAGAAGATGCTGGTGCCTTTTCAGCCGAATGTGAAGTTATTCCTGAAAATATTATGGGGGAAATATCAAAAAGGACAAGTATTGTTACTGTATCTCTTGGATCTGGAAAAAAAGCCGATGTTATGTATCTCTTCATGAATGATATCTGTGGTGAGCAAGAAAAGTCCCCTAGACATGCAAAAGCTTATACAAATTTAAAAAAGATGAAAGATGAAATTGAAATCGAAAGAGTTAAAGCCTTAAAAGCATTTATTAAAGATAGTTTAGAGGGGAAGTTTCCTGGGCCTGAAAATTCAGTAAATGTTAGTGAAGAAATTCTAGAAAATTTTAAAAAGAAACTTTAATCTTTTTTAATAGGGATAGTCGGGTGTCTAGCTGTTGAAGTAACAATATTTTTCTTAAGCTGCATTTCTCTAAACACAATATATAAACCTGCGCCTATTATTATTATATTCCCGATATAATTATTTAGTGTTGGAATTTCAGAGAAAACAAAATAACCCACTAAAACCCCACCAAATATTTGTACATAAAGAATTGAGCCAAAAATAGCTCCGGGTAAATGTCTTGCTGCATTTACTACAAAAATTGTTGCAATTCCCCTCATTAAACCTGCAGCCCCATTTAACATTAAGTGGTCTAGAGAGACTGGCTTAAAAATAAATAAAGCAAAAACTCCTGTTAAAACAAGCATTAATATTTTTCCATAAATCAAAAATGAGAATAAATTTTCTTTAAAACCGTACTTTCTAACTATTAAATAACTTGCTGAAGCAAATATTGGGCAGAAAAGCGCTAAAAAAATATAATTATCATACTCTGTACCAAAAGGATTAATGGAAATTATTGCTCCAATAAAACCAATCAATATTGCTGTAAACCTTTTCCATCTTACCACCTCACCTAAAAAGAAAACTGATCCAATTGTAATCATTAAAGGTATCAAGAATACAATGCTGTACATCGTAACCATTGGTAATCGGTAAAAACCGGTGTAACCGAAAAATAATGCTAAAGCCATTGTTAAAGCTCTAAAAAAGTGAACTGTAAAATTAGCTTTTTTTAATTTTCTCCAACCATTTAAAGTTTGCGTGTACAAAACTATTGGAATTAAAGCGAACCAAGAATTTACAAAAATAATTTGAACAATTGAATAATCTGAACCTAAGTATTTAACAATTGAATCACTTCCTACAAATAGGCAATAAGCAAGGCATGCAAGAATAAAGTCTGTAAGGTAGACCCTTTCCGTAACTGATTTCATAAATTAATTTAATTTCTTAGAATAATCTTGCTTGGAATGTTTATAAACAGGTAAATAATATTTGAATGTATATCCCTTGTTTAATGATTTCATGTAAGCTTTGTTCCAAAGAGCGACCCATTGTTGGTAAGTTTTAACTTTGATATTTTCTTTTTTGGCACTTCTTACATAAAAACTTGGTAATGGCTCTCTCCCTGAACTTTGCCCAGCTTTATGAAATCTAATGTCCATACTTATCCTAATATTTTTTGAAACATTTGGAAGAGAACAGTGAATTAATCTTTTGTCTAAAATAATTATATCGCCAACATCAGCTTCAAGTGGAACCATTTTGCTATACTTATGGATAAGTTCTGAATTTTTTATTTCCACCTGACCTTTTGATCCGTGGTGGTGATTTAACAAACCTAGTTTATTACTTTTAGGTACAGCCAACATACAGCCGTTCTTAGCATTAGTTTTTGTAAATGGTATCCAGACTGTCACCAAGTCAGTTTTGAATCTTGCTTTTTTATTTATAGTTCCTTCATCTTGGTGCCATGGTGTTCTACCAATTAAACCATCCATAAAATTTTTACCTGAATTTATATTTGGTTTTTTCACCCTAAAAGTTTGAACTGGATTTGAAAAAATTTCTTTACCAATAATTTTCTCAACTACATTTAAAATTTTATCCGATTTAATTAAATTGAATATTGACTCAGGATTAAAATATTCAACATTTTCATGTTTTTTAAAGTTTTGTGGGGGTCTATTATTAAAAACTTTTTCAAAAGTTACCCCAGATTTTTTGGTTAATGCAAAATACTTATCCTGAAACTTTAATTTAAATAATCTCTTCGCTTCCTTCGTTGTAAAGTACTTTTCTATTAGTTTATTAGCTTTTGCTTCTAAATCATTAAGTACAGGCTTGATATCTTTTTGAAAATTAAGGACGTTTCTTATTCTTATGAAACCTTTGGCTTTTAGCTCTTTATTTATTTTGTTTTTCACAGTCTTAGAATCTTAATTTATTAATTAAAATCATATATCGTCCGTATTAAACTGCAAGTGCTTTTCTCATTTCTTCGTCATCCATTTTTTTACCTAAATAAGCCTCAATTACAGCGTTATCATCCTTGATCTGGGAAGGGGTTCCCTCTGCTATCTTTTCACCATGATCAAGAACTGTAACTTTACTACAGGTGTCCATAACCACTTTTAATATGTGCTCAATTATAATTAGTGTTAAGCCATATTTTTCTTTTAACCGCATTAATATCTTCATCAAATTATCAACGTTCACCGGTGATAGACCTGCAGCAGGTTCATCTAACATTAATAACTTTGGTTTTCCTGCAATAGCTCTAGCTAAAACGAGAAGTCTTCTTTGACCTCCAGATAATTCACTAGCGTTCATCTCTGCATAATCTGCTAACCCTACAAAGGATAAAAGTTCCATCATTTCTTCTTTAATTACTTTTTCCTGATCCCAAATTTTTTTTCTACCTATTACCGCATCAATAAACTTGTATGGAACTAAAGTGTGATAACCAGACATTACATTGTTTATCACTGACATATCTTGATACAATCTCAATAATTGAAAAGTTCTTGCCAAGCCGAGTTCACCTACTTTATGTGGAGGTTCATTAGTTATATCATGTCCATCAAATTCTATATAACTACCTGGGTCAGGATCATAAACACCAGATACTAAGTTAAAAAAAGTACTTTTGCCCGAGCCATTTGGTCCAATTATTCCTCTAATTTCATTTTTAGGTAATTCAAAATCGACTTTATTAATAGCTTTTAAACCACCAAATGCCTTCATTAATTTTTTAGTTTTTAAAAGCATTATTTACTAGCCACCCCTTGTTTTTTTTTAAATCTTCGGTCTATGAAGTATTTATCAATAAAACCGCCAATACCTTTTGGCATAAATAAAATTGTCAAAACAATAGTTAAACCAAATATAAATAATTGATATTCATAAAGCGGTCTTGTTAAATCGTAAACAATGGTAATTATCACAGCTCCGATTATTCCTCCCCATATGTGTCCTAAACCACCAAATACAACCATGGCAAGGAAAGTTACCATTTCAATAACAGTGTAATTATTTGGATGGATGTAACCCGGTGGTAAATGAGCGTAAACAGCTCCTGCAGCTCCAGCAAACATGGCGCTTAAAATAAAAGCTAACATTTTATGTTTTTTTACATTTATTCCTGATGCAGCTGCAGAAATAGGATCTTCTCTAACTGCCATGAAGGCTCGTCCGATTGATGATCTTAAAACACTGAAAGAGAAATATATTGCAATTAACATTATAGGCATTGAAATATAATAATACTTATCAGGTGTATCAAAAGTAATCCCAAATAGTTCAGGTTGAGATATACTTGAAATACCATAAGTCGAACCAAAAAATTCACCGTTCTCAATAAATAGTCTTATAGCTTCACCACCTCCTAAAGTGGCAAGTGCTAAATATGGTCCCTCAAGTCTAAAAGATGGAATTGCAAAAGCAACACCAAACAAACCTGTTACTAAAATAGCAACTGGCAAAGTTATCCATAGCGATGCACCTAGATACATAAACATACATCCAGCAGTATAAGAACCAACAGCATATAAACCTACGTGTCCAACAGTAACTTGTCCGCAATAACCCTTAACAATATTCAAACCAGCTGCAACAATGATGTTTATAAAAATTAGACTTGATAAATGAGATTGATAAAGATCGGTAAAAAAAATTGATGGTATTGCCATCAAAATAAAAAAAGCAATAATGAAACCTAAAAAAGGATACTGTCTAATAATATCTTTAAATTTTTCCATTATTTTTACTCTTGAAACTAAAAATGAGCGGTGGTTTTTAATCACCGCTCATAAATTTTTATTTATTACAGACCGTCGGTAGGTTTAAAAGTAACTGTACCAGCTACTGCTGTCTTCCAGTTTTTACCACCTCTAGTGTATTCAATCATAACAGGCGTTTTGTTACCATCTCTACACTCCGGAGATCCTGCTGCACAAAAACTTATCGGCCCAGAAGCTAATCCAGTAAAGTTTCTAATGTTAGCTATTGAATCTCTAACAGCGTTTCTATCAGCAGCTAAATTGCCAGTAAAGTTAACTTTTTCTAAAGCTGGTTTTAGCATGTCTAATAGATCTTGCATTTGTGAAAAATCATGGCCCGGTGTTACACCGTATTTACTTTTAACCATCTTCACAAATTTTTTAGCAATTGGTCGTGTGTCAGATGCCGCAAATGCAGCAGAGTAAACAACACCAACAGCTGCTTTACCAGCGTTTGTTGGTACTTCTACTTTTGATGCTACAGAATTTGCAACTCTATGAACACCTTTTGGTATTCCAACCTCGTAAGATTGTACAAGCATACGAACAGTTTCATCAACTAATCCTGATAAAACAATTACATCTGGGTTAGCTGCTTTAGCTTTCATTAAATATGATCTAAAGTCAGTTTCTTTTTCACCAGCTTGAACTTGATAAACAGGATCAACTCCATATTCATCTTTCATATACTTCATCATCTCTTTTGCAAAGACCATACTCGCTTGGTCAGGTACATAGATATAAGCTATCTTTTTCCCTTGTTGTTCAGCAGTAAACTTTCCTTGCACAATTTTATAAAATCTAGATGAAACAGGTACTCTGAATATATATTCACTACCCGTCATCGTTATTTTTGAACTTGTCGAGTGAGGTATAATTTGTGGAACGCCAGCTTTAGTTATTACAGGTACCATAGGTAATGTAACAGAACTACAGCTAGATCCAATTATAACGTGGACTTTGTCTTGGTAAGCAAGCTTCGTTGCATTTGCTACACCTTTTTCAGACTTACACTCATCATTGTAAAGAGTTAAATCAATTTTTTTACCATTAATTCCACCCTGAGAGTTCCACATTTTGACCGTGTCTTCAATTAGCATTCCATGCTTGTAACCAACATCTGACAGCATTCTGAAAGAAACACCAATTTTGATGTTATCAGCTTGCGCCAATGTCGTAACTAGTAAACTAGCAGTGAACACTAGACTTGAAAAAATAATATTTATTTTCTTCATTATTTCCCCCTTATTGTTTTTAAAATTCCTCGGCGTTTTTAATTGACGACTAGGAATTAATTTAATTAAATGCAGGAAAACATATTAAAGACTTAAAAACAACAGCATGCTTAAAATAAATAATTTAGTTTCCGGTTACGGCAGTGTCCAAATTTTAAATGGTTCAAATATGGAAGTAAAAAATCAATCCATAGTTGCATTACTTGGTGGTAATGGAACTGGTAAATCTACTATTCTTAAAGCGTGTTCAGGAATAATAAGAGCTTGGAAAGGAACAATAAGTTTTGATGGTGAGGAAATACAAAATCTTGCTCCCCATAAAATTGTTGAAAAAGGTTTAGTCCAAGTAACACAAGGAAAAGATGTTTTCCCAGCCATGACTGTTTTAGAAAACTTAAGATTGGGTGGATTTGTATTAAAATCAAATATTGATTTAAAAAATAACCTAGAAAAAGTTTTTAATTATTTTCCAAGATTAAATGAGAGAAAAAATCAACTTGCAGCTACCCTATCAGGTGGAGAATTACAAATGCTTTGTATCGGTAGAGGATTAATGTCTAACCCCAAAATGATAATGTTAGATGAACCTAGTGCCGCTTTAGCGCCCCAGATTGTAATGGATATATTTAAAAATATTAACAAAATTAGAAAAGATGGACTTACAGTATTAGTAGTTGAACAAAACGTAAGAATGGCTCTTTTACTTGCAGACTATGGATACGTTATAAAGGATGGAGCTATTAATGTTGAAGGAGATTCAAAAAAATTAATGTACGACGAGTCGGTGAAAGACTCTTATTTAGGCGGGGGAGGTACTACGGTTAATGTTTAAAAAACTTAGATTAACTTCAAAAATTGAAAATGCTTTAATGCTTACTTTTACATTAATTTTTTTAATATTCATAAGCATAAGTCCGGATATGAACCTTGAGTCTCTTAAAGGTGTTTTGATAATAGGTATTACAGTTGGAATAATTTATGGATTAGTCGCTGTAGGAATTTCTTTAATTTACACTGGTTTAGATGTAGTAAATTTTTCACATGGTGAATTTTTTATGCTTGGCGCTTTCACTGGCTTAACCGTCTATAATTTTCTCATAGATGGAGAAATAATTTATAAAATATTTCCTGAGGCATACGGTTGGGTAGGATATGTAATTGGTCTTTTCTTAGCCTTTGTAACTATGGGTTTATTTGGAATATTGATTGAGCGAATATTTTTAAGACCACTAACTAAAAAAGGTGGTGGTTACACAGTTGCTGGTATGGGTATAATAATATGTGGTTTTGGTTTATCAGTTATTTTACAAAACGTAGCTTACGTAATTTGGGATCCAACAGCCCACCCATTCCATGCTGATTTAGGTTTGCCTATAACACTTGGAGGAGTGACGCTACCAATGACTTACCTCTGGATGTTAGTAACAGGTTTTATTGTTGCTGGTGCTTTATATTTTTTTTTAAATAAAACTAAAATGGGGTTAGGGGTAAGAGCCGTTGCTTATTCAAAAGTAGTATCAAACCTTGTTGGGATAAATGTTCCTTTATATATTTCAATTATATTTGGGATCGCATGTGCTTTAGCAGGAATAGCTGGTACTTTAGTTGGCCCAACTTACCAAGTAGTTATTTATATGGGATATATAATTTTATTAAAAGCTTTCGCGGCTGCCGTGGTCGGAGGCTTTGGTAGTTTACCTGGTGCCATTATTGGTGGTTTTACAGTTGGACTTTTTGAAACCGCATGTGCCTTCTTTATATCAGGTAGTCACAAAGATGCTTACGCATTCCTCTTAATGATCGTAGTTTTACTAATAAAGCCAACTGGTTTTTTTGGTGTTCAAGTCAAAATGAAAGCTTAATGATTAATAAAAATACAAAAGTTGCTGTACTTGGCGCAGGAGCTATGGGTTGTCTCTTCGGCGGTTTATTAGCCGAAAAAGGTTTAAGCGTAGTACTTATTGATGTGTGGAAAGAACACGTAGATGAAATAAATAACAAGGGTCTAAAAATGATGGGCCATGGTGGCGATAGAACAGTTAAAATTGAGGCAACTACAGACCCAAAAAAACTACAACCAGTTGATGCTATAATTATAATGTGTAAAGCAACAGCTTTAGAACAGGCGCTTACGAACTCGAAGAATATTATTGGAGACAAAACCATGCTTATGTCTTTTCAAAACGGAATAGGCCACGAGGAAATTATGCAAAATATAGCTGGCAAAGATAAAGTTTTGGGTGGATCAACTACTCAAGCATCTAGTATTCAAGGACCTGGAATTATTCAAAACCACGCGAGCTTACCATCTTGGATTGGAGAATATGAAGGTGGTCATAGCGAAAGAGTCAAAAATCTTGCTGAAGTATTTACTGCACATGGGTTAGAAACTTTTGCAGAAGAGAATATTAAAAGAAGAAAATGGATGAAATTATTTGCACTTACAGCCATAGGTCCTCTTTCAGCAATATTCGATCTTCACCATACTGATCTTTACATATCTAACAAAAATCAAAATATGTCTCGAAATCTAGGTAAAGAAATAATCTTAGAAACAAGAGAAGTCGCTAAAGCAGATGGTGTTGATGTAAGTGAAAAAGATTGTCTTGAAATGTTCAACAGAATTATAGACTCAAGACAAACCAATAAATCTTCCATGGCTTTTGATGTACTAAAGCACAGAAAAACTGAGATAGATTTTATTAGCGGAGCTGTATCAAGAATTGGAAAAAAACATGGGATTAAAACACCACTAAATGATTTAATGTACAATATTATTAAAATCAAAGAAGGAATGTATATCTAAACCAGTGTCAAAAGAAATCATTTGGAAACCATCTAAAGACTTAATTAAAAGCTCTAAACTTACTAAGTTTTTAAATTTTTCAAAAACAAAAGATTATGATGATCTTGAAAAAAAAAGCTCGTCTGATCCTGGATGGTTATGGGATAATGTAATTAAATTTGCTGATTTAAAATTTTTTAAACCATATTCTAAAATTATGGATGAAAGCAAAGGTATACCTTGGACTAAATGGTGTGTAGATGGCAAAACAAATATCGTACTTAATTGCATTGATCGCCACAAAGATAAAGAATTTTTTAAGCAAACTTTTATTTTTTCCGAGAGGGAAGACGGAGAAGAAGACTCAATTACTTATGAAGAATTTGATAAAAGAATCTCAAAGGTTGGAAATACATTAAAAAATAATGGTTTCAAAAAAGGTGATGTAATAGCACTCTATATGCCTCAATTTATTGAAACCTATATTGCTTACTTTGCTATTTTAAAAATAGGTTGTATCGTTTTGCCTCTCTTCTCTGGTTACGGCTCTAAAGCTGTAATTGAAAGATTAAATATTTCAAAGGCAAAAGGTATTTTCACAGTAGATAAAACTTTTAGAAAAGCAAAAGAAATAAGAATGTTTGATCAAATAAAAGATGATCTGAACCAAGTTAATTCATTAGTAAAAATATTCCTTTTGGGAAATGACAAAGGTAAAAAAATATTTAATTGGAGTAACTTTGAAAATGTATCAGATAAATTAAAAACGGAAGAAATGAATGCTGAAGATCCAGCTATAATACATTTTACCTCTGGTACCACAGGAAAACCAAAAGGATGTGTTTATACCCACATAGGCCTTGTAGCAAAAATGGCATTTGATGAAGGAATACTAGCTGACTTTAAACAGACCGACGTTCATTTATGTATGGCAGATATGGGTTGGATGGTTGGATCGAAATCAGCAACTATTGCATCATCACACGGTGCTAAAATGATAATTGCAGAAGGTGTTCCAGATTTTCCAAATGAATTAAGATTTTGGAAATTAATTGAAAAATATAAAGTATCTTGGACCGAGTTATCCCCTGCATTAATTAGAAATCAAATGACAAAAAATGAAATACTTTTTAAAAATTTAAATTTAGATTCATTAAGAATTGTTTGTACAGGCGGGGAACCATGGACAGAAAAACCATGGAAGTGGTTATTTGAATTTATTGGTAAATCAAAAGTACCTATTATGAATTCAGCTGGTGGAACCGAGGTATCTGGATCTATACTGCACTGTTGCTTGCATAGACCCTTTAAAGTTGGTTCTTTTAATGCACCCATTCCTGGAATGAGTGCAGATATTGTGGATTCAAAAGGCGAAAAAGTATCTGCTGATCAAATGGGAGAATTGGTAATGAGAAAATCATCAATAGGATTAACTAAAAGTTTATGGAATGATGATGAAAGATACATACAGAATTATTGGAACGTAATAAAAAATGACTTATGGGTTCATGGCGATTTAGCTAGTAAGGATAAAGACGGTCACTGGTATCTTCACGGTAGGTCAGACGATACAATTAAAATTTCAGGTAAAAGAATTGGTCCATCAGAGTTAGAAAGTGTAATTGTCAAAAGTGGTAAAGTCAAAGAGGCTGCGGCCGTTGGAATTCCAGATGAAGGAAAAGGATCTAAGATAATTTTATCTATAGTTCCTCTTGAAAGTGAAAAAAACCCTAAAGAAAACTTGTTTATTGATTTAATTATAAAAGATTTAGGAAAATCATTTAAGCCTGATAAAGTAATATTTGTTAAGGATTTACCTAAAACAAGAAATATGAAAATAATGAGGAGAGTAATAAAATCGTGTTTAACAAATGAGGACCCTGGCGATATTTCAACTTTATTAAACCCAGAGTCAGTAGAGGAAATAAAACAGCATGCAATTTAAAGATATAATATATGAAGTTAAAAGTGATTATGCTTATGTAACTATAAATAGACCCAAAGTATTAAACGCGTTCACACCCGTCACTCTTCAAGAATTGAAAACTGCTTTAGATAGTGCTGAAAAAGATAAAAATGTTGGCGTAATTATTTTATCTGGCGCTGGGGATAGAGCTTTTTGTGCAGGAGGAGATATGAACTGGGAAAGTTCAAAAGAATTTCAAGACCATGAATATGAATTTCATATCCACTTAACAAAATGTAGTAAACCAATTATTGCAAAAGTAGATGGATATGCAATTGGAGGAGGAAACCATATGGCATATTTCTGCGATCTGACAATTGCTAGTGAGAATTCAATTTTTGGACAAAACGGACCAAGGGTTGGTTCACCCGCGGGTGGAGCAATCGTTGCTCACTCTGCGAATATTTTAGGTCATAAACGTGCAAGAGAAATGTGGATGACGTGCAAACGATATTCCGCAAAAGAGATGATGAATTGGGGATTAGTCAACTCTGTTGTAAAAAGAGAAAAATTAGATGAGGAAGTTAAAAAATATGGGGATGAAATATTAAAAGGAGCACCCACTTGTATAAAGATTTTAAAGGCTAGTTTTAGAAAACAGTTTGAAGAAATTTTAAAAATTACCCAAAAAGGTATGGTTGAAGAAGTTGCTCCTGGTTATTTTAAAACTGGTGAACAGACAGAAGGCGCTAAAGCCTTTCTAGAAAAAAGAAAGCCAAATTTCAAAAAATTTAGATAATGAAAAAAATTTTTTTTTTATTCATTCTATTATTTTACACACCTGCTAATTCTGCTGAAGTAAGTAAAAAAGAATGGAATAAAAAATTTCCTAACGTATCTTATCCAAAAGATAATTGCGAAAAATGTAGTAGAGCTCACGCTGATTGGGCTTATGGATGGTATAGAAAAGCTACTTTAATGAATAGAGATTATAAATCAAATGGTGGACTAAAATCTCTTAATTTTAACAAATCTAAAAATCCATCTAAGATTAAAAAAAATATAAATAGTTTACCTAAAAATATTTTCAATTTTGTAAATAATCGAGACATTATGAGTTTAATGGTCTACGAAAACGGTGAACTAATTTACAATTGGAAAAGGGACTATGTTGATAATAGTAAACCTATAAACGGAGAAAGTAGATCTAAATCAATTGTTGGTGTTGTGGTAGCAACTTTAAAATGCCAAAATAAAATTGATCTTAATAAAAATCATTCATTCTATACAAAAGAATTAAAAGATTCTTACTACGGAAATGTTACTGTTCTTCAATCATTAAATATGATGGCCCGTGACGAGTACATAGTTGGCTATGAATTAAATGAGATACACAGAAAAAAAATTGATATACTAACAAAAGCTAATAAATATCGAAGCGATTTAGAATCACCAGGCGAAAATAAATTTAGATATCACAATATTAACACTGATTTAATTATGCTAGATCTATTTAATATCTTGAAAGGGAAAAAGGGTTTCAAAAAGTGGTTCGAAAAAAATATAGTTGAACCTGCTGGCTTCTCAAATAAGTCAAAACTTTTACTAGACAAAAAAGGCAACGGTATAGGTTCTTCAAGTTTTTACCTTTCAAGAGAGGATTGGATGAGATTTGGAGTTTATACTATGTCTTTACTTAATGATCCCAATAAATGTGAGGGTAAGTTTTTAAGAGACTCATTTAATAAAGCTCCAAAAACTTTTAAAAAATTTGCACCTAATTATGCTATGCAGTTTTGGCTAAATGGATATGGCGTAAAAGATCTCGTTCAGATGCGGGGACACGGTTTAAGGCTTTCATTATTAGACTGGAAGAATAATAGAATAATTCAAACTAACGGGTTTGCTATAAGCTGGAAACCTCAAAAATTAATAGATCTTATTTGGAATTGATATGAAAATTAAATCAATCAAAGCAATCACTTTGAGTATGCCATTCAGCCATGGAGGAAAGAAAGTAATTTTTCATGGAAAAGAATGGAAAAGTTTAGAATTTAACTTAGTAAAAATTGAAACTGACAAAGGTATTACCGGTTGGGGTGAGGCTTTTGGTTATACAAGTTGGAAAGCTGTAAAAATTGCTATTGAGGATATGGTTGCTCCACTACTCGTTGGAAAAGATATCATCAATATACCAGAGCTTCTTTTAACACTTCAAAAATCTTTACATTTATTTGGTAGATACGGGATTACAATGTTTGCGATATCTGGAGTTGAAATAGCATTGTGGGATGCTTTAGGAAAAGAAAAAAATAAGCCAATCCACGAATTATTAGGAAAAAAAAATAAAGATTTATTTAAAGCCTATTCTAGCCTTTTTAGATATGGAGATCCAAAAATTATTGAACAAAAATGTAAACAATCATTAGACGATGGTTATCAAGCTATAAAATTACATGAAATAGAAAATAATTGTATTGAAGCTGGAAGAAAAGGCACAGGCAATCTTCCTTTAATGTTAGATACTAACTGTCCTTGGACTTATGAGGAAACTCTAGCCAAAAAAGATTTTTTAAAAAATATGAAGCTTACTTGGTTAGAGGAACCTATATATCCACCAGAAGATTATGAAGCTCTTGCTAAATTAAATAAAGAGCTTGGAATACCAATAGCATGTGGAGAGAATGCATGTACAGAATTTGAGTTTAAGTCAATGATTAAGCAAAAAGCTGCTACATATATTCAGCCGTCAGTAATTAAAGTTGGTGGTATTTACGAAATGTATAAAATTATAAAACATGCAGAAAAAAATAATATTTCTGTAATGCCTCATACTGCTTATTTTGGACCAGGATTTCTTGCCACTCTTCAACTAGCATCCTTGATGAAAAAAGAAACATATATAGAGAGATTTTACCTTGATATTGACCAAGAGTTCTACCCAAATTTTAAAAAAGCTATGAATGGAAAATATAAATTACCCTCAGGTCCTGGCTTAGGTATTGACTTAGACTATAAAAGGTTAAGTAAATATGAAATATAGATCAGTTTTATTTGTTCCTGGTCATGAGGAAAAAAAAATAAAAAAAGCATATACTTTAGACGCTGATCTAGTTGTAATTGATTTAGAATCTACAGTTCCTGATAATGAAAAACAAAATGCAAGGAAAATTATTAAAAATTGCAAAGTAGATAAAAAAAAAACTTATATCAGGATTAACAATATTGAAGATTTAGACTTTGTAGTTAAAGAGGAATTTATTGGTATTTTTCTTCCTTTTACCGAAAGCAGAGAACAACTTTTAAATATTGATAAAATTTTAAAATCAAACGAAAAGCTTAAAACAGATATAATTCCGATTATAGAAAGTGAAAAGGGAATTGAAAACCTTAAGGAAATTTGTGAGTTTAAAGAAAGAATAAAAGTTATCTCTTTTGGATCACATGATTTAGCTAAATCTATTAATCTTAAAGTATCTGATGATGAAAATGAAATTCTTAATTATAGAAAACTTATAGTCTCACATTCAAAAGACCCTATTGATACTTCATATCTTAATTTCAAAGATTTAATAGGTTTTGAGAAGTCATGTAATTTAGCCAAGAGCATCGGGTTTGCTGGAAAAGCTTGTATCCATCCTGGACAAGTTGATATATCAAATAAAATATTTTAATGAAAAATAAAACCAAAATAGCCGTGGTTGGTATTGGGTTAATGGGCAGCCAACATTTAATAGCTATTAAAAATTCTAAAAAAGCAGTTTTGCATTCAATAGTGGATATAAACGAAAGGTCAAGAGCGCACGCCAAAAAGTTTAACGTTCCATTTTACAAAAACTCATCAGCATTAATTAAAAACAATAAACCTGACGCTGTGATTGTTGCAACACCTAATCAATTTCATGAAAAGCATACTATAAGCTTTTTAAATGCTAAAATTCCTGTTTTATTAGAAAAACCAATCTCTAGTAACATCCAAAAAGCCAAAAAAATTATTTCATCTTCAAGAAAAAATAAGACTCATTTACTAATTGGATATCACAGGCGGCACAATTCAATTTCAACAAAAGTTAAAAATAAAATAAATAATGGTAAATTAGGAAAAATAGTATCAATTAATGTTATGTGTTGGTTATATAAAAATAAAGAATGGTTTAAAGAAAAATGGAGAGTAAAAAAGGGCGGAGGGCCTCTTGGTATAAATCTTGTTCATGATATCGATTTAATTTGTTATTTGTTAGGACCTGTTGAGTATGTACAGGCATCATCTTCTAATAAAATCAGAAAATATGATGTTGAAGATACAGCGGTAGTAAATTTTGTTTTTAAATCAGGAGCATTAGGTGTTCTGAGCGTTTCAGACACAATAGTATCACCGTGGAGTTACGAATTAACCGCAGGTGAAAACCCCGCTTATCCAATAACAAATCAATCTGCTTACTACATTGGTGGTACAAAAAGCTCAATACAATTTCCAAATTATAAAGAGTGGTACAATAAAAAAGAGAGAAGTTGGTGGAAGCCAATATTACATAAAGATGAGAGCACTCGCGAAAGTAGATATACACTTACAAACCAGATTAATCATTTATGTGATGTTGTTAATAAAAAAACAAAACCTAAAATTACCGGAGAAGATGGTTTGTTATCACTTAAAATATTCGCAGCAATTATTAAAAGCGCAAAAACAGGAAAAAAAGTAAAAATTAAATAAAATCTAAATTTATTTTACCTAATGATCTAAAGTCGACTTTAAGTTTGTCGCCTTTATTGACTTTAAAAGGCTGTATAACCGAACCAGTCATAAACCAATCACCCTTTTTAAAAGTTACAGGATCATCTTTAAACTCATCAATTATACATTTAATTGCTATTTTTGGACCAGCTCGCTTTTCTCCTTTAAAAAAAGGTTCTGTTACTTTTCCATTTAAATTTATTTCAACTTGAATTGTGTCTAAGTCAACTTTATCCAGATTTTGTATTTTATCTCCAACAACTATTGCTCCAGCACCACCATTATCTGCAATATTTAAATTCATCATTCCAACTGGATCTAAACCTTTTTTAGAATCTGAATGAACTCTTGTAGATACAAGTTCTAAAGCTATATAAGCCTCGTAGTTTCCTATTTTATTTTCAGCACCAGGTACCATTTTTGTATCCTCTAAAAATTTTAAACAAAATTCACATTCAAGAATACAATCAGGTACTTTACTGTATTCAATTTTTGACGGGTTTATTAAAACTGTTTCATCTATAATTTTTCCAATCATGGGACCTTCGACTTTTGCACCGTCCTGTAAATTCTTTGATACTAATCCAATTTTCCAGCCAACTGTTTTTTTCTTTAAGACAGCATGAAATTGTTTTTGAATTGCGTGAGAATCTTCTCTATTTTTTGGAAGTTCATCTGATTTAAGTTGAATTAAATCTCTTTTTATCCATGCATCTGCCAATTTTTCTGCTAATGTACTCATATCCTATAAGTAATCACATGAAGCTGAAATTTGAAAGTGGAAAATTCGCAACACCTTCTCTAGAAGATGTAAAAAAAGCATTGTTAATTGGACTAAAAGAGAATTACGAACAAGTAAATATTGAAGTTGTCGACTGCCCAAACTTAAAAGATTGGGGATGTCCATCTGAGGGAATTTCTGGGAATGAAAAAATAATAGATGTAGGGGGAGAACCTTATATGCACGATAAAAGATACATTGGTACAGAATTCGATTATAAGGAAATTGCTAAAAATATTGGCTCAGAAAAATCTTATGCATTAGGTGCCGGATCTGGAGCTATGTCTTGTTTACAGGGACACTGTGGCGAGTTGGTTATTAATGAAAATTTTATTACCTCAGAGTCAAAATCTATAATCGCGAGAGTCGGAAAGAATAAAGAGTGTATAGTTAGTAAATACACTGCAAAAAAGCACGGAGGTTTATCAAATATTTATTACTCAGATGGAAAAAAAGGAAAGGTAATTCAAATAAAAATTAAAAAAAGAATAGGAAAGCAAGGGTCTTTATCTCAAGCGATGAGACAATCATTAAAAACCCATCTTCCAGTAAAGGGTAATAGCCATGTAGCTTTAGCAGGTATCATTAGAATTCTTAATGGAAAAATAAAATCACACGTTCAACCAGATTATGATGATGTTAAAATTGATTACTATGATCCAAATCAAATGAAGTGCGTAAAAGACTTTTTACAATTTTATGAACCTGTAGGACCAGAGCTACAATGTTACTCAGTACTTTGGACTGGAGATCCTACTGGTGGTAATTTAAATCTTAGAGAGTCAGGCGAACATACTCATTTTCATTCTTATAAACATTTGAAAGATGCAGGACATTATCATTTTGATGTTTCACCTGAAGAAATTAACTATATTGGGTATTTTAATATTCCGAAAGAAGTGCATAGAGTTAACAATATTTATAAAGAATTAACCAATAAAAAATCAGCTTAATTAGAAAATTTTATTTTAATCTTTTTTAAAATATTTATTAGAAAAGTAGGTAATAATTTTTTCAACAAAGGTTTTAAAAGACCATCTTTCTTTTTTAACCAGGATTTATCAAATAATTTATTTGGATCTTTTAATAAATCTTCATCATAATTTATCTTATTTATAAAATCTTCTCTTAAAAAAATACAATTTCCAGTATGCTGTACAAGAACATAGCCTTTTATCTTGCCAACATTTACTGTTGCCGAAAAACTATTTCCCTGATTATTTTCGTCATGACGCTGGATTATTCCAGGCTTTATCGAACTATTTACTTCTATAACAACTATTTTAGGACGATATTTTTCAAAGGTTTCCCAAACGTCCAAGTCATAAGAGTCAATATCAATTGAAAGAACTTCAAAATCAATTGGAATTTCCGTTCCTTCTAAAACTTTTGTTAAAGAATTGTTTGAGTTTTTGTTTTTCTCAATAGTCTTATTTAAAGCTAATATGTTAGGATATTCTTTCTCTGTCTTTTTTAAATTTTTAAATTTTTCAGCATCATTTTCAATATATATTGCTTTAAAATTAAAATTTTTTACTAAATTAAAAGTATTGCTGCCAACTTTACCATCCCACGCACCAAACTCACAACACCATCCGTTTTGCTCAAAATTTATTCTTCTTAGAATCTCTTGTATAATTCCATCCTCACCATTTTCAGAGTACAAATTCTTTTTAAATTTGTTGAACATGTTTTTATTAATCTCTAACTTCTGTTTATCAAATTAAAGAAGTTTATTTTTATTTATAAAGTTTTTAATACAAGTGCTGTACATACTATGACCTTTTTCATTTGGATGATAGTCTCCCTTTATTAAAGTTTCTTTATTTAATAAAATCTTACAATCAACAAAACTTATATTTTGGTCAGCCATAAACTTTTTATATTCATCATTTGTGAATTCATTTGACCAATCTAAAATAACTAATAAAAATTTCGAATTATTTTTCTTAGAAATTTCATCCATCTCTAATATTATTTTTTTGGTAATAATTTTTTGACCCCTCTTTCTTTTTTTTGTTATCTGTTTCATATAAAATTTTTCTATGAGTGTCACTATTGAGGAATATTCCCTTAAGGGTAACTGCAAGTACCCAATTGGTGGGTTAATTAAAAGTTTATTTTCATTATTAAGTGATGCATAAGGAATTTTAGGAATTTCAGAATAACCACGTCTTGAATATTTTGCTAAGGTTTCTAACCACGCACTTCTCGCGACATTTCTATATTCATGATGTTCAATAAAACCATAGACAACCAAATTTATATCTTTTATTTGATTGAGCTCCTCCTGCAGCATTACTAATGACTGAGTCCCTCCAAAACCTGCTTGAGCAAAATTATAAAAAGTGAAATTTTTATATTCATTTTGTAGTTTAGACACATAAGTTTGTTTATCATTAACTCCCCAACCTTGCGTGAAAGAACCCCCAAAAAACAAAACTGCAGGATTATTTAATTCATTGTGGTATTCATTTATCCTATTGCCTTTTTTCCCAAAAGTCATAGAAGTTTTTTTATCACTATTAGGATTTTTGATAGTGTGAGATCCCTCTTTAGCTCTCCAGCCCAGAGACTTGTCTATATTAAAAAAGGTCGGAGTATTGAACTCAGCATAACTCCAAGGTTTTATCGAGATAGACCTTAATAAGACTTCTACTAAGCAAAGAGATAAAATTATAGATAAAAATATTAAAATAATTTTTTTCACTTTTGTTGGTTGCGGGGGAAGGATTTGAACCTTCGACCTTCAGGTTATGAGCCTGACGAGCTACCAGACTGCTCCACCCCGCGATATTTAATTATTTGCTTTTTAAATTTACAGCTTTTAGCTTACCCTGTTCTTCTTTTATTTCAAATTGAATTTTTTGGTTTTCTCTTATTTTTCTAAATTTTGATTTTTCTAAAGCTGATACGTGTAAAAATATATCTTTATTGCTATTTTCTGATGTTATAAAACCATAACCTTTTTTTGCATCAAACCACTTAACTCTGCCCCACGGCATAATTTTTACTCCTGAAATTGTTATTGATTAAAATCTATTTCTAAGTCGCTGAAACTTTTTTAGTCTTTTGATATTCTCTATTTTAACTCTTTTTTTCTTTTCAGAAGGCTTTTCGTAAGTACTTTTCATTTTCATAATTCTAAAAAAACCTTCTTTTTGAAGTTTTCTTTTTAGAACACGAATTGCCTGCTCAACATTATTATCTTTAACGTCTATTTTAATAAATCCTCCGTAATTTCAAAGTGTAGTTATCACGATGTGTTGATATTGTCTATATGTGATTTAATATGGTCTAGTTGGAATATTTTGTTCAAACTCTGATCTATATTTTTTTAGTTTTTGTTTAATTTTTGGATATTTCTGACTTAAAATGGCAACAGCAAACAAAGCTGAGTTTTTTGCTCCTGCTTTACCAATAGCTAAAGTTGCAACCGGTACGCCAGCTGGCATCTGAACAGTTGAATATAGGCTATCAACACCATTCGTTACACTCGGCATTGGAACGCCAAGGACAGGTATTGTTGTTAAAGCAGCCGTGACACCTGCTAAATGTGCCGCTCCTCCAGCTGCAGCAATAATTACTTCATAATCTTTTTTTTCAGCTTCAGCTACAAATCTCTCAAGTCTTTTAGGAGTTCTGTGAGCAGATATTACTCTTACATCATTTTTAATTCCAAATTCTTTTAACATCTCGCTACAGTGTTCCATAACACCTTTCCAATCAGACTTGCTCCCCATAATTATACCAACTGTAGGATTTTTATTAATTTTCATTTGTGTTTTCCTCTTTTTTATTTTCCTCTTGTTTATTTTCCTCTTGTTTATTTTCCTCTTGTTCTTTTGCTTTTAGTTTTTCTTCTTTAGCCTTTAATTTTTTCTCTCGTTCTTTTCTTCTATTTGCTTTTCCAATCGCTTTCTCAAAGTTGATCTGTGTGCACAAACCGAGAATTACAGGGTCTCTAGCTGTCAAACTTGAAAAATTCCAAAAAGTTCTATTTCTTATTAATGATACAGTTCCTTTAGTGCTTCCCACTAATTTTGCAATTTGACCATCAGAAAGTTGTGGAAAGTTTTTTAACAACCACAAAACAGAGTCAGGCCTATCTTTTCTTTTTGAAATTGGGGTATATTTTGTTTTTTTTCTGCCTTCAGATATAACTATATTCTCTTTTTTTTTGTTTAACTTGAGCTCTCTTTCATGATTTTTTGAACATAAATCAACTTCTTCCCTTGTTAATTGTCCAGCAAGAATTGGATTGTACGCTTTAATACCTTTTGCAACATCTCCATCTGCAATTCCCTTAATTTCTAATTCATGCAAATTACAAAAATTAGCAATTTGTTTAAAGCTTAGAGTAGTGTTTTCGACTAACCAAACCGCAGTGGCTTTTGGCATAAAAGGTGCATCTGACATAAACTTAGTTTTTTACTTTTCTTAGGTTACTGAACTTTTTATTATATTTGCTTACTCTGCCTTTATCTAAAATCTTTTGGCTTCCACCAGTCCATGCTGAATGAGATATCGGATCAATATCTAATTTTAGTGTATCACCCTCTTTCCCCCAAGTAGATTTGGTTTCAAATGAGGAACCATCTGTCATCACAACTTTAATTTTATGATAATTTGGATGAATTTTTTTTTTCATATTAAAATTAATATAATAATATTTTAAATTGCTCAATAATTTTTTAAAGAAAATCAGTTAATTTCTTGTGTATTTTAGAATTAGAGGCTACTAAATCAATTTTTCCCTCGCCCAAACTTTCCCCTGTTAAATTTTCTATAAAACCCCCAGATTCTTTTACAATTATTGCTCCAGCAGCAATATCCCAGTAATTAAGTTCTCTTTGCCAATATCCGTCATATTTTCCGGCTGCAACATAAGCTAAATCTAAAGCAGCACTTCCCGACTTTCTAATATGTGCACGAACTTCCATAGAAATTTTAGTATATTCATCAAGGATTTTTTTTCTATTTTTACTTGTAAATTTTGGTCCTCCGGTAACCAAACATGCACTTTTGAAGTCTGATTTATTTGAAACTCTAATTCTTGAATTATTTAAATATGCACCGTTACCTTTCTCTGCGTAATACATTTCATTTTTTATTGGGTCAAATATTATACCAGATATTACTTCTGCTTTTTCTTCGTACGCTATTGAAATTGCAAAATGAGGTAACCCATTCAAAAAATTAAAAGTTCCATCTATTGGATCAATTATCCATCTTTTTTCATTATTCTTTCCCTCGATCTTACCTGTTTCTTCAGTTAAAAATGAATAATTAGATTTTTCTAATTCTTCAATAAGTATCTTTTCTACACGTCTATCAGATGCAGTTACAAAGTCTCCAGGACCCTTTTCAGAAACTTGTAATTTTTCAATTTCACCAAAATCTCTTATAATAACTTTTGAAGCTTTTAAGCAGGCTTTATACATTAAATTGAATTGTGAAGATTTAATTTTCATTTTTAATTAACTTTTTTTACATACTCTAAAGTTCTGGTATCTAAAATAATTTTATCTCCTTCTTCTATAAAAGGCGGAACCATTACATCTACTCCATTAATAAGTTTTGCTGGTTTATATGAAGAAGCAGCCGTTTGACCCCTTACTACACCTTCTGTATTATCAATAACACACTCAATATTATTTGGTAATTCAACGGAGAGTGGTTTTTCCTCAAGATATGAGATTGTTACTTCAATATTTTCAGAAAGTAGTTTTAATTTATCACCTAGAATATCTGATTTTAAAGAAATTTGTTCAAAAGTTTTTGGTTCCATGAAAAAACACTCTTCATCACTTGAATATAAAAAGTTAAACTTTTTTTCTTCAAGTTGAGCTCTTTCTATGTTTTCACTTGATCTGAAACGTTGATTTAGTTTTGTTCCTTTTGTTAAACTTTTTAACTCTACCTGATTAAAGGCTCCACCCTTCCCAGGTTTTACATGTTGAGACTTTAGTACTGTCCAATGATCATTATTAAACTCAATAATCATTCCAGGTTTAATTTCGTTTCCTTGTATTTTCATTTATTTAAGTTTTTTAATAGCTTGTTTTGGTTTTAAGCGTGGGTTATTCCAAATATAACTTGATATTGCAAGATAATTTACTCCTAAATTCCTCAAAGTTTTATAATTTTTATTGTTAATTCCACCAATGGCAACAATGGGCAAGCTAGTTCTTTTTTTAGACCATTTTATTAAATTTTTTCTGGCCTTTTTAGCACCAGGTTTTAATTTTGATTTAAAAAATGATCCCAATGCTAAATAATTTGGTTTTTCTTTTAAAGCATCTAAAATTAATTTTTTTGAACCATGGCATGTTATACCTATTATTTTATTACTTTTAAGTAATAACCTTGCATCCTTTATTGATCCATCAGATTGACCTAAGTGGCATCCATCTGCATTTATTTTCTTTGCTAATTGTGGGGAGTCATTAATTATAAGTTTAACGTTATATTTTTTTGTAATAGCTTTAACTTTGTAAGCAATATTCACCACTTTAATATCAGAGTGTCTTTTAAGTCTTAATTGAAAGTACTTTACTTTTCTTGAAGCCAAAACATCATTTAAATCTTTAAAGAAGTTTTGCTTGATTATTACTGGGGATATTAAATATAAAAATCTTCTCAATTTTAAGCGGTGAAACTTTGCTCAAGTTTTTCGTTCCATTTTGCTTCTGTAGAAGCACTGTTCATTTTAGCTCTGTGGTCAAAAGTTTTTTGAACTTTAATTGTATCTTTCATTGATTTTGCCCATGTTTTTAAAGCTGATTGCTGTAGAGCTCTACCATATGAGAATGTGAAGTGAAAAGATGTATCGTTAATTTTATTTATTTCATTTAAGTTTTTCGTAGCTTCTATTTCACCCTGGCCGCCAGACAAAAAAGCAATACCAGGAACTTCGCTAGGCACATTTTTTTTTAGGCAGTCTAGAGTTTTTTTAGCTATTTCCTCTGAAGTAACTTTCTGTTTACAATCTGATCCAGGTAGTATCATATTTGGTTTTAATACCGTTCCTTTTAAATTGACATTATGTAGAGCAAGTTCTTTATAGCATTCATCTAAAACTTTACTAGTTATGTCGTAGCATTTATCTATATTGTGATTTCCATCCATTAAAACTTCCGGTTCAACAATTGGTACCATTTTTGCATTTTGAACAATCGCTGCATATCTTGCTAATGCGTGAGCATTTGTTTTTATACACTGTTCACTTGGATGTTTAGATGAGATTGAGTAGACAGCACGCCATTTAGCAAATCTTGCTCCTAATTTGTAATATTCTTCCATTCTCTCCCTTAAACCATCTAAACCTTCCGTCACTTTCTCATTGTCAGATCCTGCTAAAAGTTTTGCTCCCTTGTCTACTTTAATTCCAGGGATAGATCCATTTTTTTGAATTAATTCAGGTATAGTTATTCCGCTGCTTGAGGTTTGTCTAAGAGTTTCATCAAATAATATAACACCACTTATCGATGTTTTCATCGAATTGGATGAGAAAAGTGTTTCCCTAAAGTTTAGTCTATTTTCTTCAGTACATTCAACGTTCACACTTTTTAATCTTTTTTCCATTGTACCGGTGCTTTCGTCAGCTGCCAGTATTCCCTTGCCCTTCACAACCATTTTTTTTGCTATTTCAAATATATCCATATACTTAAATTCTTTTTAATGCTTTTATACCAGGGAGTTCTTTTCCTTCAAGAGATTCCAGGAATGCACCGCCGGCTGTTGATAAATGGGTGAAAAACTTTTCCAATCCAGTTTTTTTAATTGCCGCAACTGTATCCCCGCCGCCAACAATAGATATTAAGAACTTTGAATTTGTGTTTTCAGCAATTTTTTTTCCAATAGATATAGTCCCAGTTGAAAAATTTTTATTTTCATAATAACCAGCTGGTCCGTTCCAAAAAACTGTATTAGAGGAGTCTATTATATCTTCTATTAAATTTATCGTATCTTTTCCAATGTCCAAAATAATATCATTAGAGTCTAAACTTTTTAAAGTTTTGTAAGTCGCATCACCATTAAATTTTGAAGAAGTATTACAGTCGATTGGTATTATAATTCTACATTTATTTTTTTTGGCTAAATCAATTATTTTCCTAATCACACCTTCAGACCCTCCCTCTAATAGAGACGCGCCAACATTGACTCCTTTAAATTTTAAAAAGTTATTTGCCATTGCTCCTACAATTATTAGATTCTCAGCTTTTTCTGACAAGGTGGACAATATATTTATCTTGGTTGAAACTTTTGATCCTCCAATTATACAAGTAACTGGTTTTTTTTTATTATTCGTAATTAATTCAATTGATTGAATCTCTTTTTTTAAAATTGGTCCCCCAAAACTTTCGATAAATTTTGTAATTTTGTGAATAGATGCTTGTTTTCTATGCGAGCAAGAGAACGCTTCATTAATAAAAATATCACCAAGATTAGAAAGATTTTTTGCAAATTTTTCATCATCGGCTTCTTCCTCTTTGAAGAAACGAATATTTTCAAACAACAAAACCTCTCCAGATTTTAATTTTTTTGAGGCATCAATGGCTTTCGAGTCAATATTTCCATCGTAAAAATTAACTTTTCCTATAAGATTTTTTTCTAAATATTTAAATATTGGTTTAAGAGATAGTTCGGGTACAATCTTACCTTTGGGTCTACCAAGGTGTGAAAGAAGAATAATTTTTGCTTTTTTCTCTATAAGACTATTTATAAAAGGTTCAACAACCTCAATTCTTGTAGTGTCATCTATTTTTGAATTAGAGATGGGAACATTTAAATCTAGTCTAACAATGATTCTTTTACCGTTAATAGGCAAATCGTCAGAAAAAATTTTTAAGTTAGACATTCGCCTTTTATTTATTAAACCTTGTATTTACAATATCTAAGATTTTATCACTTGTTAAATTTAATAGTTTATAAATATCTTTATAAGGCGCGCTTTTTCCAAAAGTAGTAAGTCCTAGTGTAACACCATCTTTTCCTACTAAACTTTTCCATCCAGACTCAGTAGATGCTTCTATTGAAATTTTTAAATTATTCTTTCCAAGCGTTTCCTCTTTATAATCATTAGTTTGATCTTGAAATAAATCATAACAAGGGACAGAAACTACTTTTGAATTTATACCAAGCCCAAACAGTTTTTCCTGAGCTTCTAAAGCAATTTCAACTTCAGAGCCTGAAGCAATTAAAGTAACTTTTGTATCCTTAGAAGTCGCTTTTAAAACATACGCACCTTTTGAACATTTGTTTTCACCACTTTTGTGTTCACTCACATAAGGTATTTTTTGTCTAGACAACGCTATCGCACTAGGACCATTTTTATTTTTTAAAGCTATTTCCCAACACTCAAATGTTTCATTTATATCGGCTGGTCTAAATACATTTAAATTGGGTATCGCTCTCAAGTGTTCTAATTGTTCTACTGGTTGGTGTGTAGGGCCATCTTCTCCTAACCCAATAGAGTCATGAGAAAATATATAAATAACTTTCAATTTCATAATTGATGATAATCTCATTGAAGGCTTCAGATAATCTGAAAAAATCAAAAAGGTTCCTCCAAATGGAATTAAACAACCATATAAGGCTAGACCATTCATTATACCTGCCATTGCATGTTCTCTAACTCCATAATGAATGTAATTTCCTGAAAAATTTTTAGAATTAATTACTTTTGAGCTTTCTGTTTTAGTATTATTTGACCCACTAAGATCGGCAGAACCCCCAATTAATTCTGGTAAAATATTTGATATAGAATTAATCACATAAGAAGAACTTTGCCTTGTTGCCATTTTTGGCTTTGATTGAAAAAATTTTAATTTTTCATCTCCTAATACTTTGTCCAAAGATAATGGAAGCTCTCCTTTCATAAGTCTATCGTATTCCTCTTTAATTTTATTATTTTTTTTATTCAAAATTTTATTCCATTCCCCCTCTATCATTTCCCCTTTATTCCCTATCTCCCTCCAAGAGTCTGTTAATTCTTGTGGAATTTCAAAAGGATCATATTTCCATTTTAGTTTTTTTCTCACTAACTTTATTTCATCATCACCCAAAGGGGCACCATGAGACGAAGCTTTTCCAGATTTATTAGGCGACCCAAAACCAATGATTGTTTTACAAGAAATTATTGATGGTTTTTTTGACTTATTTGCTTTTTTAATAGCATTAAAAATTTGCTTAAAATTATGTCCATTTATTTCTTGAAAAGACCATCCGTAGCTTTCAAATCTTTTTTTATAGTCATCAGAAACACTTAAAGAGGTAGGTCCGTCTATAGATATTTTATTATTATCAAAGAAAACAATTAAGTTTTTTAAATTTAAATGACCAGCTAGACTCATCGACTCATGACTAATACCTTCCATAAAATCACCATCACTAGCCACGACATATGTCTTGTTATTAATCAAATCGGATCCAAACCTTTTCTTTAAAATTTCTTGAGCAAGAGCCATGCCCACAGAATTACTCAAACCCTGACCCAGCGGCCCCGTAGTTGTCTCAATACCAGAGTCTTTTTGATACTCAGGATGACCTGCACAAATTGAATTTAATTGTCTAAAATTTTTAATATCATCAAGTTTAATTTTTTTGTATCCCGTTAGGTAAAGCAAAGAGTATAAGAGCATGGATCCGTGCCCGGCTGAAAGAACAAATCTATCTCTATTTAACCAGCTTGGATTTTTTGGGTTAAACCGCAGGTAGTATTTAAATAATACTGTCGCAACATCAGCCATACCCATAGGCATGCCTGGGTGCCCAGAATTTGCTTTTTGCACAGCATCTATTGATAAAAATCTTATTGCGTTAGATAAATCTTTTAATTTTGGATCCACTTATTAATTACCTATATAGACTTCAATTCATGATATCAATATTATGATATAAATAAAATTAAGATGGAAAGTTTATACAATAAAGAAAAGCAACTTGAAACAGCCTTAAACAAATTAATGAGTTTAAGTAAATCGTCCACAAGTCATATTGGAGATATTAATGATGTAATAAATGAAAAAAATCAATTAAAAATAGAAAAAAACGAGATAGAAAATAAATTTAACCAGCTCCTTGAAGAACATAATAACTTAAAAAGTAAACTAAAAAACTTAGAGGAAGAAAATAAGAAAAATAAGAGGTTTCAGGATGAGCTGAACCAAGATATTAATGAACTTAGTCAAGAAACCGACTCATTAGTAGAGGAAATAGACAAGTGGCAAACGTAAATGTAAGATTTAACAATAAAGATTACTTGCTTTCATGTGATGATGGGCAGGAGGAGGATCTTAAAAAACTAACTAGTTTTTTAGATAAAAAATATTCAGATTTAAAAACAAAATTGGGAAATCTTGGTGAGAATAAATTATTGTTAATAACAGCAATACAGGTCATAGATGAGTATTTTGATCTCAAAAGAAGAGTAGAATCTCAAAAAAATAATTTTGAAAAATTATCTTCAAAATTTAAGGAAATGAAGTCCCTAGCAATTGACTATAAGCAGGTAAAAGATACTGAAATATCAAAACTTAATACAGATTTGGATAATTTAAAAAAGATGGTAGATGATAGCCAATCAATTTACGAGTCAATGCTTGAAAAAACTACTAAATCTTTAGAAGAAATTATAAGAAATACTGAAAATAAAACAAAAGTTCAGTAATGTTCTCAAAAGAAAAATTGAGAAAAAAATTCACTGCGCTTAGAAAAAATAAATATTTTACTTTTAAACCAAGTTTTTTTAATCCTTTAATAAAAGTAATTAAATATAAAAAAGAAAATAAAATATCTTTATATTATCCTTCAAACTATGAAGTCGATACTTTAATTCTAGCAAAAATTTTAAATAAAAAAAAATTTACCATATCTCTTCCAAAAATTTTTAAAAATGGGAGGATGAAATTTATAAACTGGAAAATTCACGATCCTCTTATAGTTAATAAATTTGGGTTTTTGGAACCGACAGTAAGCAAAAAAAATGTAAACCCAAATATAATAATTGTACCGCTTCTAGCTTTTGATAGGTTTAAAAATCGGCTAGGATACGGTAAGGGGTATTATGATAAATTTTTATCCAGTTATTCCAGACGCAAAAAGTCAGTTTTAACAATTGGACTTGCTTTTTCTTTCCAAAAATATAAAAAAATTCCAATAACAAAATCTGATATTAAATTAGACTATATTTTAACCGAGAAAGGAATTTTTTAATTAATAATGAATATATTAGTTCTTGGAGATGTTATGGGACCGTCTGGTGTCAAAGCTATCAAAGAAAAACTACCAGATCTAATTAAGAAAAAAGAAATAGACTTTGTTGTTATAAATGGAGAAAACGCCGGTGACAAAGGCGTAGGTATTACGAAAAAAATATTTGAGGATTTTTTAAATGCAGGTGCCGATGTTATTACTACTGGAAATCATGTATGGGATGAAAAAGAAGCAATTCAATTTATTTCAAAAGATATCAGATTACTAAGACCTTCAAATTTAATTAATGGTTCCCCGGGAAATGGTATGGGCATTTATATATCCAAAAACAAAAAAAAAATTGCAGTACTTAATTTGATGGGCAATGTATTTATGAAAAAATGTGAAGATGTTTTTGAAGAAGCAAAAAAATTTATTAATAAAATTAAATTAAAACAAGATGTAGATTTTATAGTTGTTGATATGCACGGAGAAATAACAAGCGAGAAAATGGCAATGGGCTTTTTGTTTGATGGAAAAGCAACAATGATAGTTGGAACACATACTCATGTACCCACCTCTGATCATAGGATTTTGCAAAAAGGAACTGCTTATCAAACTGATCTAGGAATGTGTGGCGACTACGAATCTGTTATTGGAATGAATAGAGAAAACTCGTTAAAAAAATTTCTTAAAGATCCATCTGCAAAACATCATTTTCCAGCTTTAGGAGAAGCTACGCTTTCTGGTTTAATTGTTTCAGCCGACGATTCAACTGGACTGGCAAAAAAAGTACAACCAATAATTTTAGGTGGATCTTTACAGGAGAGAAAATAGTATATGGCCGGTCATTCACATTGGGCAGGTATAAAGCATAAAAAAGGAAGACAGGATAAACTAAGATCAAAAATTTTTTCTAAAATTTCAAGAGAAATTACAGTAGCAGCAAAACTAGGATCAAAAGATCCAGACACAAATCACAGATTAAGAGCGGCCATTGAGACTGCTAAAGAAGCTAATATGCCTAAGGACAATATTAGTAGAGCAATTAGCAAATCTGAAATTAACAAAAACCTAAATTTTGAAAATCTAAGATATGAGGGTTTTGGTCCAAAAAATGTTGCTTTAATAGTAGAGACTTTAACAGACAACAAAAATAGGACTGCTGGCAAAATAAGAACTACACTTCAGAAGTTCGGTGGGAATTTGGGAACTTCTGGATCCACGATACATTTTTTTGATAACAATGGGATTATAAAAATTGTCAGAAACGATATATCAGATGAAAAAGCTTTAGATCTTGCAACCACGGTCGGGGCCTCAGATTGTTTTAGTAATAAAGATTTTCATGAGATTATAACAAAAAAGGAGGATTTTTATAAAGTAAAAAATGAGCTTCAAAAGCTAAAAAAAAACTTTCTCTATTCTGGAATTGAGTGGAGAGCTAAAAATTTTGTAAGTTTAAGAAAGGAAGAAAGTTTAGAATTAGAAAATATGCTTGAACTACTTCAGGATGACGATGATGTTCAAAAGATATTTCATAATTGTAATTTTATATGAGAATAATTGGAATAGACCCAGGATTAAGCGGAGCGATTGCAATATTAGATGGTTTAAAAATCTTTGATATGTTTGACATGCCAGTTATGTCTGAAGGAAAGAAAAATAAAAATCAGCTAAATAGCGCTCAGTTGGTAAATATAATTAGGCAACATATTCTTCAAGGCGACAACACTTTTGTAATTGTAGAGCAGGTAAGTGCGATGCCTGGCCAAGGGGTTACAAGTATGTTTAATTTTGGACAAACTTTTGGAGCTATAAAAGGCATTTGCGCCTCATTAAATCTTCCAATTTTTTATGTAAGACCTGCAAAATGGAAAAAGCATTTTGACTTAATTAATGCATCAAAAGATGCAAGCCGAACTAAAGTTATTGAGATGTACCCATCAATATCTGATCGTTTACGTAAAAAAAAAGATGTAAACAAAGCAGACGCTATTCTCATAGCCAGATATTTTAAAGAGTGCAAAGCTCAGTTTGCTGATTAAATAATCAATTATTAATAAATTTAAACGCCAAATTGATGACACATTCTATAAGTAATTAATTCAAATGGAACAAGATATAGCAACACAAGTTGTTGGACTGGGAGGCGCAACTGACTTTTCACTATGGCAACTTTTTTTAAGAGCTGATTTTATTGTAAAGAGTGTAATCATAATTCTAATTGCATGTTCAATTTTTTCATGGGCATTAATTTTTGAAAAAGCCAGACTTTTTAGAAAAATAGACAAAAGTACTCAATTGTTTGAAGATAGGTTTTGGAAAGCAAAATCAGCAGAAGCTTTCTATAAAAACTTACCAAATAAAACAGAGGATCCTTTAACAAATATATTTAAATCAGCAATGACAGAATTAATTAAAACTAGATCTAAGTCTTCAAGTGTTCAAAGTGCTAGAGTGGAGAGAGTCGTGGAGGTTTCGATTGATAAACAATTAAAAAATGTTGAAAAAAATTTTACTTATTTAGCTACGATAGGTTCCACCGCGCCTTTTATTGGACTGTTTGGAACAGTCTGGGGAATTATGAACTCTTTCCAATCAATTGCGATCTCCAGAAATACAAGTTTAGCAATTGTTGCTCCAGGCATAGCAGAAGCGTTATTTGCAACAGCACTAGGATTATTAGCAGCCATTCCTGCAGTTATTGCTTACAATAAATTTAATAGTGACAGTCAAAGATATTTTTCAAGAGTAGACAATTTTTGTAAAAGATTTTTATCAATAGTTTAATTTATGGGTTTCATTATTAATCGTTCAAAAAAAGAACCAATGAGCGAAATCAACGTTACGCCTTTCGTTGATGTAATGTTGGTATTGCTTATTATCTTCATGGTGACTGCTCCACTTTTAACTGTCGGAGTACAAGTTGATTTACCGGAGTCCGCAGCAGATTCATTGCCTGATGATCAAGAACCATTAACTGTTAGTATAAATTCTAAAGGTGAAATATTTATTCAAGAACATAAAGTAGGTTTTGATACGATCGTTCCAAAAATATTAGCTATATCGAAAAATAGAACTGATACAAGAATTTATGTAAGGGGCGATAAAACAATTAATTACGGTAGAGTGTTAGAAGTAATGGGACGTTTATCTGGAGCTGGATTTTCGAAAGTGGCCTTAATATCTGAACCTTATAAAAAATAAAATTTATGAGTAGAAACTTAATTTTTTCTTTTTTATTTCATGCATTCATAATATACCTAACAGCTTTAACACTTCCTTTTATGTTGAGAGAACCAATTGATTTACCACCAATAGTTTCAGTAGAATTTATTGAGATTAAAGATAAAACTTATATACCATTTGCTCCAAAAGCTAGGGAAATAATAGAAAAGGTAAAAGAGGAGGAAAAAAGAGTCGTATCCGAACAAGCTCCTCCAGCTGCAAAGGCAAAAGAAAAACCAGATAGAATTCCAATGCCAGAGGATAATAAAGAGAAAAAAGAGTTAAAAAAGAAAAAACAAAATCCAGAAGAAATAAAACCACAAATTAGACAAGCGTCAGAATTTGAAAAGAAAGAATTATTTGATTCAAATGAAATAGCAGCCTTGATTGATAAAGCAAAAGAGGAACAAGCTCAAACGCAGAAAAAAAGTGATAAATTAACACAAAGCAGTGTCAAAAACTCTTTTGCTCAAGCGTTGTCTTTGTCCGAAGAAGATGCTTTAAGAGCTCAAATTTTTGGATGCTGGAGTGTACCATTGGGTTTACCATATGATAAAAACTTGTTAGTGAGAATTAAGCTTAAATTAAAGCCGGACGGTACTATTCTCAAATCAGAAATCTTGGACCATGCAAGAATGAATACTCCAGGTCAAAGTTTTTACAAAATTTTAGCAGAAAGCGCTTTAAGAGCAGTGAGAATTTGTCAACCTCTCAAGGTACCACCTACAGGATATGAGAGGTGGAGAGATTTACAATTAAATTTTGATCCTACAGAAATGTTGAAAGGCTGAGAAAATGAAAAAAATAATTATTTTTTTATTATATGTATCTTTAAATTTTACAAATGTAAAAGCTTTAATCAAAGTTGATATAACAAGGGGAAATCTTGATCCTTTGCCAATAGCGATCTCACCTCTGCACGTTGATAAGAATTCTGAAAAATTGGATATAATAGATACAGATAAATTAGGTAACGAAATTTCGAAAATTATTGAAAGTAACGCCAAATCTACCGGCTTGTTTAATCCTTTAAATAAAGATGCATTTGTACAAAAACCAGATATAGCCCATTTAAAACCAAGATTTGAGGATTGGAGATTAATAAAAGCACAGGCATTAGTAACCGGCAAGCTTTTGATTAAAGATAATAAATTAAAAGTCGAGTTTAGGCTTTGGGATTTAACAGCTGCTAAAGAAATGCTGGCTCTTTCATTTACTACTACCCCGGCAAATTGGAGGCGTGTAGCCCATATAATTTCAGATAAAGTTTATGAAAGATTAACAGGAGAAGGAGGGTATTTTGATACCAGAATAATTTATGTATCTGAAACTGGACCAAAAGATCAAAGGGTTAAAAAATTAGCGTTGATGGATCAAGATGGCTATAATATTAAATATCTTACATTAGGTAACGAATTAGTTCTAACACCAAGATTTAATCCAACAAATCAATTAGTTACTTACATGTCTTACTTTAAAAATATGCCAAGAGTTTATTTATTGGATATAGAAACAGGTATACAAGAAATTGTAGGAAACTTCCCAGGCATGACTTTTGCTCCGAGATTCTCTCCTGACGGACAAAAAATAATTATGAGTTTTGCAAAAGAGGGTAATTCAGATATTTATTCTATGGATTTAAAAAGTAGGATTGTAGAACAAATAACAAAACATCCCTCAATAGATACTTCACCAACTTATTCCCCTGATGGCAAATATATAGCTTTCAATTCTGATAGAAGTGGACTTCAACAAATTTACGTGATGAGGAGCGATGGGACTGGAGTTAAAAGAATAACTCATGGTAAAGGGATTTACGGAACTCCTGTATGGTCGCCAAGAGGAGATCTAATTGCATTCACCAAAGTTAGAAAAGGAAGATTTTATATTGGTGTAATGAGATCCGATGGTACCGGAGAGAGATTGCTAACTGAAAATTTTTATCAAGAAGCCCCATCGTGGTCTCCAAATGGCAGAGTTCTGATTTTTTATAGAGAAACAAAGGCCGATAAAACTGGCAAAGGTTTTTCAGCCAAATTATGGTCAATAGATATTACCGGTTATAATGAGAGGAAAGTAAAAACAGAAACAGATGCCTCTGACCCATCTTGGTCCTCATTATTGTCAAAATAATTGTTTTTTCAGCACAATTTGTGCTTGCAAGATACTTATAAATTTGAAATATTACAGCCACCTTAAATATATTTAGGAGATTAAATATGAAATTTAATTTAGCGCTTAGAAACCTTTTAATAGTTTTGTTTGGTGCTTTAGTTCTATCTGCTTGCTCTACTGCAAAGAAGGGTGATCTTACTGGGGACGTATATACCGGAACTGAAACTATTGAATATTTAGCGAAAGGAGTTCCGGACAGAGTTTTTTTTGCTACAAACAAATCTAGCTTAACTACAGCTGCTCGTGACACTTTAAGAAAACAAGCTACTTGGTTAAGAAAAAACAAAGACCTAACAGTAACAGTTGAAGGTCATGCCGACGAAAGAGGCACAAGAGAATATAACTTAGCATTAGGCGAGAGAAGAGCAAACGCTGCTAAGGACTATTTGATGACTTATGGAATTTCTGGAAAAAGAATTAGCGTAATTAGTTACGGTAAAGAAAAGCCAGTTAACCCTGCTTCGAATCCTTTAGCCTGGTCTCAAAATAGAAGATCGGTAACTGTTAAGACAAACTAGTTTATTAAATATAAAAGACCCTGCTATTATTGAAAAATAACAGGGTCTTTTTTTTGCCATTTTTTTATAAATAAATGTATTAATGGTAATTAAAAAAAATACTTTGAAAAAAATAGTTTTTCTATTAATTGTTTCTACCATCATTTCCTCATCTAGCTTTTTGAAGGCCGAGGACGAAATAATCGATGTAACAAGTGAGCTCCAAAAAATTAGCGCAGATTTAAAAACACTCGAGAAAGCTTTTTATAAAACATCAGAAATGAAAACTTCTAAAGTTTCACCTGGCAATTTAAATGAAGACGTATTAACAAGACATCTATTGAAACTCAACGAGATTGAAGAACAATTTCAGGAATTAACTAACAAATATGAGGAAGTGAATTTTAAAATCGATAGGCTTTCTAACAGAATAACTAAAATGCAATCTGATAATCAGATGAGGTTTAGCGATATAGAAAATTCTGGAGTTTCACAACAGATTGTCTCGAAAGAGAAAAAACGACTTCCTGGCACTGATTTACCCCAAGACCTTGGAAGAATTTCAAATGAAGATTTATCAAACGCAAATGAAGTTCAACAAACTCAATCAGTCGAAACAGCCGGTTTAGTAGTTACAGAAAAACAACCAAGAAAGTCATTGCTGCCAGATAAATCTGCAAAAGAACAATATGACTTTGCTGTGAGCTTTATTAAAGTTGGTGATTATGAAACTGCTGAATTTGCTTTGAGAGAATTTATTGATAAGAATAAGGATAATCAATTAGCTGGCAGCGCTCAGTATTGGTACGGAGAAACTTTTAGAGTTAGACAACTTTACCAAGATGCTGCTGCAGCATACCTAGATGGTTATCAGAACTATCCTAAAAGCAAAAAGGCACCGATTAATCTACTCAAACTTGGAAGTACTCTAGTTAAAATGGGCGAAAAAGAACAAGGATGTTTAATGATAAACGGAGTTAAAAAAGAATATCCAAAAGCTAATCAGTCTGTGCTACAAAAAGCTGAGTATGAAAAGAAAAAGTTTAAATGTTCAAAAACTTAAATTTATAGATAAAGATAAAAAATTTTCAAAATTATACTCAAAATTAAGTAAAATAATCTCCAGAAATAAAAATATCAATTCATTTACAGTTGCTGTTTCTGGCGGCCCAGACAGTATGGCATTAGCTGGTTTGAGTAATTTATTGATGAACAAAGAAAATTATAAAGTATTTTTTGTACTTGTTGATCATGGAATTAGAAAAGATTCTAAAAAAGAAGCTTTACAAGTCAAAAAAGTACTTAGCAGAAATAATATTAAATTAAGGATTTTATCAAATAATACTAAAATTCTGAGCAATATTCAAAAAAATGCTAGAGATATCAGATACAAGTTATTATCTGATTTTTGTAAGAAAAATAAGGTTAAATATTTAATTACCGCACATCATCAAGATGATCAAATCGAAACTTTTTTAATAAGACTTTCGAGAGGAAGTGGTGTCGAGGGCCTTTCTTCTATGAATGAAAAAACAGAATTAAAAAAAGGGTTTTATTTATTAAGACCATTTCTTGATATTGAAAAAAGTGAATTATCCTATGTTTCTAAAAAAATATTCAACAAAACATTTAAGGATCCAACTAATAAAAATAAAAAATTTTTAAGGACAAACATAAGAAATTTAAAAAAGATCCTGGAGAAAAAAGGCATTAATCCACAGAGAATTGCTAACTCAATTAGAAATATTTCATTAACTAAAGAGGCAATAAACTTCTATGTAAAAAAATCTATCAAAAAATACGTTAAATTTAAAAAAAAAGAAACTATTCTCAATTTTACCGACTTTAGAAAAGAACCAAAAGAAATAAAATTTAGAATAATGAACATTATTGTAAAAAAAAGAGGAAATAATTACTACCCCCCAAGATCATATAAAATTGTTAATTTGATTGATCGTTTTGAGACCAACAAGCTATCGAAATGTACTTTGGGTGGCTGCGTTTTTGAAAAAAAGAAAAATTTGCTGCACGTTTACAGAGAAATATAAAAAACTGCATAATTTTAATTATTTTATTGTAATTAGGTACAAATTGCCTCATTTTTACCAATTGTTTTTACTTAAATATACTTGTTAAAATAAAAATTATAACTATTTATATAATATGAACTTTAGAAATTTAATTATGTGGGGTTTAATAGTCCTTCTTTCAGTTGGACTTTTTAACCTATTTCAAGATCCAAGGGGTGCCCAAGCCAGAAGCGATCAAATCGCTTTCTCAAAATTCTTACAAGAAGTTGATTCAGGCAGGGTAGTTCAAGTTGAAATCAGAGGTAATAACATTGAAGGAGTATTATCTGATGGATCAAAGTTCAATACCTATTCTCCAAATTATCCGGAACTAGTCGGAAAGCTTTCTGAAAGAGGTGTAAATATAATTGCGTCACCAGTTGAAGATAAAATGCCTTCACTATTAGGTGTTTTATTATCGTGGTTTCCTATGTTGCTTTTAATCGGCGTATGGATTTTCTTTATGAGACAAATGCAAGGTGGAAGAGGCGGGGCTATGGGATTTGGAAAATCCAAAGCTAAACTTCTAACCGAAGCTCAAGGGAAAGTTACATTTAATGACGTTGCTGGTATTGAGGAAGCAAAAGAAGAAGTTGAAGAGATTGTTGAATTTTTAAAAGATCCAAAAAAATTTAGAAGATTGGGAGGAAAAATTCCAAAAGGAGCACTTCTAATAGGACCTCCTGGAACAGGAAAAACTTTATTAGCAAAAGCTATTGCCGGTGAAGCTGATGTTCCATTTTTTACAATATCGGGATCAGACTTTGTAGAGATGTTCGTTGGAGTTGGCGCTTCAAGAGTGAGAGATATGTTTGAACAAGGTAAAAAACATGCTCCATGCATAATTTTTATTGACGAAATAGATGCAGTTGGAAGAAGTAGAGGAGCAGGCTTAGGAGGGGGTAACGATGAAAGAGAGCAAACTTTAAACCAACTACTAGTTGAGATGGATGGTTTTGATACTAACGAGGGAATAATTTTAATAGCTGCAACTAACAGGCCAGACGTATTAGACCCAGCTTTGTTAAGACCAGGAAGATTTGATAGACAAGTTGTTGTTCCTAATCCGGATATACTCGGAAGAGAAGCGATTTTAAAAGTTCATGTCAAAAAAATTAATGTTGGACCAGATGTAAAATTAAGAACTATAGCAAGAGGAACACCTGGATTTTCAGGTGCTGATTTAGCCAATCTTATAAATGAGTCAGCTTTATTAGCTGCAAGAAAAAATAAAAGAGTTGTTACAATGTCTGACGTTGAGGAGGCGAAAGACAAAGTTATGATGGGCGCTGAAAGAAGATCGATGGTTATGAGCGAGGAAGAAAAAAAACTTACCGCGTATCATGAAGGCGGTCACGCAATAGTAGCTCTTAACGAAAAAGCATCTGATCCGATCCATAAAGCTACTATTATTCCAAGAGGTAGAGCGTTAGGTATGGTAATGAGACTTCCTGAAAGAGATCAATTATCAGTCACAAGAGAGAAAATGTATTCTGATATTGCCGTCGCAATGGGAGGTAGAATTGCTGAAGAATTAATTTTCGGATATGAAAAAATAACTTCCGGAGCATCTTCTGATATAGATATGGCGACTAAGATGGCAAAAAACATGGTGACAAGATATGGAATGAGCAAAGACCTTGGTACCGTTGCGTATGGAGAAAACGAAGAAGAGGTATTTCTAGGAAGATCGGTAACAAGACAACAAAATATGTCAGAGGAAACAGCAAAAAAAGTAGATGCTGAAGTTAAAAAGATTATCGATACAAGCTATGAAAGAGCAAAAAAAGTTTTAACTCAAAAAATTGATGATCTTCATAAGATAGCTAAAGCTTTACTAGTTTATGAGACTTTATCTGGTGATGAAATTAGAGATTTAATATTAAAAAATATACAGCCTGCCAAACTATCAAAGAAAGAAGAAGAATCTGAAGATAAAGCATCTTCTGCAATAGATTCTATTGGTTTAAAACCTAAACCAGCATTATAATACATTTAAATCATGAGAAAGTATTACACTAGGGCGTGTAATTTTTATCATGGAAAAGCTGCGAGAAGCCTCATCAAATTAAACAAAGCTTTTCCACTAAATGGTAAAAAAAATATTGCCTTTGATAAATTAGAAATTTTTTCAAGGGAAAAGAATAAAGTTAAAACAAATTTAATTCATATAAAACAGGTAAATAGTCTCAATAAAAATATAAAGAAAGTTGTCAAACAGGATTTAAAAAAAATTGTTTCAAAAAGAAAAAATTTCCTTAAAAATATTAATTTCAATAAAACAACGATAATGGGAATCTTAAATTTGACTCCAGATAGTTTTTCTGACGGAGGAAAATTTAATAGCAATCAAAAGGCAAACAAACAAATTTCTTACATGATTGACTCCGGAGCAAAAATTATTGATGTAGGCGGGGAGTCAACTAGACCAGGTTCATTAACTGTTGATCCAAGTGCTGAATGGAGAAGAATTAAGTATATTATCAAAAACTTTAAAAAAAAATATAAAAAAATTTGCTTATCAATTGATACAAGAAAATCTGAAATAATGATTAAAAGTATAAAATATGGAGCAGGTCTCATTAATGACGTATCAGGTTTTAATTACGATCCATATGCAATTTCAAAATTAAAAAATAATAATATTCCAAAAGTTTTGCACCATATGCAGGGAACCCCAAATACTATGCAAAAAAACCCTAAGTATCAAAATGTATTGCTAGATATTTATGATTTTTTTGAAAAGGAATTTTCAAATATATCCAATAATAAAAAAATTATCTTAGACCCTGGAATTGGGTTTGGTAAAAATTTGAAACATAATTTGACTTTAATTTCGAAAATATCTTTGTTTCATAGTATTGGCTTTCCTATTTTGATTGGAACATCAAGAAAAAGATTTATTAATCAAATATCCGGGAAGTATGACAGTAAAGATAGAACAGGTGGTACTTTGGCATCAGTTCTTTTTTTATTATCCCAAGGTGTACAAGTTTTTAGGGTACACAATGTTAGGGAAGTAAAACAAGGAATTATGGTATTTGAAAAAATAAATGAAAAATAAATATTTTGGTACAGATGGTATAAGGGGAACAGTAAATCAAGGAAATATTACTGGAGAAAAATTTTTCAAATTTGGTTTAGCATCGGGAACTTATTTTAAAAACCAAAAAAAAACTAAACAGATTGCAATTATAGCAAAAGACACAAGACTTTCTGGATACACTTTGGAACCAGCTTTAGTATCCGGGTTAGTTTCTGGAGGTATGCATGTTTTTACCTTAGGCCCATTACCGACGAATGGTCTTGCAATGCTGACAAAGTCTATGAAAGCAAATATGGGCATAATGATAACTGCATCACATAACCCTTTTTACGATAATGGTTTAAAACTATTTGGTCCCGATGGAATGAAATTGTCTGATAATATTGAAAAAAAGATTGAAAAACTTATAGATGCTAAAAATACGAAACAATTAACAAACCCAAAGTTGTTAGGACGTGTAAAACGATTAGAAGATGGAAATGACAAATACATTAAAATACTAAAAAATAATTTTCCAAGTAATTTTCATCTTAAAGGAACGAAAATAGTTTTAGATTGTGCTAATGGTGCTTCCTATAAAGCCGCACCTAAATTACTCAAAGAGCTTGGTGCAAAAGTTATTTCTATGGGAGTAAATCCAAATGGATTAAATATAAATGAAAAGTGCGGATCAACATATCCCTCAAAAATAAAGACTGCAGTTAAAAAGTATAAAGCTAGTGTTGGAATAGCATTTGATGGAGATGCAGATAGAGTAATTATGTGTGATGAAAAAGGCAAAATAATAGATGGCGATCAAATTATTGCAATGTTAGCACGTCGTTGGAAATCAAAAAAAATTTTAAAGGGTGGTGTGATTGGGACACTCATGTCTAATTATGGTTTACAAAAATTTCTAGAAAACGAAAAAATAAAGTTTTCTAGATCTAAAGTTGGAGACAGATATGTTAAAGCAAAAATGAAAAAACTAAATTATAACTTGGGAGGCGAACAATCTGGACATATTATTTTAGGAAAATTTGCAACAACTGGAGATGGTTTATTAGTGGCCTTAGAAGTTTTATTCTCTTTAAGAAAAGGTAAAAAGGCCAGCCAACTTTTAAAAGTTTTTAAACCTTTACCTCAAATTTTAGAGAACGTATTAGTTAATGATAAAAATATTATTGGCAAATTAAAATGTAGAAAAGCAATAAAAAAAGCTAACAAATTAATGGGTCAAAAGGGAAGAATATTAGTAAGAAAATCTGGAACAGAACCAAAAATTAGGATAATGGCTGAGTCATATGATAAAAGTTTAATTTTTAAATGTATTAAAATAGTGAAAAAATCAATTAAATAAAAAAGTTATAAAGTTGAAACCTAAATCAAAAATTCTTATTATTGCGGGATCAGACTCCTCTGGTGGAGCAGGAATTCAAGCAGATATTAAAACAGTAACAGCATTAGGAGGTTACGCAATGACCGCTGTCACAGCAATTACTGCGCAAAACACAACAGGCGTGAGTTCAGTAGTTCCTTTAAATCCAAAAGAAATTGAAAAGCAAATTTTATTTACATCTAAAGACATAAAACCAGATGCAATTAAAATTGGTATGCTACATTCATCAGAGGTTATCTTTGCAGTTATAAGAGCATTAAGAAAAGTTAGAACTAAAAAAATAATCTTAGACCCAGTTATGGTTGCTAAAGGGGGATTTAAATTAATAAATGATAAGGCCATTAAAACGCTTAAAGATAAACTTATAAAAAAAGTTCATTTAATTACGCCAAATATTCCTGAGGCTGAAGTTTTAACAAAAATAAAAATTAGAAGTTTAGAGGACATGATACATGCTGCCGATATTTTACTCAAATCTGGCGTTAAAAATATCTTGGTTAAAGGTGGCCATAGAAATACAACAACTATGCAAGATGTATTTTTAAATAATAAAGAATTAAAAATTTTCAAAAATAAAAAAATTAAAACTAAAAATACCCATGGCACAGGATGTACTTTATCAAGTGCTATTACAACTTTTTTTGCATGTGGAAAAAGTTTAAATAAATCCTGTGAGCTTGGAATTAAATATGTTAATCAATCTATAAGGTCTAATCTTAAATATGGAAAAGGCCATGGCCCAATTAATCATTTGAGCTCTATTAAAGTTAACAGGATGTTTAATTAATGAAAAATGTTGTTGTAGTAGGTTCCCAGTGGGGTGATGAAGGCAAAGGAAAAATTGTAGATTGGCTTTCTAGTGAGGCTGATGTTGTCGTTCGTTTTCAGGGGGGTCACAACGCTGGTCACACCCTAGTCATTGATGGAATTACTTATAAACTAAGACTATTACCCTCTGGAATAGTACGAAAGAATAAAGTTTCGATAATTGGAAATGGTGTAGTTGTAGATCCGTGGGCATTGATAGAAGAAATTAAAGAAATTAAATCAAAAGGAGTAACCGTCAATGAAAGCAATCTAATTTTATCAGAGTCCGCAAATCTTATTTTACCCTTCCATAAAGAAATGGATGAAATTAGGGAGGATACGGCTGGTAAAGCTAAAATAGGAACTACAAGAAGAGGCATAGGCCCTGCTTATGAGGACAAGATTGGTAGAAGATCAATTAGGGTAATGGATCTAGTTTCGGAGAGTAATTTAGATCACAGATTGGAAACAGTGCTTCAACATCATAATGCTATTAGAAAAGGTTTGGGAAAGAAGATTTTTAAAAAAGAAAAATTAAAAAAAGACCTACTTAAAATTGCTCCAGAGATATTAAAGTTCTCTCAACCAGTTTGGAAAAAATTAGATGAATTAAATTCAGCAGGTAAAAAAATATTATTTGAAGGAGCCCAAGGTATTCTTTTAGATGTTGATCATGGTACATATCCATTCGTTACCTCCTCTAATACAGTAGCTTCATCTGCTGCTACCGGAACAGGTTGTGGGCTGAATACTATTAATTACGTTTTGGGTATTACAAAAGCTTATACTACCAGAGTAGGCGAAGGACCTTTTCCAACTGAGCTAAAAGATAAAACTGGAGAATTATTAGGTAAAAGAGGAAAAGAATTTGGAACTGTTACAAGTAGAAAAAGAAGATGCGGTTGGTTTGACGGTGTTTTAGTAAGACAAACTATTAAAATTTCTGGAATTAATGGTATTGCACTTACAAAACTAGATGTTTTAGATGAGTTAGAAGAAATTAAAATGTGTATAGCTTACGAACTTAACAAAAAAAAAATAGATTATCTACCTGCTGCAGTAGATGACCAATTAAAGGTTAAACCAATTTATAAAGTATTTAAAGGATGGAAATCTTCTACCCAAGGTATTAAAGAATTTGATAAATTACCAAAAAACGCGAAACTTTATATAAGAGAGTTAGAACAATTTATCGGGGCAAAAATATCTAGTATTTCAACAAGTCCTGAGAGAAAAGATACAATTCTAATAGAAAATCCTTTTTAAATACTAAATTATTTTAACGGTAAAAGGTTTTTTGAATTGGCAGAATTAAGCATTACTTTTTGAAGTTTTTCAAAAGCTTTTGTCTCTATTTGTCTAATTCTTTCTCTGCTAATTTTATATTTTTTACTTAACTCATCTAAAGTTTTTGGATTATCAGACAGCTTTCTCTCTTCTAATATTTCTCTTTCTCTTCCATCAAGAATTTTAATTGACTCATGTAACAAAGATTTTTTTTCGTCCAATTCTTGTTTTTGGGCAATATAAAGTTCTTGGTCTAAACTATCATCGACTATCCAGTCTTGCCATTCCTCTTTTTCACCGGATTTAATTGGATCATTAAGAGATTTTTCTTGCGCCATCATTCTTCGATTCATCGATATAACTTCTTCAGATTTTACGTTTAATTTCTTGGATATAGCTTCAACATGTTCTTTTTTTAAATCACCTTCTTGTCTTGGCGCGATTTGTTGTTTAATTTTTTTAAGATTAAAAAACAGTTTTTTTTGTGCCGCCGTCGTTCCTATTTTTACCAGGCTCCAAGATCGTAAAACATATTCTTGTATTGATGCTTTAATCCACCACATCGCATAAGTAGCCAGTCTAAAACCTTTATCTGGGTTAAATTTCTTTACTGCTTGCATTAAACCCACGTTTCCCTCAGAAATCATCTCAGACATGGGGAGACCATATCCTTTGTATCCCATTGCAATCTTAGCAACTAGTCTTAAATGACTTGTGACAAGTTTGTGTGCTGACTTTAAATTTCCTCTTTCTTTCCAATTTTTAGCAAGCATATACTCTTCCTCGGCATCTAAAATTGGGAATTTTTTTATTTGAGCCAGGTAAAGAGATAGCCCCCCTTCACTAGCAAGAGATGGTAGTTTTGGTGATAAGTTTTTCGAATTCATTTAGTATATATATTCCTGCTTTGCTAAAGTTCAATTATCAAAATTTTCAAGAAAATCCAACATTTTTTTGAAATCATGCGGCAATTTTGAGTCAAAACTCATAGGCTTATTATTTTTAGGATGAATAAAACCCAAACTTTTAGCGTGCAAAGCCTGTCTGTTAAAATTTAAAAGAATTTTATAAAAATCTTCGTTAATTTTTTTAAATTGTAATTTTTTTTTCCCATATTTTTTGTCTCCTAATAATGAATTTCCTTTGTAAGATAGATGAACTCTTATTTGATGAGTTCTTCCAGTTTCTAAAACACATTCTATTAAACTAATCTTGGGAATATCTTTAATATTAAAAACTTTTAGAGTTTTATAATTTGTAACTGCTTTTTTTCCAGAAAATAAATTAACAGACATCAACTGTCGGTTTTTTTTACTTCTTTTCAAAAAAGTTTCTATTTTACCTTTAAGAGGTCTAATTACACCCCATACTAAAGCGATATATTTTCTTTTAATTGTGTGACTGCCGAACTGTTCAGATAATTTTGCATGTGAAAAATTATTTTTTGCTACTACAAGTAAACCACTTGTTTCTTTATCAATTCTGTGAACTATTCCAGGTCTAAAGGGCCCATTTAAACTTGATAAATTTTTTTTATATAAACTCATCAATCCATTCACTAAGGTGTTTTCCTTATTTCCAGCACCAGGATGAACTGTCAAACCACTTGGTTTATTTATTAAAATCAGTTCTTTATCTTCATATACTACATCGAGCTTAATTCTTTTTGGCTTAATATGATTATTTTCTTCTGCTTTTATTAAAATCTTAATTACATTTCCACTTTTTACTTTTTCAGAGGCTGATACAACTATTTTATTATCTATCTTTACACCTTTTGAGATGATAATTTTCTTTAACTGTGATCTAGTGAAATTATTGAGATTGCCAGTGAGAAATTTATCTAATCTAAGATTTTTATCTGTATCTTCAACTAAAAATGTTATTGTTTTATCCATTTAATAATTTAAAACGTATTGTATGCGCTCGTAGCTCAACTGGATAGAGCGTCTGACTTCGGATCAGAAGGTTGAGGGTTCAACTCCTTCCGGGCGCGCCATAAATCAGACAATCCATTTTTTTAGTTTATCTTTATTTTCAAGAATATACCTGGGAAAATTTGAATCAACTTCAACTTTTTTTAAGCCATAACCCCTATTAAAAATATCTTTCCCCTTTTCAATTTTAATCCTAATACCTTCTTCATTTACAATATCTTTTTGATTAAACTCACCATGAGCAAATGACTTTATTTTTGTCGATATATTTTCCGGGGTCTGAAGGTAAGCAAAATGCCATCCACCTTCCTGAATTATTTGTAAATTTTTAATTTTGTCAAATCTCCAAAAAGGATACTTTTTAAATTTCAAATCTCTTAGCCACTGAGGGGATTTAAAATTTTTTTTTAAACAAATTTTTGACCCATGCCAATTATTTTCTTTTATATTCAAAAGATTTAGTTTGTACATAAACATTTTTTGTGAAAAAACTCCATATTTATTCCTATCAAATTTATTCAACTTGTTTAGATTTGGTATTTCATCTACGTCAGAAAGAATTATTAGATCATCATCAGCTGCATTTCGCAAACCTTTCATAATAGAATTGCGCTGGTGCTGTTCTACTAATGACTCCCCACCAACATGAGGTTTTTTTATTTCATCAGGCGTATCATCAACAATAATATAACTAATTTTATTCTTAAATTTTTTATATTTGTTTATATCAAAATTTAATTTTTTTGGTTTGCCCTGGTGATTTACAGTTGACTCTACAATAACAAAATAATCAACAAATTCATTTAAAACATTAAATCTTATCTCTGCAATATGTTCCTCATTAAAGTATTGAAAGCAGTCAAATATGGCCATATTGATTTATTTTTTTGTAAAAGTTGTTAAACCAATTTTTTTTCCGTCAATTTTACTTGATGAGCAATGTAAATTTGTTCTATCAAAAATTAACATTGAACCAAGCTCCCACTCATAGACAAATTCAATCTCAAGACCTTTTAAGTTTTCTATTTTCTCATGTTTTAAATATTTGTCATAATGTTCTTTATTAAAAGGACTGTCCCCAAACATCCCAATATGTTCTGAAGACCTTTTGTTTTGACCGTAATTTAATTTTTTCTCTCCAAGTTCATTGGGATCAATAGTGAAGTTTGTAGAGCCTCCATAAAATCTATTTTTAAATATTACTGTACTTCCAACCGAAGTTAGAGGTATTAGTGTTTGTCTATAAATAAGATTTTCAAAATTAAAACCTGCATCCACATGTAATCCAATAGGGTTATAACTTTCCTGCATAAGACCATAAATATCTTTTCCATCTTCGTCTTGAAGATTATCCATTTTAAATTCTCCAATTTCATTTCTTAATCTTTCGCAAAATAATTTTTCTAGCTTTTCGCTATAACCTTGTAACCATCTTTTTTTTATTACATTTTGTTTTTTATTATGAACTGTTGTTGGAAGGTTTTTATACAACTTTAGAAATTCATCAATTTCTTCATTACTAAATAAATTTTTTAAAACTTTTGGCGGTTTTTCAATTTTTTTAATCTCATTAATTTTCTTATGCATATTTTTATTCCCCCATGTTTATCAATGTTCCTCTTACTTTTGCCCCAAAAAAAGAAACATAAAAAATTATAACACCAAAGACAAAATAAAGTATAGATATAGATATTGCTTTAAATATGTCAAAATAATTTATTACATCATTCATTAGAATATTTCTCATTTCTTCAAATATATGAACTAGAGGTAGGCCTTTCGCAATAAATTGTAATGATAAAGGTAAAATATCTAAAGGATAATAAATACATCCTAATGGAGCCAAAAAAAATAAACTTGCCCATGCAATATTCTCAAATGACGGACCAAATCTTAATAAGCCAGAGGTAACTAAAAGACCCAATGTGATTCCAAAAAGATATAGAGACAATAATAGAAATAATAATGGTAAACCAAGTTCAAATACGGAAACACCGAAGAGTGGTATAGCTATAATTGCTGCTGGAACCATTCCAATTAGTGCTCTCAGTATTGCTGTAAGTGTTAAAGATGCAATTATTTCACTTAATTTAATTGGCGCTATAAACAAATTAGTAAAATTTCTACTCCAAATTTCCTCCAAAAACATCATATTGAAGCTTATGCTCACTCTAAATAAGAAATCATACAAAATCGCTGCAGTTAAAATAATACCAACGGTATTACTATAGTAATCTGAATTTAAAGTAAAAAATTTGGAAATAAATCCCCAAAGAAAAATTTGAACTGTAGGCCAATATATTAAATCTATAATTCTTGGAAGAGAATTACTTATTAAATATAAATGTCTCAAAGCTAATGCATAAATTTTACCTAAGTTCATTTTTACCTCTAGCTAGTTTAAGAAAAGTTTCTTCAAGATTATTTCTTCCATGTTTTTTTATAATTTCTTTACAGGTGCCTCTATCGATAATTTTTCCATTTTTCATCATTATTATGCTGTCACATAATCTCTCAACTTCATTCATATTGTGAGATGCTAGAAGCACTGTAACCTTATTTTCTGATCTATATTTTTGAATATAGGACCGAACAAAATCACCAATATCTGGATCTAGGCTAGCTGTAGGTTCATCTAAAAAAAGGATCTCAGGCTTATTAATTAAAGATTTTGCTAAAGACACTCTATTTTTTTGCCCCGAAGATAGTTCCCCAGTTTTTCTATCAAAAAAATTTTTTATATCTAAATCCTTAGATATTTCCTCTATTCGATTTTCCAAATCTTTTATACCGTACAGCCTGCCATAAACTTCAAGATTTTGTCTAACAGTTAACTTTTTAGGAAGCTCAATATACGGGGATGCAAAATTAATTCGGCTCAATATCTCATCTCTTTTAAAAGTTTCTAAATTTTTGTTATCTATAAGTATTTCTCCGCTAGAGGGTTTAATCAATCCTAACATCATTCCTATAGAAGTAGTTTTACCGCACCCATTAGGGCCAAGCAGACCCAAAGTTTTATTTTTTTCTATTGTAAAATTTATACTATTTACCGCAAGAGTATCTTTATATTTTTTTGAAAGATTTTTAATTTGTATAAACATTTCAATAAGAGGCTTTCTTTAATCTATCATTAATAGCAACTCCAATTTTGTTATTTGGAATTCTGAGAACTTTAATTTTTTTATAACCTAAATTTTTAATTTTTCTTAAAATTCTATATAAATTTTTTCCTGCTTCTTTCAAGTCTCCTTTTTTGCTTAAGTTAAAAATATTTTTTTTACTCTTATACTTTTTTCCAAAAACAATAAATGCGTCTTTATCATCCACAGTTTTACAATTAAGTTTAATGGGTATTCCTGGCGAGTAGTGTCTTTTAAGCTGTCCCGGTGAGACAATTCTATTTATTTTACTTTGATATTTAATATTTCTATTAAGAACTTTACTTATCTCTTTACTGCTAATTGAACCTGGTCTTAGAATTTGAATTTTCTTTAATAAGCTGATTACTGTTGATTCCAAACCTATTTTAGTAATCCCGCCATCCAAAATAAAACTTAATTTATTTCCAAATTCATCATAAACATCGCTACTTTTAACTGGGCTTAAACTTGTTGAAATATTTGCACTAGGAATTGCTAAAGGAAACTTCAAATCTTTTAGTAAATTTCTTATAATCTTATTACTAGGAAATCTGACTGCTATACTTTTCAACTTTGCATTAGAATATTTTGAAACCCTTGAATTTTCTTTCTTTTTTAGAATATAAGTTAGAGGACCTGGTGAAAATTTTTTATACAATTTTAAAAATTCTTTATCTATATAGGCATCATTTTTAAGAAATTTTAAATTATAATAATGAATAATAACCGGGTTTATCCTAGGTCTATTTTTAAGTGTATAAATTTTCTTAACAGACTTATCAGAATAAGCATTACCCGCTAAACCGTAAACAGTTTCTGTTGGTAGTGCTATTATATTGTTTTTATTTAAAATTTTTTTTGCCTTTTTTATATTTTTTATTGAATTTTTATAGATATTTTTCATATTAAGATTATTATAATTTTTATGAAAACGAAAAATATTCCACCTGATATCAAAAGTAAATCAATAAACGATGCAAAATTAGAAATATTAGATATTCTTGACAGATTAGAAAAGGAAAATGTAGACCTGCAAGCTTCAAGAAATGACTATCAAAGGCTGCTCAAACTCAATAACTATGTTGACGACCTCTTTAAAGAAAAAATTAAAAAGATACGCTTTATAGGAAAAAAGAAGTAATTTTGGATAATTTAGATGTCAGAAAAAATTAAAAAAAATGCAAAAACAGTTGATGTTTTTTTGAAAAAATTTTTGAATAGACAAAAATATTCTGCACTTCTTTCACCAATGCGGTACGGAACTTTAACTGGTGGTAAGAAAATAAGATCAACAATTATTTTTAATGTAGCAAAAATTTTCAAATTAAAACATAATCAAATAATTAATGCTTGTGCAGCAGTAGAGTGCATTCATTCGTATTCATTAATACACGATGATTTACCCTGCATGGATAACGATAGCCTTAGAAGAGGAAAGGCAGCAACTCATACAAAGTTTGGAGAGTCTACTGCAATACTTGCTGGTAACTCATTATTGACCCTCGCATTTGAAATTATTATGGACACAAAATTTAAAATAAGACCAGATAAGAAAATTTTTTTAACCAAAAGATTAGCCGAGTACTCTGGTCACACAGGAATAGCTGGCGGACAATTTTTAGATTTAAATTATGAAAATAGAAAAGTTGGTATTTCAAGTATACTCAGTATGCAAAAGAAAAAGACAGGAAAACTATTTGAATTTTGTTGTTTAGCTCCTGCGATGATTTCTGGCGCAAGCAAAAAAACAATTAGGGAAATGAGTGTTATCGGGGAGGAAGTTGGACTTTTATTTCAAATTGCAGATGATCTATTAGACGTCAAAGGTAACAAAAAAAATGTAGGCAAACCAGTTAAGAAAGACAAAAGAAAGGGCAAATCAACAATTATTAAATTATTGGGATATAACAAAACATTAGAGTTTGCTTTAAAAAGAAAAAAAATGATAATACGAAAGTTAAATAAATATGGTAATAAATCAGATGAATTAATTAAGACCTTAAATTTTATATTAGACAGAAGTTATTAATGAGCGAAAAATTATTAGATAAGATAAATTATCCATCAGACCTAAGATTGCTTAAAAAAAATCAATTAGGCCAAGTAGTTAAAGAATTGAGATCTGAGGTAATTGATGTTGTTTCTGAAACAGGAGGTCATTTAGGCGCTGGTCTTGGCGTTGTAGAATTGACTGTAGCTTTGCACTATGTATTCAATACTCCTCGAGATAAATTAGTATGGGATGTAGGACACCAATGTTATCCTCATAAAATAATTACAGGAAGAAAAGATAAAATAAGAACTTTACGTAAAGGCGGAGGTCTATCGGGTTTTACTAAAAGAGCAGAAAGCGAATACGATCCTTTTGGAGCAGCTCATAGCTCAACCTCAATTTCCTCAACATTAGGAATGGCCGCAGCAAAAAAATTATCTAATAATAATAACAACGTCGTAGCAGTAATTGGTGACGGAGCCATGAGCGCAGGAATGGCTTATGAGGCAATGAATAATGCTGGTGCAATGAAATCAAAATTAATAGTTATTTTAAATGATAATGATATGTCAATAGCAAGACCTGTGGGTGCGATGAGCAAATATCTTGCAAAACTTTTATCAGGAAAAATTTATTTTAGTTTAAGGGAAACAATTAAACTTATCCTCTCATCTTTTTCCAGAAGATTTTCAAAAAGCGCGGGAAAAGCCGAGGATATGCTTAGAAGTTTTGTGACAGGCGGGACTCTTTTTAATCAACTTGGATTTTATTATATCGGTCCCATTGATGGTCATGACGTGAATAATCTTGTATCAATTTTTGAGAATGTAAAAAACTCAAAACATGACGGACCAATTTTAATTCATGCCGTAACAAAAAAAGGAAAAGGCTACAAGCCAGCAGAAAATTCGGGAGATAAATATCATGGTGTATCAAAATTTAATGTACTAACTGGTGAACAGTCTAAAAGTAAGTCAAAAGCACCTGCTTATACAAAAGTTTTTGCAAATACATTAATAAAACATGCTGAAAATGATACCAAAATTGTTGCAATAACTGGAGCGATGCCATCAGGAACTGGATTAGATTTATTTGAAAAAAAATTTCCAGAGAGAATGTTTGATGTCGGAATTGCAGAACAACATGGTGTTACATTTGCAGCAGGCCTTGCCACAGAGGGATATAAACCATTTGCAGCTATTTATTCCACTTTTTTGCAAAGAGCATATGATCAAGTCGTTCATGATGTTGCTATACAGTCTTTACCTGTAAGATTTGCAATTGATAGAGCAGGTCTAGTCGGCGCAGACGGACCAACTCACGCAGGTTCTTTTGATATTACATACCTTTCAACTTTACCTAATTTTATAGTAATGGCCGCAAGCGATGAAGCAGAATTAGTTAGAATGATTAATACCTCAGTTAATATAAATGATAAACCTTCAGCTTTTAGATATCCTAGAGGATCAGGTGTAGGCATTGAGTTACCTGGCATTAATGAAGTTTTAGAAATAGGAAAAGGAAGAATGGTTTCAAACGGTAAGCATGTAGCCATTTTAAATTTTGGAGCAAGAATGACAGAATGTAAAAAAGCTGTAGAAATTCTTAAAAAAAAAGGTATTACGACAAGTATTTTTGATGCAAGATTTGCAAAACCCTTGGATACAAAACTTATTATTGAATTAGCATCTAACCATGAAGCCATCATAACTATTGAAGAAGGGTCAATCGGAGGTTTTGCTGCACATGTTACAAAACTTTTATCTGATAGAGAATTTTTTGACAAAGGGTTAAAATTTAGATCAATGATTTTACCAGATAAATTTTTAGATCAAGACTCTCCTGATAAAATGTATAAAACAGCCGGATTAGATTATGAAAGTATTGTTCAAAAAATTGAAAATGTATTAAATTCAAACGTTGTTATTGCAAAAAATAAAAATCTTTCTTAACCACACTGAGCTCTATTCATTAGAAAATGATCTAATAGTATACAGGAGATCATAGCTTCGCCAATAGGAACTGCTCTTATCCCAACACATGGATCATGGCGCCCTTTAACAGATATTTTTGTATTTTTGCCTTTTTTATCTATTGTTTCTCTACTATTAATTATTGATGAGGTTGGTTTGACAGCAAAAGAAGCAATAATTTCTTGACCAGATGAAATACCTCCGAGTATACCTCCGGCATTATTACTTTTAAATTTTATTTTTCCTGAACCAGATCTAATTTCATCAGAGTTTTCTTCGCCTGAAAGATACGCAGATGACATACCTGATCCAATATTTACGCCCTTAACTGCATTAATGCTCATCAATCCAGATGCTATATCAGCGTCTAGTTTTGAGTAAATAGGAGAGCCTAGACCCGGAGGAATTCCATTTGCTCTTAATTCAATAATTGCTCCACAAGATGAGCCAGATTTTCTCACTGCCATAAGATATTTTTCCCAAAGCTTGACCGATTTTTTATCGGGACAGAAAAAAGGATTTTTTCTTATTTCGTCATTATCCCAATTATTCCTATCACAAGACATAAGGCCTAAATGAGTAACTGCTCCGAATAAACTAAATTTTTTTCCAAGCAAACTTTTTAAAACCGTTTTCGCTACTCCTCCAGCTGCAACTCTTGAGGCGGTCTCTCTAGCAGATTGCCTACCCCCGCCGCGATAGTCTCTTATTCCATATTTTTTAAAATAAGTAAAATCTGCATGTCCAGGTCTAAACTTATTTTTAATAGACTCATAATCCCTTGACCTTTTGTCTTCGTTACGAATTAAAATTGATATTGGAGTACCAGTTGTTTTACCATTAAAGACACCAGATAAAATTTCAATTTTGTCGGACTCTTTTCTTTGTGAGACAAATTTACTGTTTCCCGGCCTTCTCCTATCCATGTCTTTCTGTATATCTTTTTCTGATAAGCCTATATTTGGGGGGCAACCATCAACAATACAGCCAATTGCTGGTCCATGAGACTCTCCCCATGTAGTAAATCTAAATATTTTTCCAAAAGTATTAAAAGACATTGATAATTAATGTATAAATTATTTTATATAAATTATGAATAAAAAAAGTGGCCAAAATTCGTTAGGTTTAGATGCTTGCTTCGAAGATGAGCCAAATCCTATAGTTTTATTTAAAAAATGGTTTGCTGTCGCTGAAAAAAGTGAAATTAATGATCCAAATGCTTTATCATTAGCAACTTCAAGTTCTAGTGGAGTTCCAAGTGTTAGAATGGTTTTATTGAAAGGGTTGTCTGAAAAAGGTTTTGTTTTTTATACAAATTTTAACAGCAGCAAAGGAAGTGATCTTAAACACAATCCAAAAGCATCAATGTGTTTTCATTGGAAAAGCTTAAGACGACAAATAAGAGTTACCGGCAAAGCTGAAGTAGTCACTGATCAAGAGGCTGATCAATATTACAAATCAAGAGCTTACGGAAGCAGGATAGGTGCATGGGCATCATCACAGTCGCAAGTAATGAAAAATAGAAATGAATTTTTAGAAAAAATAAAACAATTCGAAAATAAATATCCAGATCAAAAAAACGTTCCTAGACCTCCTCATTGGTCAGGTTGGAGAATTGAACCGGAAAATATAGAATTTTGGCTTGAAATTAAAAATAGAGTTCATGAAAGATTAAATTATAAAAAACAAGACGGAAATTGGTACAGAGAAATACTCTACCCTTAAAAAGATCTATTCAAACTGAATCCAGTTAGGTTTTGTAAAACACTTTTTGCATTTGAATTTTCAAATATCCCAAGAGCATCAAAAGATACGTTAACAAAATATTCAGCTCTTTTAAATGTTGCTTCCAACGCTCTATATTTTTTTATCAGCTTCAAAGCTTCTTCAAAATCTTTTTTATCTCTATTTTCTTTCTCGAAAATATTTGTCAAAAATGTTCTTTCGAAAGCATTAGCTTTCTGAAACACAATTATAATAGGAAGCGTGACTTTTCCTTCGAAAAAATCTTTACCGATTTGTTTTCCAAAAATTTTTTCTTTAGAGAAATAATCTAAAGCGTCGTCGGCTATTTGAAATGCTAAACCTAAATTTTTACCGTACGACTCAAGTGCATCTTTCTTTTTTTTATCTAAATTTGAAATACAAGCACCAACTCTGGTCGACGCTGAAAAAAGAGAAGCAGTTTTTAAACCAATTATTTTAATGTAATTTTCCTCTAAAAGATCTGCTTCACCTTTATGCTGAAGTTGCATAACTTCACCTTGAGCTATTTTAGAAGAAGTAGAAGACAAAAGTTTTAAAATTTCTAAATTTCCATCATCTACCATCATCTCAAAGCATCTACTTAATAAATAGTCTCCAACCAAAATTGATGACTGATTCCCCCATATTGAGTTTGTAGTTTTATTTCCCCTTCTAACTTTGCTCTCATCTATTACATCATCATGCAATAAAGTAGCGCTATGAATGAGTTCAACACAAGCTGCTAAATTAACATCTCTTGATCCATTTGAATAACCTCCAAGTTTTGCAGATCCAATAGTTAACAATGCTCGAATTCTTTTCCCACCTGAGTTTAAGTGATAATCAGTCATTTTTTTGATCAGATCTACATCGCTTTGAAGTTTTTTATCGATAAGTTTTTCAACAGACTCAAGCTTTCGATCCGCAAGTTCCCTTAGGTCCAAGTATGCTGAATTTGCAGATTTTTTTAGTGGTATTACAGATCCCATTTTTTCATTATATACGTTAAAAAATTATTAATTTATACATCTGTGACGCACTTTAATTTCAACCAAGGGTAGCGTAAAATATATTTATATTTTAATTGTAGTGCTGATATAAGAATTAAGACTGATCTAAATCATATGTTTTCATTTTTTAAAAAAAAAATAATTGTTCCACATATAAGACTCACAGGGGTTATCGGCTCTGCTGGAAGGTTTAGACAAGGTATAGATTTTGCAGGTCAGCAAGAAATTATTAAAAAAGCATTCTCATTTAAAAAAGCTAAAAATGTTGCAATATCAATAAATTCACCAGGCGGCTCTCCAGTGCAGTCGCATTTGATACATGATTACATTAGGCAGTTAGCAAAAAAAAATAAAAAGAAAGTAATCATTTTTGCAGAAGACGTTGCTGCGTCTGGTGGGTATCTTATTGCTTGTGCCGGCGATGAAATTTACGCAAATTCAAGCTCAATAGTTGGATCAATTGGAGTAATCTCAGCATCATTTGGTTTCCAAGACGCTATTAAAAGAATCGGAATACAAAGGAGAGTTTATACTGCAGGAAAAAACAAAAGCACTTTAGACCCATTTAAAGAAGAAAAAGAAGAAGACATTCAAAGAATTAAAAAACTACAATTAGAATTACACTCCGACTTTATAAATCTTGTTAAAAAAAGCAGAGGCTCAAAATTAAAAGACCCGGAAAAAAATAACATTTTTACTGGCGAGTTCTGGTCTGGCTCAGCTTCTTTAAGATTAGGACTTGTAGACGGTCTAGGTAATGCAGAACAAGTTTTAAGGGAAAAGTTCGGAGAAAATATTGTGATTAAAAAATTACAAAAACCTAAAGGTTTTATTTCAAGAAAATTATCCTCTTCATTGGATAATCAAATTGATGGAGTTATTAATGCTTTAGAAGAGAGAGCTCTATGGCAAAAATTTGGTTTGTAAATGCCAAAAAAAATAAAAAATAAAAAAAAAAATTTCATATCATTTCAAGATCTAATTTTTAATCTTCAAAAGTTTTGGAGTAAATATGGTTGTGTAATACTTCAACCATACGATTTAGAGGTTGGCGCAGGAACATTTCATCCAGCTACGACACTAAGATCTCTTGGACCTAAACCGTGGAAAGCAGCATATGTACAACCATCTAGAAGACCTACAGATGGAAGATATGGAAAAAATCCAAATCGATTACAACACTATTATCAATATCAAGTAATAATTAAACCGTCTCCAAAAAATATTAAACAAGTATATTTAAAAAGTTTAGCTTCAATAGGCATTCAATCTAAGGAACACGATATTAGATTTGTAGAGGACGATTGGGAAAGTCCTACACTTGGAGCAGCCGGACTAGGATGGGAAGTTTGGTGTGATGGTATGGAAATAACTCAATTCACCTATTTTCAAAAAATGACAGGCATAGATTGTAAACCAATATCTGTAGAGCTCACTTACGGCCTGGAAAGAATTTCAATGTTTGTGCAAGATAAGAAAAATGTATTTGATATTAACTGGAATAACGAAGGAATAAAATATGGTGATGTTTATCTTCAGTCGGAAAAAGAATTTTCAGCTTATAACTTTGACTACGCAAATACTGAATTATTATTAAGGAGTTTTGAAATTGCTGAAAAGGAAAGCAGATCTTTGCTTGAAAAAAAACTTCCTCTTCCAGCTTACGACCAATGTCTAAAGGCAAGTCATATATTTAATTTATTAGATGCTAGAGGAGTTATAGGGGTTGCTGAAAGAACAGGCTATATAAACAGAATTAGAGATCTTGCAAAAGGAGCGGGATCAAGCTGGTTAGAAAACCAAGAAAAGTAAATGTCAGAATTACTTGTTGAACTTTTTAGTGAAGAAATACCACCAAATTTACAGATAAGTGCACGTGATCAGTTTAAAAAGTTATTAAATTTAGAACTATCCTCGTCAAATTTATCATATAAAGATTTTGAAATTTATTCTACACCTACAAGACTTACAGTTTTTATTTCAGGTTTACCCAGTAAAATAAAGATTTTACCTGCTGAGGTTAGAGGACCAAAGGTAGGGGTTCCTAAAAATATCAAAGAAAATTTTGCAAAATCAAAAAAAGTTAGCATTAATGAATTGTATGAAAAGAAAATAGATAAAGGATCCTTCTTTTTCATAAAAACCAAAGGTAAAGAAATTAATACTGAAGATGAGCTCATTAGTATAATACCAAAATGTTTGAATCGCATTTCTTGGAAAAAATCAATGAAATGGTCAGATTATGATTTGAGCTGGGGAAGACCTTTGCTGTCAATCTTATCAATCTTTAATAAAAAACATCTAAAATTTAAATATGTACATATCGATACAGTAGATTTCACTCTTATAGAGCAAGATACAGAGATAAATCAGAAAAAAATTCAAGATTTCAAGGGATATTTAAAATTATTAAAGGAAAAAGGCATTGTCCTTGATCACAAACAAAGAGCTAAATTAATTTTAGAAAAAATAAAGTTAATTTGTAAAGCTAGATCCTGCCAAGAATTTGTTGACCAATCTTTACTTAACGAGGTAAGTAACTTAGTTGATAAACCAAGAATAGTAGTAGGTAAATTTGATAAAAATTATTTAAAATTACCTAAAGAAGTTATTAAATCGACATTACAAACTCACCAGAGATATTTCACTTTAATCGACCAAAAAGAAAGAATGATTAATGAGTTTGTAATTGTAACAAATAATCAAGATACTAAAAGGTTTATAAAGACAGGAAACGAAAGAGTGGTAGAAGCTAGACTATCAGATGCTAGTTTTTATTGGGATAGAGACAAATCTTTAAATCTTATAAAACAGATAAATAAATTAAAACAAGTTACATTTTATGAAAAATTGGGTTCGATTTATCAAAAAACTCAAAGATTAAGAAAAATGGCTTATTTTATTTCTGACCAGCTAGATATAAACAAAGAAAAAGTTGAAATAGCCGCGTCTGTGTCTAAATCCGATTTGGTTTCAGATATCGTCAAAGAATTTCCAGAATTACAAGGTGTAATGGGAAAATATTTTGCTTTAAGCCAAGGATTTGAAGAAGATATATCACGGGCAATAAGCGAACACTATTTGCCAATAAGCATTTCCTCACCCGTACCAAAGAAACCAATTAGTATTTCTTTATCTATAATAGATAAAATAGATAGTCTCGTAGGTTTTTATATAATAAATGAGAAACCAACTAGTTCAAAAGATCCTTTTGCACTTAGAAGAGCAGCTATTGGTTTACTAAGAACCATAATTGAAAATAATCTTACTATTAGATTGAGAGACTTAATTGACTACTCTATAAAAATTTATTTAGATCAGGGTGTCAAGGAAATGAATAAACAAGCAAGTAAAGATTTGTTAATATTTTTTAGAGATAGAATGAAAAATATTCTTAAAGAAAAGAGAATAAGAAATG
>QCOH01000005.1 GCA_003209895.1 Pelagibacteraceae bacterium AG-430-I06
GTCAATTATTTTCATTAAATCATTTAAGTTATAAAATAAATTGGTTAAAAAATATTAAAGGTCTAGATTCTTCCGATGAATTTGGATTATTTTTTTCATCTCCAATCATATCTAAAGACAACTCTATTTACTTGAGTACATCCCAGGCCACTATGTCAATTGATACTTCTGGAGGAAATACTAATTGGGAAGTTCCGTATGGTACTAAAATAAGACCTATAATTTCAAATAATTTTATATTTTTGGTTACTAAAAATGGATTTATCATAAATCTAGAATTGAACAGTGGTAAAATTGTATGGTCAAAAAAACTTTTTAAATCTGTAAAAGTAGATTTAGCTAAAGCTGGTGAAATAACATCAATATTTTTAATATCTGATCAGCTTTTTATAACTACAAAAAAAGGTTTTTTCTTTTTTTTAAATTTCAAAAATGGAGAGGTAGTTAATTATGCAAAAGTTTCAAAAGGATTTTATTCGAAGCCTATAGTGGCTAACGAAAAGATTTATATAATTGATAAAAATATGTCAATCTTGGTTTTTGATTAAACTAATTATTTGATTTTCCACTTAATAATGATAATTGACTTACAATTTTATTTTCATTTTCATCAATTCTTTTTATCGGATATTCTCCAGTAAAATAATGATCAGTAAACTGAGGATATAATTTATTTCTCTGCTCTGCACATAAAGCTTTATACAGCCCATTTAAACTTAAGAATTTTAATGAGTCAGAACCAATAAATTTTTGCATTTCTTTTAAGCTTTTGTTAGCGGCTAATAACTCTTTTTTTGATGGCATATCAATTCCATAAAAATCTGGAAACTTTATCTCAGGACATGCTATTCTTACATGCACTTCTTTGGCTCCAGCCTCATAAAGCATTTTTACAATTTTATGACATGTTGTGCCCCTAACCAATGAATCATCAATTAAAATAATCGATTTATTTTCAATTGATGAATTATTTGCACTTAGTTTTAGTTTTACGCCTAAACTTCTAATATTTTGTGTTGGCTCAATAAAAGTTCTACCAACATAATGGTTTCTAATTAAACCAAGCTCGAAATTCTTTTTTTTATTTTGAGCATAGCCTAAAGCAGCCGGTACTCCTGAGTCAGGTACTGGCACAACAATATCTCCAATATTTTCATTTTCATTAGCTAACTCGTTTCCAAGCTGTTTTCGGTATTCATATGCAGTTTTATTTTTTAATAAGCTATCAGGCCTTGAGAAATAAATATATTCGAATACACATGGCCTACTTTTTTTATTAGGAAAAGGTTTTATACTCTTTATTGTATCCTTTTCAATTACTACAATTTCACCATTTTCAACTTCTCGAATAAATTTTGCACCAATAATATCTAGAGCGCAAGTTTCGGAAGCCATTACATAAGAACTTTTAATTTTTCCTAAAACTAAAGGCCTTATTCCAAATGGATCTCTGACTCCGATAAGTTTTTTATTAGTAATCATTGCTAAAGCATATCCGCCCTGGATTTGAAAAAGCGCATCAATTATCTTATCAATAATTTTTGTTCTTTTTGATCTTGCTATTAATTGTACGATGGTTTCGGTGTCACTGGTAGTTCTAAAAATTGCTCCATTCTTAACTAAATTTTCTCTTAAAAAAAGTGCATTTGTTAAGTTTCCATTATGAGAAATTGCAATTCCTCCACCATGAAGGTCTGCAAAGAAGGGCTGTATATTTCTTAAAGATGTTTCACCAGTAGTTGAATACCGGTTATGTCCAACAGCATATCTACCAGGCAATTTTTTTAATACATCTTTTTTTGTAAAATTATCACCAACTAATCCCTGCCTTTTTTCTGAATGAAAATTTTTACCATCAAATGAAACTATCCCACATCCTTCTTGGCCTCTATGTTGAAGCGCGTGTAGACCCAAAGCCGTTAATGCAGACGCGTCATCTGCATTATAAACTCCAAAAATTCCGCACTTTTCTTTAATTTTTTTCATTTTAAATTTTTTCTAACTCTTCCTTGGTATCCTTAAAATCTTGATTATTTGGGAATTCCTGTATAAGCAATGTACTCCCTTTATCAACTATTGGAAAAAAATAAGATTTATTTAATGACATATTCCAATTTTGATGTGGATAAAACCAGTTAAAAATTGAAAAAATACATACAAAAAACACATAACCTTTAAAAATGCCAAAAAACAAACCAAAAACTTTATCTACAGACCCCATACCTGTATAAGCAAATAGTCTTGCCAGAGATCTTCCAATTATTATTAAAGTGAAAAGTATTAAAATGTATATAAATAGCCCTAAGCCAATTCCAGAAATATACTTATTTTTGATAAAGTTAGAAATATAGGGTTCAATTTTTGGGACTATAATAATTGTAATAATTAACGCTAATACCCATTTTATAAATGACATTAAGCTCATCACAAACCCCTTTGCAAAACATTGAACGCAAAAATAAATAAGGAAAATTATAAATAATAAATCAAACAATATAATATTTTCTCTTATTATATTTACCAAATCACTCATTTCCAAATGGCTTAATAGTTAAAATTAATTTCGGTAAGAGCGTTAAGACTGAAATCATAGCTAAAAGCATTGCAATTCCAGTAAAAATACCAAAATATATTGTAGGAATAAAATTTGATAGAACTAATATTGAGAAACCAAAAACTATTGTTATAGAGGTGTTCAATATTGCAACACCCACTGTATCATGACACTTTTTTAAAGTTTTGTTATAATCTTTTAGTTTACCAAACTCTTCCTTAAATCTATAAATATAATGGATGCTATTATCTACAGCTATACCAATTGTAATAGCTGCAATAGTAATAGTCATCATATCCAAAGGTATTCCCAATAATCCAATGATACCAAGAATCAAGAATGCGGCCATAAAATTAGGCACTACCCCAATAAAAGAGAGAGTTATATTTCTAAACAAAATTAAAAACATTAAAGTTATGCCGGCCATTACAACTCCGAGAGTCAAAATCTGAGATTTAAATAGACTTTGTAAAAGGTTATTAAACAAAATCAAAACACCAGCTAGTTTAAATTCATCTTTTTTAAAACCTAATTTTTTTTCTATATCATTATTAATTTGAGTAATTAACTCATTTCTTCTTAAATTTTCTTTAGAATCTAATATTCTTAAACTAATCCTAGCTTCATTATTTTTTATTGATATATAAGGGTCAATTATTTCCTTTTTAATTGCATCTGGAAGTTTAGAATACAAAACACCCATCTCTAAACCTTGTAATTTTTTTCCATCGTTTAAATCTTCAGCAACTCTTACCATAGATGCGAAAGATATAACTTTACCGACCGAGTCTATATTGTCTACATAATCGTGTACTTGCATAATTTTATCTATTTTATTTCTTGTAAACCAATATTTTTCATCATCTTGTTCATCCTCCCCCCAGTCATCCTCAGCTTCATCTTCCTTATTTTTCTTTGGAAAATTAATAACAATATCCAGAGGAGTTGTTCCTCCAAGTTCTTCATCGATTAATTTCATCCCCTTATAAATTTCCGTATTTTTGTCAAAATAATTTATGAAACTATTTTCTACTTCGAGCTTAGTTATTCCGAAAATGCTTATGAAAATTACTAAAAATGATGTACCAAAAATTATCTTGGTATTTTTTTGAGCAACTTTAGATAAAAAAGAGGTAATTCTTGATTTTTTTTCCTCAGCAATATTTATATTTTTTTTACTTAAGATATTTAAAGCAACCGGCAATAAAGTAAATGTTGTAAACATTGAAACCAAAAGACCTACCGTCATCATCCAACCAAAATCTATAATTGGTTTTATGCCACTAAAAATTAAAGATAAAAAAGCACAAATAGTTGTAAGCACGGTATAAAGTATCGGCCAAAACATTTTTTTTGAAGTCCAAAGTATTGCTTCATTATTAGAAATTTCTGTATTTTCTTTCCTAAACTGTAAATATCTAACACTCATATGAATATTCATAGCCATTGTAAGAATTAACATTAATGCAATAAAATTTGAGGATATAACTGTAACTTTCCAACCAACCAAACCTAAAAAGCCAATCATAGTAAGAACTGAAAAAAAACAACTTAATAATGGGATTGCCACCCAGATTAAACTTTTAAATATAAACCATAGAGTTGCTATAATAAAAACAAAAACTCCAGCTCCAAAAACAATTATGTCATTTTTTATAAAGGTCATCATATCATCTGCAATCATAGGTATTCCACCTAGGTGTATAACTGGGTAAATCTGTGCAGAATTATTTTTAGCTTCCCCTGGTGCAGGATGATTATTTATAACTTTTCTAATTTCAGTAATATTCTGATGATTTTTTTTATTATATATTTTTCGATAAAAGTCGTATTCTTTTAAAAATAATTTATACTTCTTTTGATCCTCCTCAGATAAAGTTTTATTATTTCTCTTATCAAGATAATAATTTTTTGTTTGAATAAATTCACTTAATTTCTTATCTTGTTTTATATAAACAATTATACCACTGGTTTTTCCATCATCACTTATTACAAAATTTTTATAAATCGGACTATTAATTATTTCATCAAAACCTCTTTCTAAATTCACATCTCGACTAGATAATGTTTTAAAGTTTTTGATTCTATCGGCAAGTGGTTCGTCATTATTTTTAAGCAATGGAACATCAAGAATTGTTATAACCCTATCTACCCATTTTAAATTTTCTAGAGAATTTTTTAATAAAGTAAGATTTTTAATTGTACTTTTGGATGTAAAATTATATGAGTCGCTAGGTTTATGCGTATAAGTTAGTACTAGAAAATCTTTTGATCCGTATTTTTTATTAACCTCTCTTAAATATTTCAAATCTGGATCATTTTCCAACAAAAGTGTATCAGACGATGCATCTAATTGAAAATTTTTCGAAAAAAAGCCAAAAGTTAAAAGCAAAGCTATTAAGATTAATAACGTAGATTTTGGTTTTTTAATTATAGTTTGATTGTATAAATTAAAAAAAGTCACTTTTAGAAGATATAACTTAAATGAGGGTAATTTAAAATTACTTATTTTTGCTCTGTTTTTGAGGCATCTTTAAACTTAGTATACATACCTTCAAATTCAACCTTGATATTACCAGTTGAGCCATGTCTTTGTTTACCAATTATTATGTCCGCATCCCCAATAATTTCATTCATTTTTGATTGCCATTCCGCATGTTCTATTGTGCCTAATTTAGGCTCTTTACTCATAAGATAATATTCTTCCCTAAAAACAAACATAACAACATCTGCATCTTGCTCTATAGAACCAGACTCTCTTAAGTCTGAAAGCTGAGGTTTTTTGTCATCTCTTTGCTCAACTGCCCTAGATAATTGTGATAGTGCAAGCACAGGAACGCTCAATTCTTTTGCCAAGGCTTTCAAACCTTGCGTTATTTCGGATATTTCTTGAACTCTTCCATCGTATCTTTTATTTCCAGTAGTCATCAACTGAATATAATCGACAACTATTAAGTTTAAACCAAATAGTCTCTTAATTCTTCTCGCTCTGTTAGACAAAGTAGCAATTGTTATAGCTGGAGTTTCATCTATTATTAAAGGTAATTCATGAATATTTCTTGATGTCTCTATTAATCTATTAAACTCCTCCTCTGTAATTTTACCTCTTCTAATGTCATTTGATTTTATCCTAGACTGTTCTGATATGATTCTAGTTGAAAGTTGTTCGGAAGACATCTCTAATGAAAAAAAAGCCACTGAGGTCTTTTCGTTATTATCAAGTATTTTTTTAGATGCATGATAAGCAATATTTGTTGCTAAAGCTGTTTTTCCCATAGAAGGTCTACCTGCGATTATTACCAAATCAGACTTGTGTAACCCCCCTAATCTTTCATCAAGATCTTTTAATCCAGTGGCTATCCCAACAATCCCTTGGTCACTTTTCATAGCGTTGGTGGCCATTTCGATTGTTTGATCAAGAGCTTGATCAAATTTTAAAAAAGATTGATTGAATGTGCCTCTTTCAGCTAGATCGAAAAGAACTTTTTCAGTATCTTGAATTATATCTTCACCGCTTTTCTCCAGTTTTTCGTCAACAGCATCTTCTGAAAGATTATCGGATATTTTTACCAATTCCCTTTTTACAAACTTTTCGTGAATGATTTTTGCATAATCTATCGACTGTTTAATTGAGGATGATAGTCGAGTAAGTTTTACCAAGTACTCTGTGCCGCCAACATCTGAGAGACTATCATTTTTTTCAAAAGGTGTTTTTAAAGTAATTGGATTTGCAATCATTCCTTTATTATGCAGTTTTTCTATCATAGAATATATTTTGCTATGTATTGGATCGTAAAATTCGTTAGAATTTATTATATTTGCAACCTCATCTATAATATCGTTATTTACTAGTACGGATCCAATCAAAGCTTGTTCAGCATCTATATTTGAGGGTAATTTTCTTTCTCGGGTTAATTTATCTATTCTAAGACTTTCCATATGAAAGAATGTTTTATCTTAACAATCGCAGATTTAATAAATAAAAGTTATTAACTTTTTTTCAAGGCTGTGGAAAAAATGATTTATTTGTTTTCTCTCTTTTCAACTATAACCTGCAATTCAGTGACTATTTCTGGATGTAAATTTACAGCTATAGGATATTTACCAACTTTGTTAATTTCTTTTTTAATATCTAATTGAGAAGGATGTATCGTTTCTTTGAATATTTCTAAAAAAAAAGCAGAAATTTCTTTAGGTTTTATAGACGCAAATAGGTCTCCATTCTCTTTAGTTTCTTTTTTAAAATTAAGCTTTCTATTTTTGATTTTATCATATATTTTTTTTGCACTTTTTTTTTGCTCCAAATTCTTTTTAATTATTTCATCTTTCTTTTTTTTAAAAATTATCTTGTTCTCCTCGTCCGCTCTTAATGCTTTACCTTTTCTTAGCAAGAAATTTCTGCCGTAACCATCTTTGACTTTCACGATGTCGCCAGTTTTACCCAAGCTTCTAATATTTTCTAATAAAATTACGTCCATTTAAATCAACCCTAAAAATTGTGCTCTTTTTATTGCTACAGATAATTTTCTCTGTTTATTTTGACTAACTGCAGTTATTCTAGAAGGTAAGATTTTTCCAGTATCTGAAACATATCTTCTCAAAAGTTTAAGGTTTTTATAGTCAATTTCAGGAGCACCTTTTGCAGATAGAGGACATCCTTTTTTAAATCGTACCTCAGGTCGTTTAAATAGGCTCAGCTTATTTTGTGTGCCAAATCTGTCTCCCTTTCTCTTTTTTTTATCTCTTCTCATTAGTCTTTTTTATTTTCCTCAAAATAATTTTTATTCAGATCAAGTTTATCATATTTCACAGTTAAAAATCTGATTACTTTATTTTCCATTAATAGATTCTTTTCAATCTCTCTGACTATTTCACTACCTGACTCAAATTTAATATGTACAAACATACCTTTTCTATTTTTTTTAATTTTGCTGGCTAGGTTTAAAAGTCCCCATTTTTCGGTTTTTAACAATTTACCAGATTTTCCGATTATTTTTTCGCAGGAAGTAATTATATTATCAACATCCTTATTAGAGATGTCTTGTTTTCCAACAAATGTATGTTCATAAAAACTCATTTTAGATATTATTTTTCAAGTTGCGTTTTATACTATTTAAATTTTGTTTACACAATAGTAATAATTATGTTTAATTTATAAAGTTAAAATGAAAGCATTATTATTTCCAGGACAAGGCTCACAATTTGTTGGAATGGGCAAAGACCTTTACGATAATTTTAATATAGTAAAAAAAATTTTTAAACAAGCTGACGATAAGCTAAATTTTAAACTTTCAAAAATTATTCTTGAGGGCCCAGACAACGAATTAAAACTAACAAAAAATACACAACCCGCTATTTTAACAATCAGCCACTCAATTTATAAACTTATTAAAGAGGAGTTTAATATTGAAATAAAAGATATTAAATTTTTTGCTGGCCACTCACTTGGGGAATACAGTGCCCTTGTTTCATCCGAAGCCTTAAACTTTCTTGACTCAATATATCTTTTGCACGAGAGAGGGAAACATATGCAAGAAGCAGTACCGGAAGGCACTGGAGCGATGTTGGCTGTTATGGGATTAAAAATAAATGATTTAGAAAAACTAATTCTTAAGATAGATAATAATTTAGGTATTTGTGAAATTGCTAATGATAATTCAGAAAACCAAATTATTTTAAGTGGCCATACCAAAGCTATTAATGAAATAAGTAGAATTTTAAAAAGTATGAAAAAAAGATCAATATTATTACCAGTAAGTGCCCCTTTTCATTGTTCGTTAATGAAGCATGCTTCTGAAAAAATGGAAATAAAAATAAAAAATACTACTTTTAAAAATCCAAAAACAAGTTTAGTTGCGAATGTTACTGCCAGAGAAGTTAATAACTCAGATGAAATTAAAAATCTTCTAATAAAACAGATCGTATCCAAAGTTAGGTGGAGAGAAAGCATTTTATATATGATAGATAAAGGAGTAAATGATTTCATTGAAATTGGGCCAGGAAAAGTGCTATCAAGTTTAGTAAAAAGGATTAATGACAAAGTTTCGTCTAAAAGTATTAATACAATTCAAGAAATAAAAAGTTTAAAATGATAAATTTAAAGAATAAAAAGGTTCTCATAACTGGCGCGAGCGGAGGTATAGGAAAATCTTTAGTCAAAAAATTCATATCTTTAAATGCTGAAGTATTAGGAACAGGAACTAAAGATGAAAAATTAAATAATTTAAGAAAAGAAAATTCCTCTTTGAAAACTATAAAATTTGATATATCTCAACATTCAAAAATAGAAAAATTTATTGAGGAAGTTTATTCTGAATTAGGTGGAATTGATATTTTAATTAACAATGCTGGTGTTAATGTTGATACACTCTCTTTAAGAATGAAAGAAGACGAGTGGAAAAAAGTAATTGATGTAAATTTAACCTCTACATTTTTATTATCAAAACACTGTATAAAAAAAATGTTAAAAAATAAATTTGGAAGAATTGTTAATATTACGTCAGTAGTTGGTCATAGCGGTAATTTTGGACAGACAAATTATGCTGCATCTAAAGCCGGTATAATAGGAATGTCAAAAAGTTTAGCACTAGAATACGCCAAGAAGAATATAACGATAAATTGTGTTTCACCTGGTTTCATAACTTCTGATATGACAATGAATATAGAAGAAAAAATGAGGCAGAATTTAATATCAAGAATTCCTATGGAAAAACTAGGTACAGGTGAAGACGTATCAGGCTGTGTTGCCTTTTTGTCTTCCGATTTAGCATCATACATTACCGGTGAAACAATTCATGTTAATGGCGGAATGTATATGTCTTGACAAAAAAATAAAATTCTTTAATAACAATTTTGAGACAATCTTTAAGGAAAAATTAATGACAAAAAATGTAAATGCTACAGTAAAAAAAATCGTTGCAGATCATCTTGGAATAGACGAGCAAAAAGTTACTGAGGAGTCAAGCTTCATAGACGATCTTGGGGCAGACAGTCTAGATACAGTTGAACTAGTTATGGCTTTCGAGGAAGAGTTTGGTTCAGAAATTTCAGATAGTGAAGCAGAAAAAATTTTAACTGTGGGAGACGCTATTAAGTTTATCGAGAGCAAAAGTAACTAAGAAAATTTTTTAGTTAATGGATAATAGTAATAAGCCTCTCATGCTTGTGCTTTCCTCGCCATCTGGAGCCGGGAAAACAACACTCACGAAAAAAATTCAAGAATCAGATAGCACTTTTAGAGTTTCTATTTCTCATACCACCCGCAAAGCACGTGCCAACGAGGTAGATGGAGTAGATTATCATTTTGTTAAAAAAGCCGAATTTGAAAAATTAATAAAAGACAAAGCATTTTATGAGCATGCGAAAATTTTTGAAAATTTATATGGGACATCAAAATCTTCAATAAAAAAAATTACTGAAAAAGGGTACAATGTTTTATTTGATATTGATTGGCAAGGTGCAGAACAATTGTCGAGACATAAGGAGTTAAATTTGTTAAAAATATTTATACTCCCACCAAGTTTAGATGAACTTAAAAAGAGATTAGTATCAAGAAATCAAGATGATAAAGAAGCAATAAAAAGAAGGCTAAATGCATATTCAATTGATGTTACTAAGTCAAAAAATTATGATTATGTGTTAGTAAATGACAAAGTCGATAATTGCTTTAATGAAATTAAAAAAATTATTGTGAAATTTCAAAATCAAAAAAATTAATTTATTTATTAAACTCAAAATATTCAGTTAATTTATAATAAGTTTCTGCAGATAATTCAGACGGTCTACAAGTGAGATCGATATTAAGTTTTTCAGCTATTTTTTCATGATTATTAAAAAGTTTCATGAGTGTTTTATTTATCATTTTTCTCCTATTAGAAAAAAAAGCATGTGTAATTTTTTCGAGATTTTCAATATTATTTATTTTAAAATTTGTTTTTTGTTTGGGTTTAAAAACAATTATTTTAGAGTCAACTTTTGGAATTGGAAAGAAACACTTTTTTGATATTTTGAAACTTTTAACTACTTCTAATCTGAAATTAGCTAGCACTGAAATTCTGCCAAAATTTTTAGTATTAGTTTTTGCTAATATTCTGTCAGCGACTTCATTTTGAAACATAAATATAATTTTTTTATAAAAAGGTGGCCAAGAATTTAATTTAATAAACTTAGCTAAAATTTGTGTCGAAATATTATAAGGAAGATTTCCGAATACTATAATATTACGTCCATCATAATTATTTAAATTATAACTAAGTATATCATCATTGAATATTTTAAAATTATTAAATAATCTATATTTTTGATTTAAAATATCAAAGAATCTTTTGTCTTTCTCAATCAAAAACAACGACTTTGGCTTTTTATTCGAAATTAAATTTGTTAAATTACCCAATCCAGGTCCTATCTCAAAAATATTTTCATCCTTAATTGGCTCTAAATTTACAATTTTTTTAATGATATTTTTATCAACTAAGAAATTTTGACCTAAAGACTTTTTAAGTTTAAGCATTAATTGATTTAAAAAAATTTATAGAGTCTAATAAACTACTTGGATTAGCTTTATTTTTTTTTATTATATCTATTCCTACTCCGTGATCTGGAGATACTCTTACAAAAGGGAGGCCAGCAGTTACATTTATTGCATTAAATTTAAATATTGCTTTAAAAGGTGTCAAAACCTGATCATGATACATTCCTACTAAAACATTTATTCCCTTATTTTTATAGTTAATAAAAGCAGTGTCAGGTGAAATTGGCCCATAGACAAGAACCCCCCTTTTTTTTAGTAACTTAATTGCCGGTATAATTATTTTTTTCTCTTCTGAATTATTTTTTAATTCATCATTGTGAGGATTTAGACCTAACACTCCAATCTTGGCTGTTTTTTTTAACTTCTTTTTAAAAAAATTATTTATTGAAGTTATTTTATAGACTATTTTCTTTTTTGAAATTTTATTAGCAACAGATTTTAATTTAATGTGCGTCGTGACAGGAGAAACAGATAATGAGTTATTGTATATAATCATAGCTTCTTTACCATAAATACCTTTTTTTTTAGCCAAAAATTCGGTTATACCATAAAATTTTTCTTTTTTTTGAAAATCGTTTTTATTTATAGCGCAATTAATTAAACCAATAATTTTTTTTCTATCAATTAAATCCAATCCTATTTCAAAAGAATTTTTAATATAATCAACTTTATTAACTCTTGAAACAGAGAATGGATCTTTAAATTTAAGAGGAACATCAAATATATTAAGTTTATTTTTAAAGTTTATTTTATTTATCCCGTTCATTTTATGCAATGGAAAGTTATATCCCATTTTTGTAAATTGTTTTTTTAGTAAAAGAAAATTTCCAATTATTAAAATATTTAATCCAGCAAAACTTCTTTTTTTTTTCCAGACTTTTGCAATTATCTCAGAGTTAATACTGTTAGGATCTGCGCTTATAATTCCAATAATTTTTTTCATAAAAATTTAACCTTTGTTCTCTTTTCTAAATCTGAGTAATGTGAATTTGAAAACATTTCTAATTTCTTCATTTTTTCCTCGTTTACTATGTTCTTTTTAATGACCTCTAAATTATAAGCAACATTTCTTTCATCAATTATTTTAATAAAGATAAGAATTCCGTCCATTGAAATAGGATTACTTATTTCTCCCTTTTTTAACGTATTGATATTCTGATAAATTTGTTTTGAAATTTTATTTTCATTGATCCAGCCTAATCTTCCACCATTGGCTGCAGAACTCGAAATACTTAATTCATTTGCAGTTTTATCAAATCCAATTTCTTTAATTTTTTTTAAAACTTTATTAGAGGTATATTCTAAGCCTTCACTAGAAATATTTACCTGTATTTCTGCTAAAAGAAGAGACTTATTTTCTTTTAATTTTTCTACCTCAGTATTTATTTTATTTTCAATTTCAATCGTATTTAGTGAAATTTTATTTTTATATAATTTAAAGATAGCCGTATTCCATTTTAAATCAGTTTCAAAGTTTTTAATAAGATCTTCAAAGTTAAGATTTTTTTGTTTTAAGAATATTTTAAAATTTTCTCTTGTCAAATTTAAATTGTTATAAATTCTTGAAATTTGTTTTTCTAAATCTGCTGCGTTATATTCTGTAATCTTTAATCTCTCTATTTCATTGCTTTTAATAGCTCTACGGACTAAAGATTGAATAGCTAAATTTTTGATTTTTTCATTATTACTCTCATTTATCTCTATATTAGAAAAAATACTTATATATTTTATTTCTTTAATCAAATCATGCCTTGTTATTGGTTGATTACCTACAGTTATGATTATTGAATTTTTTACTTCAGCTATTAAATTTTCTGAATAAAAAAAAAGAAAAAAAATAATAAATACTTTTTTTATTAAATTATTTTTCATCTATCTATGGTTGGCAAATTAACTTTTCCAAATGGGAACAATGAAATATTAAACATTAAAGTATCAGATGATTCCACATCTCTATCTGTATAAAATTCTCTACGATAGACAAGGCCTGCCCTTAAACAATCGTTTACGTAATTATAAGCAAAGTTATAGAATTCTGTAGAATCTGTTTCTAGATTTTTCTTTAGATCAAAACTAAGATTATTATATTTATTAATCTCAAGTTTAAGGTCAGATTTTAAGTATGAGCTATTTCCAACATGGTTATTTTCTTCAAGATAACCTAAATTAAATTTTGCATTACCTAAAAGAAAACTTGCTTTTAAATCATTGTAATTAATATCGTTAAAATTATGGTCAAGAGCAAATTCATTTTTAAGAGAAAAATTCTCGTTAAATTTTATTGATGCTTTTCCAACTAAGTCAGAAACCCTCTGATCTAAAGAACTTTGAGATGGCATATCGAAGTTACTTTCTAAATTATATACTTGCCCAATAAACAAAGAATAATTCTCCTCTCCAGTTTTATTATTTGAGAAATCTAAATTAGAAAGTTCTAAACCTATAGCAGCGCTTGTGCCACTATCAATAACGTCCAACTGCGAGTTTTTATTTATCTCAAAAAGATTCGAATAGTTCAATCTTAGGTCTTCATCGCTGATATTTCTCATATGTCCCGGAGCATATCTAACTGAAAATTTTGGAGTTAAAAGATTAATTTTATTTTTATCCTCTATGTTTTTAAACATTGGCAAGCTAGTATTGTAAGAAATTGCGCCAAACGTTTCTGCCTGGAATCCATCGGTTTTATAATTATCAGCATTTTCTGCTTCGTAAGTAACTACTTTCAGCAAACCCTCAAAATTTGATTGTAAGCCCGAAGCATTTCCAAATGATTTTGATTTCCAACCAATGTTGTTGACTAAAAACTTAGTTGTTTGATTCACCTTAAAGTTTTTAGCAATCGCGTTTGTATAAAGATCAATTATACCAACTTTATCGTTACTTATTAAATTTCTCTCATAAACTAAATTTGGCAGAACGTATTCATATTTGGAATTATCTATTTTATTTAAATCTTCATAAGCAGTTGCCATTAATCCAAAATATTCCTCGTTATCTTGATATTGAAATTTAACTTCATTTGTTAAAATATCCTGGTCAGAACTAACCAGCTCTGTGTCTATATCGTGAACTTTTAAATAAGTATCATTTGACACGTGTTGTAAATTAATTTCTATATCACTATATATATTATCTTCCTCTAAAAAATTATGTCTAAAATTACCAAAGATATGGTTTCTGGAACCTGAGGTTTTTTTAGTTGTAGTTTTTTCATATCCTTCGGTATAGCTAGTATCAACAATAAGAAATGAATTTTGGAATGCCTGTCTATATTCATTTTTGACCAAAATATTTTCACCAGTATAAATCTTTGGTGTTATCGTCATGTCTTTGTCATCAGAAATTGCCCAATAATAAGGTATTGAGGTTGAAAATCCTACCGAGGAATTATCTGTAAAACGTGGCATCAAAAAACCAGATTGTCTTTTAACTGTAGGATCAGGATGAAAAAATTTTGGAAAATAAAATATCGGAAAATCATAAATTTTTAAAACCGCACTGTCATAAAAAATTGTTTTTCTTGCTGCGTTGTGTTTTATTTCTTTAGCCCTTATCATCCATGGAGGGCATTTGTCATCTTCTCGATTTTTACATGCAGTAAATACTGCTTTATTAAAAATAGTTTCATCTTTACTAATAATAGCAGAATTAGCAAAAAATCTCGGCTCATTTCTTGGATCATATTTAAAACTTCCGTCGTTTAAAAACGCTTTAATATCAGTACCGACTATTTTTCTTTTTTTCTCATCGATATAAATTTCAGTAAAATAATATTCATTATTTTTTTTATCGGTTATTTTTATCTCTCCACTGGACACAAACATATTTTTTTCTAAAATATAATTAAACATTGTGACAGATATTATGTTTCCGTCCTTATCAATAATTCGTGTTTGATTATTTGAAGATACTATTTTTTTATTATTATCGTAAATAATATTTTCAGACTCAACTTTAAAATTTTCAGAAGTCAATATTTCAGTTTTACCAAATGTATTAAGTATATTTTTTTCTTTATTGTATTTTATTTTATCCGATACAATCATATTATTTTTTATATCTGATACTAAAACATTTCCTTCTGCAGTGATTATTCTATTATCTTTATCTACCTCTAAAGATTTAGCTTTGATATCTAATTCATCAGCTGACACTAAACTTGAAAAACAAACAAAAATAATTGTTCCTATTAAAATATTTAGTTTATTTATCATAAATTTGTAATACTCCTACAGAGCAAAAAATACTCAATATAAAAACTGGAGCCCAAACCGAAACCAACAGAGGTATCCGTTCTGTTATTCCAAGTGCGGCAGAAAAATTTTTTAAATAAAATACGAATACACATACTATTATTGATAGCAATATATAATAAGTATTCTGTTTTCTTTCATTACTTCCAAGAGTAAAGGTGCCCGCAAGCAAAACCATCAACATTAAAAAAAATGGAAGAGATAAATAAAAATGTTTTTTTTCTTTAAGAAGTGAAGGATTATAACCTTTACTTATAAGTTCATCTGTATTCCTTAATAACCTATAAAATGATATAGTATCTAAATTTGAGTAGATAGAATTAAGTTTTTCTTTATCATAATTTGAGTTTATCACTAAAGAGTCAAATTTTTCTTTTGAATTCTCTCTGCCAAATTTGTAAACAACAACATCTTTTGCTATCCAATTTGAATTTGAGATATCTGATTTTTTTGCATTTATTCTTTCAAAGATAATATTATCTTCATCAAATTTATATATAGTTACGTTAATTAGTTCTTCTAAACTGAGAGACTCTGCTTTGATTATATGTGTTGACAATCCCATTTTTTCCTTAATCCATATTCCATTTGATGTAATTGACGCTAAATGATTTTTGTAAATATCATATTTTCCTTTGATATCCACATAGGATTTCACAATAACAGAAGTTAATGGATTTATTACTACTAAAGTGAATATACCCAAAACAAAAGCAGTAGTGGAAAAAATTTTTAAGAATTTAAAATTCGAATATCCCAATATTTTAATTGAAATGAGATCTCTATTATTTTTTAATTTAATAAAAACCAGCATAGATGTTAAAAAAATAATAAATGGCAATATTTCAACTAACATACTTGGAATGACCATAAAAGATAATCCAATTGGAATTGAAATATTTACATCAAATTTTCTGAAAAAATTTATCTCCTCAAATAAATTCATTATTAAACCTAGGGCGATAAAAACTAAAATTACATTTAAAAAACTTTTTAAAAATTGATTAATAAGGTATGTGTTAAGAACAAAATTTTTCATAATTATCCTTTTAAATTTTCAAATTTAAATTTTCTTATAATCTCTAAATATAAAAGAGGGATAAATAATAACGGAAATATGTAATAAACTAAACTATAGTAATAAGATAATCCTGAATACCTTACTAGTATTTCAGCCATCACCAAAGTTACAAAAGCTATTCCACTATATAGATATTTGTAAAAACCTCCAAATTTATTTTCCTCTCTATTTATAAGAAGGAATGAACAGAGAAGAGCTACGAAAGGAACATAAAGGGGCATTCCAAATCTTCTATTTATTTCTGCCAATACTTCAATTTTTTCTTCAGAAGGACAATTTAATAATTCTTCCTTGTTTGAGTTATGCAACATACATTTTACCAATGTCATCGAACTAGTTTCTTGAACTTTTGCTTGTATAATTGATTTAGCTCTCATTCCAGATAACCCAAGTCTAGTTCTTTTAAAATCTACTGACTGAATTTTTCCCTCATCATTCTGAGATTGAATAGTCCCATCCTCAAGAATCAAAATACTTTCATTACCATCAACAAGTTTTGCTTTCTTCGCAAAAATTGTCAGGTCTGAAGTATTTTTACTATTATCTAAACTTTTAAAAATCTTACTCTCATCTCTTATAAATATATTTTTGAAATCTCCATTTTTATTTTTTTCGTCAACGAAAATTGTTAGACCTTCAACCGTATCATTAAATTGATTTGTCTTTATTGTGCTAGATACAAAATTTATATCTGATGCTTTAATCAAACTTCTAGAGTAGTTTAACAATATCGGATTTAATATACAGGCTAAAAATAATTGTAAAATTGTTACTAATAGAGAAACTTTAAAAAAAAAGTTAATTACTTTTATTTTACTTAAACCTGCAGTCCAAAGAGCAATTAATTCATTTTCATTATCAAACTTTTCTATAGTTATCATTAAAGATATCAAGAATGACAATGGGATGAATTTTGTTAAAATTTTCACTATGTTTAAAGAAGAATATGCTAGATAGAGGCCAACAGAGTGTCCGTCCTCTACAATTAAATCTAAGAAATTTACTGATTGAACTGCCCATACTACCGCAGATAAGGCGAACAATACGATAAAAAAGTGCTTGCTTAGTTCTGAAAAGAAGTGCCTATAAATTTTATCACTAAACATTTTTGTATAATTGTATATACTTAAATCAACATAGAATTAATTTCAATCTATGGTTTAACTATGACCAATAATTCATTGAAATCTGATATATTTGGACTTATATACCTGTCAGTTTTACTTAATCTATTTTAAAAACTTATGACTATAAAATTAAATTATTTAAAAAAAACAAGCAGTAAATTATCGACAAATCTGGTCCTTTTTTGTAATGAGAAATTTAGCATTAGCACCTTAAAAAAATACCTAATCAACACTGAATTTACATATATAAATGATTTATTAAAAAAATTCGATCTTAAAAAGAATTTATTTATTTTTGAGGTAAATTCTAAAAAAAAGATAGTACTGGTATCAATTAAAAATAATTTAAAAAATTCTGATGTAGAAAATTTAGGGGCTGAATTTTATAAAATAGTAAACCACGGAAAAAATAGTGAGTACCTTATAATTTCTGATAGTATAGTTGGAGAACATGATAATTTTTTAGGTCACTTTCTTCATGGCATAAAATTAAAATCTTATGAATTTAAAAAATATAAAACTAAAAAAAATACAAGGCTCATTTCAATTAATATAACAGGTAATAAAAATAAACCTTCAGTTCAAAGCCAAATTAAATTTAAGGCTTTGGAAGAAGGAACTTTTTTTGCGAGAGATTTAGTATCAGAGCCTGGAAATATTTTGCATCCAGATGAATATGCAAAAAGATTGAATTCTCTGAAAAAAGATGGATTAAAGGTAAATATATATGATGAAAAAAAATTAAAAAAACTCGGTATGCACGCATTACTCGGTGTAGGTCAGGGGAGTGTAAGAGGATCCTATCTCGTAACATTAGAATGGAATGGAGTAAAAAATAATTCTAAACCATTAGCATTTGTTGGAAAAGGAGTTTGTTTTGATACTGGAGGATATTCACTTAAACCAGCAAAATTTATGGAAGACATGACCTATGACATGGCAGGATCAGCTACTGTAGTAGGTTTAATGAAAAACTTTGCTTTAAGAAAAGCAAAAATTAACGCTGTGGGCGTCGTAGGCCTTGTAGAGAATATGGTTAGTGGAAATGCACAAAGACCTGGAGATATAGTTAAATCTTACAGCGGCAAAACTATAGAAATACTGAATACAGATGCAGAGGGTAGATTAGTTTTAGCTGATGCATTAACATTTACAGAGAAAAAATTTAAACCAAAATTCATAGTTGATTTAGCAACCTTAACGGGCGCTATCATAGTTTGTTTGGGTTCAGAGTATGCAGGACTTTTTTCAAATGACGATAAATTATCTAAACAGATTTTTAATGCAGGAGAAAAAGTTGAAGAAAAAGTATGGAGAATGCCTCTTCATAAAAATTATGATAAACTTATGAACTCTAAAAATGCTGATGTGCAAAATATAAATTATGTTGGAGGAGCTGGTTCAACAACAGCAGCTCAATTTTTACAAAGATTTATTTTAAATAACACTCCATGGGCACATTTAGATATTGCTGGTATGGCTTTTTCAAAATATGGCGGAGCATTAAATTCAGGTGGCGCAACAGGATTTGGAGTAAGGTTATTGAATAAACTTGTTGAAGAAAACTATGAGTAGTAAAGAACAAACTCTCTCGATCATCAAACCAGATGCCGTTGAAAGAAACTTAGTTGATACAATCCAAAAAAAATTTATAGACGAAAAACTAAAAATAGTTAAAGCTAAAAAAATTCAAATCTCAAAAGACGAGGCATCTGAATTTTACAAAGTTCATCAAACAAAACCTTTTTTTGATAGATTATGTTCTTATCTATCTTCCGGACCAATTGTGGTAATGATCCTCGAAGGAAATAATGCTATTGCACAAAATAGACTTATAATGGGTTCTACCGATCCTAAAAACGCTGATGATGGCACATTAAGGAAAATGTATGGGCTATCAATTGATAAAAACACGGTCCACGGATCAGACTCGATAGAGAACGCAAAGAAAGAGATAGATTTTTTCTTTAAAGACAATATTTAAATATAAATTTTTCTTATAGCCATCGAATAAATCCTGTGTTCTTCATTTTGAACTTTCTTCTTTAAAATTTGCTCATTTTCACTATTGTAAATTTTTACTCTTTTTTTTAAAATAATCCTGCCGTTATCTAATTTTTCATCTACAAAATGCACTGTACAGCCAGTATATCTTTCGTTATTTTTTAAGACTCTTTTAAAGGTATTTAATCCTTTATATTTCGGCAGAAGAGAAGGATGAATGTTTATAATTTTTCCATCGAAGTTTCGTATAAAATTTTTACTTAAGATTTTCATAAAACCAGCTAAGCAAATTAATTTGATTTTTTTTCCAATAACTTCTCTTAAAGCTATACGTTCAAATTTCTTATTGCTGTATTCTAAAACTTTAAAGGGGATTGAAAATTTTTTTGCATATTTTATTCCTTTCGCATCTTTATTGTTAGTCAAAACTAAATTTATTTTGATAGGAAAATTCGGGTCTCTTGAGTGATTTATTATTGATTTAAGATTCGAACCGGTACCTGAAATAAAAATACATGTCCTTTGTTTTACCATTTTATTTTATTAAGCAATTTTAATTTGTTTGATGATTTAGAAATATAACCTATTTCGTATGGTTTAAATCCTGCCTCAAAATATTTTTTTATTTTATTTATATTTTTTCTTTTAGCAATTAAACAAAAACCAACGCCACAATTGAAGGTGCTCAGCATTTCTTTTTCAGATAAATTTTTACCTTTAATCCATTTAAATATTTTACTAACTTTTATTTTTGATAAATCAATATTTGCTGTTAGATGATCAGGTATAGATCTAATTATATTTCCAACTATTCCACCACCAGTTATATTTGCCGCTGAGTGAATTAAATTTTTATCACAAATTTTAAGTATGTTTTTTGTATAAATTTTGGTCGGTCTTAAAAGTTCTTTTTTTAAAAAACCATTTATTTTATTTTTTTTTAAAATATGTCTTACCAAAGAAAAACCATTTGAATGAAGACCGCTCGAGGGGACAGCTAATATCACATCTTTGTTTTCAACATTCTTTTTATGTAAAAGTTTTTTTTTAGATACAACTCCGACAGCAAAACCTGCTAAATCAAATTTATTTTTTTCATAAGTTCCAGGCATTTCTGCTGTCTCTCCACCAACTAGAATACAGTCAGATATCTTACAGCCCTTAATAATTCCTTTCATAATGAATTTTACTTTTTTAAGTTTTATTCTTTGAATAGAAATATAGTCTAAAAAAAACAAAGGCCTTGCTCCTTGGACTATTAAGTCGTTTATACACATTGCCACAAGATCAATACCAATCGTATCAAATTTATTTAATTTGTTGGCTATTTCCAGTTTTGTGCCGACCCCGTCAGTGCTTGAAATAAGTAAAGGATTCTTAACTTGATGTTTATAGAAATTGTATACAGATCCAAATCCTCCTATACCCTCATAAAGAAATTTTTGTTTCTTTTTAAAGGCTTGTTTTGAAAATCTGCCTATATATTTTGCAAATTTATCAGCAGTTTCAATATTTACACCACTTTTTTTATAACTATTTTTTGTTTTTTTCATTTATAAATAGATAATTTATGAAAAAAGTTATTTTTCTATCTTTAATAATATTATTTTTCATTAAAACTCAAAATATTTCTGCGAATCAGAACACCTTTGCTGTTGATAATATTTTGGTGAAAGGTCAATCTTATGAACAGAACAATAATAGTAGAGAAAAGTATCTTAATATTGCATTTAAAACAGGTTTCAAAAATTTAGTACTAACTTTGTTGAAAAAAGAAGATCAAAAAAAGATACTGAGTACAGATTTAGTAAAAATTAAATCTTTAATAGAAAATTATAGCATAGAAGAAGAAAACTTTATTGGAAAAGATTATATGTTAAAATTATCGATTCAATTTGATAAAAATAAAACAAAAAATTTTTTTTATGAACGAAATATTCCATACTCAGAGTCACAGAATTTAGATTTATTAGTTTATCCCATTATGATTTTAGAAAAAGACTTACAGGTTTTTTCAAAAAATAAGTTTTTTGAGGAATGGAATGATAACAAAGAATTTGAACAAATTAACTTCCTTTTACCGGTTGAAAATATTGAAGATATTAATTTTATAAGGCAAAACGAAAAAGTTTTAGAAGAAATAGATCTCGAAAGACTCACAAATAATTATCAGATTAAAAATAACGCAGTTTTAATATTCAGATATAATAATAAAAAATTAAATGTTTTTATTAAATCCAACCTAAACGGGGTTAAAAAAAATAATAATGTAAATTTTACTATAGATAACTTAGACAACAAAGAGGTTAGATCATCATTAGTTAAAAGTTTAAAATCTTATATAAATGAATTATGGAAAGAAGAAAATTTAATTAATATTTCCACACCAGCATCTTTAACCGTCACTACAAAAATCAAAAATTCCGGTACAATTGAAAAAATTAAATCTAAATTAAATAATATTAATTTTATAGAGAGTTATTCTATCCAAGAAATTGGTAAAGATTTAGCCAAAATTAAAATTAGATATATTGGCAAAATTAAAAGTATCCAGGATAGTTTTGTAAGAAATGGTTTTGATTTTCAAATCATCAATAATGAATGGATTTTGAACTTATCTAGCTAAAATGTCCGAACAACTATTTTTAAAATTTCCATTTAAGCGAAGTTATTTAAGCCAAGACTTCTATGTTTCTGAAAATAACATCAATGCGTATAAGCTAATTGAAAGTTGGCCAAATTGGTCAAGCAGATTTATAAATATTTTCGGTCCTAGAGGTTGTGGCAAAACTCATCTAATAAATATTTTAAAAAATAAAATTAACTCTACTATTTTATCAGCCTCAGAAGTTGATACAAATGTCCTATCAAAATATAAAATAAAGGAGTGTTTAATAATAGATGATTTTACAAATCAAATTGAAGAAAAATTACTCTATACAATAACAAATATGGGGTATCTAGATAACAAGTACTTAATAATTTCATCATTAGTTCCTCTTAAAACTATCGAGGTTGAGTTAAAAGATTTGAGTTCTAGATTTACAAGCTTTGTCGAAGTTGGTATTGATTTACCTACGGATGATTTATTAAAAGTTGTATTAACGAAACATTTTTCTGACAAGCAAATTGGAATTAGTAAGAAAAATATTGATTATATTTTAAAAAATATAGACAGATCTTATGAAAAAGTTAATCTATTTGTAAATTTAGTTGATAATCTGTCACTAACAAAAGGAAAACCAATTAATTTGAGTCTAATAAAAAAAGTTTTTAAAGAGTTAAAATTTTAAAATGAATAAATACAGAACACATAACTGCTCAGAATTAAATAAAAATAATATAGGCAGCAAAATAAAATTATCTGGATGGATTCATAGAAAAAGAGATCATGGAAATTTACTTTTTATAGATTTAAGAGATCACTTTGGTATAACTCAATGTGTTATAGAAAACAAATCCAAAGATTTTAAAATTCTAGAAAAAGTAAAACCAGAGTCTGTCATTATGATTGAAGGTAATGTAGTCAGCAGATCAAAAGAAACAGAAAATAAGGATTTGAAAACTGGTCTCATAGAAGTAAAAATTATTAGCGCAAAAGTTTTATCGGAGTCAAAAGAGCTTCCGCTACCTGTTTTTGGCGAACAAGATTATCCCGAAGAAATAAGACTAAAATATAGATTTATTGATCTTAGAAGAAACGAGATGCACGATAATATTAAATTGAGATCGGAGATTTTGTCATTTTTGAGGACTAAAATGAACAAAAATAATTTTTTAGAATTTCAAACCCCTATTCTTACCGCATCGAGTCCTGAAGGTGCCCGTGACTTTTTAGTTCCAAGCAGGCTTCATCCTGGAAAATTTTATGCCCTACCACAAGCACCACAACAATTTAAACAAATGATTATGATCTCAGGTTTTGACCGATACTTTCAAATTGCCCCATGTTTTAGAGATGAAGATGGTAGAGCTGATAGAAGTCCAGGAGAACATTATCAACTTGATATTGAAATGTCTTTTGTTGAGCAAGAAGATGTACTAAAAGTTATTGAACCTATATTTTATGACTTATTTATTAAATTTGGAAATGGCAAAAAAATAAATAAAATACCTTTCCCAAGAATTAAATACAAAGACTCCCTAGAAAGATTTGGTACTGATAAACCAGATCTAAGAAACCCAATAGAGTTATTGAACGTTACAGATATATTTAAATCTGAAAATGTTAAATTAAAAATTTTTAAAGATATAATTGCTAAAGGCGGTATAGTTAAAGCTATCCCGGTTAGTAATACGTCTTCCAAACCTAGAAGTTTCTTCGATGGACTAAATAATTGGGCTATTAGTGAGGGTGCGAGCGGTTTAGCCTATATGACCTTTGAAAAGAAAGAAAATAAAATTGTTGGAAAAGGTCCAATATCTAAATTCTTTTCTGAAAAATCAATATTAGAACTTATTAAAACATGCAAATTAAATGAAACCGACTCAGTTTTTTTTGTATGTAATAAAGAAAAAGAGGCAAACAAATTTTCTGGAGTAGTAAGACAAAAAATTGCTGAAGATATGAAACTTATAGACGAGAAAAGTTTTAAATTTTGTTGGATTACTGATTACCCTATGTATGAGTATGATGATAAAGAAAAAAAAATAGATTTTAGTCATAATCCATTTTCAATGCCTCAAGTTGACATGAAGGATTTTGACAAAACTGATCCTTTAAAAATTCTAGCTTACCAATACGATTTAGTATGTAACGGATATGAATTATCGTCTGGCGCTATAAGAAACCATATTCCAGAATATTTGTTTAAAGTTTTTCATAAAGTTGGTTATTCAAAAAGTATGGTAGAAAAGAATTTTTCAGGAATGATAAAAGCACTTTCATACGGTGCACCGCCTCATGGAGGTATGGCACCTGGGATTGATAGAATAGTAATGTTATTAGCAAATCAGAAAAATATAAGAGAGGTAACTTTATTCCCTTTAAACCAAAATGCCGAGGATTTATTGATGGAGGCGCCATCCGAGGCTTCAGAAAAACAACTAAAAGAATTAAATATTAAGACTATTAAAAAAGATTAGTTTTTACTTTTTAAATTCAATCTAACATCGCTCAAATCGACTAGTTTTTCCTCATAATTGCTTCTAACAAAGCCTTTGCTAGTTATATTTTTAACAATTTTTAAAAATTGATCATCTTTTTCTTTTGTTTCATCTTTATCTAGTCTGCTAATTCCAGGGGTATGAGCCAAATCTTCTCTACCAAGATAGGAAATTGCAAGTTCTCTAAAAATATAATCCAATATTGAAGTAGCACTTAAAATTCTATCATTACCATAAACTTTTCCAGAAGGTTCAAATTTTGTGCTTAAAAAAGCATCAACAAACTCCTCCAATGGAACTCCATATTGAAGACCTAATGATATTGCGATTGCAAAATTATTTGTTAAAGATTTAACCAGCTCACCTTCTTTATTTGTATCAATAAAAATTTCACCAATTTTACCATCATCATATTCACCTGTATGTAAGTATATCTTGTGATCTCCTACAGTAGCTTTTTGAATGTAACCTTTTCTTCTATCTGGCATTTGAAACCTTTTTTCAGAATGAGAATATTTATTTTTTTCATTTGAGACTTTATTTAAAATCTTATCAATTTCTTTTTTTGGTGCTTTGCTTTTGTCTGTATGAGAAATTTTTACATCATTTAATTCAGTTTTATTTTCAACTTTTTTTCCATCTGATTTCTTAGTTTTTCTATTATTTATAGTAACATCGATTATTTCAACTTTTCCGTCTTTTCTATTGTCTATTTCAGAAAGTTGCTTTTCATTAAGTTCATTCAATTCATGTATGATTTTAAATGTACAGGTATAATAGGTTTCTACCAAAAATTTTGTCATTATTTTTCCTTATTTTGTTGAAAGTATTTAGACTAAAGATATATACAATATTTGTTTGCTGTCTACGTTATTATGATACAATTTAAAATTGTGTGGACTTTTAAAATTTTAAAAAAATGATAAAACAAATTTTTACATGGTGGAACTCTCAAACATTTGGGACATTTTTATACACTATTTTTTTTGGTGAATTTGTTGGAAAAGACGAGTTTGGAAATAAGTATTATAAAAATAAGAATGATAAAAGATGGGTTATTTACAATGGAGAAATAAATGCCTCAAAAATTACATCAGATTGGTATTCTTGGATACACCATATATCTAACCATTTGCCGTCTGATATAGATCAAAAAAAATTTGATTGGCAAAAACCGCATAAAGATAACAAAACTGGCACCAAAGAGTCTTTTAGGCCAAATAAAATAACGAAATTAAATAAAAAGTTTAAAAAATATGAAAGCTGGAAACCTTAAATTTTTAAAATACTTGATCCCAATTTTAGCAATATCTGCAGATTTATATGCAGAAGAAAAGATTAATTTGCAAATAATACAACCCACCTTTGAAGAGGAACAAGAAATACTAGAAGATCAGAACACCAATGCATACAAGTTAAAATCTAAAAAAAAGTTGGAAATTTCGAGCAGCGACTCGTTTGTTAAAATAAGAGCGTTAGATAAAATTACTGCAAAAACCAAAGATATGAATATTACTATTGGAAAAAAACAAAGGTTCGGCTATTTAGAAATTTTTCCTAGAAAATGTAATAAAATCCAGGACCAGAATAATAGTGGAGTTGCAGCGTACATTCAGGTCAAAGATTTGTCTGACAAAAAAGAAGATAAAGTTTTTGTTTTCAATGGTTGGGCATTCTCAACTAGTACGAATCTAAAAACTTTTGATCATCCAATCTATGATTTATGGGTCACAGGTTGTGAAAACATTTAAATGAAATATTCAGACATTACAAAACTTAAACATTTAGCTCAGGACAAAATCTCGAGGACCGCAAACCCTGCTGTAGTCAGGAATTCTACAGTTTTTTTTAAAAATGTGCAGGAACTTCTTAAACATGAAGATTTAGTTAAGAAAGGATCAAAAGTAAATTTTTACGAATATGGAAGAGCAGGTAGCCAAACAACCATTGCTCTTGAAAATTTTATTTCTGAATTAGAAAGTGCACATAAAACCTTTTTAACATCCACAGGTTTTGGTGCGGTTGCTTTAGCAATCATGAGTATTTGCCGACCAGGAGATGAAATTGTAGTAACAGATGCTGTATATGGACCAACCAGAGTCATTACGTCAAAATTGTTGAAAGAGTTCAAAATTAAAACTCATTTTTATAATCCAGAAAGTATAAAAAATTTACAGAGTAAAATTAATAAAAGAACCAGAATGATATTTGTAGAAAATCCTGGAAGTAATACCTTTGAATTTCAAGATTTATCTAAAATAATTAAAATTGCAAAAAAAAGAAAAATTGTTACTGCAATTGATAATACATGGGGAACTCCTTTTTTTATTAAACCATTAAAAATTGGCTTTGATATGTCAATTTCTTCAGGAACAAAGTATCTTTCAGGGCACTCGGATGTAATGCTTGGAAGCTTAGCCGTTAACAAAAAGATTTATGAAAAAGTAAAATTTTGTAATAAACTTTTTGGTTATAGGGCGTCCCCAGACGATGCTTATTTAGTACTAAGAGGTTTAAGAACTCTAGATGTCAGACTTAAAAAACACGAGGAAAGCACAAAAAAAATTGTGAGTTTTTTAAAAAAAGAAAAAAAAATAAATGAAATTCTCTATCCGCATAAAAAAGGTAGTGAAAATTATGAAAATTGGAAAAAATACTATTCTGGATCTACCGGTTTATTTTCAGTTATTATTAAAAGCAAAAACAGAAATTCAATTTATAAGTTTATAAATTCACTTAAACTTTTTGGAATAGGACAGAGCTGGGGTGGTTTTGAAAGCTTAGTTTTATATCAATCTCATGTAATTCAGAGAACATATAAAAAGTACATCAAAAAAAATCATCATATAGTAAGGTTTCATATAGGTTTAGAGGACCCAAAAGATTTGATTGAAGATTTAAGAAAAGCGATTAAAAAGATTAGATGACATCAAAATTTTTCCCAAATAAAACAGCATTAATTACTTTAGTTGCAGCATGCTTTGTTGTTAACGTTACAATGGGTGTTAGACAAACATTTGGATTGTTTTCTGGTGATTTTGAAATTGATTGTGGAATTTCTAATACAGAGTTTGGTCTTGCTATAGCATTACATGCTTTAATCTGGGGAATTGTTACACCCATTTTTGGAAGATTTGCCGATAAACATGGTGGAAGCAAAATGGTTATATTTACCTTAATTGTTTACGGCGTTGGAGTTTTAGCTTTAGGAAATAATTTTAATACTGGCACCTGGTTTCAAATAAATCTTGGTTTACTTGTCGGTATTGGTTTGGGTGGGGCAGCAGGAACAATTTTAGCGCCTGTCGTAACAAAGCATTTTCCAAATCACAGCAGAGGTAAAGCCGCAGGTTACGTAACTGCTTTTGGTGGATTAGGAATGTTTATATTTCCTATTTTAACCAAATATTTAATGGTCGAGACGGGATGGCAAAATACTTTTACTGTATTTGCTGTAATTTTATTTTTAATGTGTATACCAGGTTTTTTTTTAAAAAAACCTGAAAGTGATACACAAAACGATAACTTAAAAATACAAAAAGAAAAGCCTGATAATGTTATTAAGGTTTTAAAAGAGTCTTTTGCACACAAAGGTTTTAGATTGCTTGTTCTGGGTTTCTTTGTATGCGGTTTTCAAATTACATTAGTAGCAACGCATGTTCCTAGATATGTTCAAGACAGAGGCCTAGATGACTGGACTGGTTTTGCAATTTTATCTTTAATAGGTCTATTCAATATTATTGGTGTTTTAATCATGGGATATTTAAGCGATAAATACAGTAAAAAAATGCTTTTAAGCGGTTTATATTTTTTTAGAGCTATATCTATAGCCCTTTTTATATTTTTACCCCCATCAAATATTTCGGCTATAGCATTTGGAATAACATTTGGACTTTTATGGCTCGCAACCGTTCCAGCAACAAATGGAATTGTCGCACAAATTTTTGGAGCAAAAAATTTATCTATGTTATTTGGAATAGTTTTCCTTAATCATCAAATCGGATCTTTTTTAGGGGCGTATTTAGGTGGTGTGTTTTACGATATTTTTGGAAATTTTGACTACGCTTGGTATCTAGCTATTGTACTATCCATTGTTGCGACCTTACTACACCTGCCGATTGACGAGAAACCAATCAGGCAAGAAGCGACAATCTAAAGTTGTAGTATTTTTTTCATTTGTTAATTCTAATAGTTTTTAATAGTATAATCATATGGAGGAAATTATGTTTTCAAAAGAACTAAATAAAAAATTAGATAAATATCATTTATTAAATCATCCTTTTTATAAAGCATGGAACGAAGGAAAGCTAACTAGAGAAGTCATAAAAGATTATGCTGAACAATATTATCAACATGTTAAAGCATTTCCGAGATATATTAGTGCAACACATTCTCTTTGTGAAGAAATTGAGAAAAGAAAAATTCTTCTAGAAAACTTACAAGACGAGGAGAATAAAGATGGAGACCATCCAAAATTATGGAAAAATTTTGCACTGGCAATGGGCGCGGATTCAAAAGAAATTGAAAATGTGAAGCTTGATTGGTTTACAAAAGATATGATTGATAACTTTTTTAAACAAGCTAGGTTGTCATATGCAGAAGGTCTTGCTTCCCTATACACTTATGAGAGACAAATACCTGAAATTGCAGAGACGAAAATTAGAGGACTTAAAAAATTTTATGGTGTTAATACCAAAAAAGGCTTAGAATTTTTTGAAGCTCATAAAGCTGCAGATGTTATTCATAGAAAAGAATGTGAAAAGCTGTTAGATGGTCTTTCTGTAGAGGAAAAATCAAAAGCAGAAATAGCTTCTTTGTATACAGCGAGATATCTTTGGAACTTCTTAAGCGGTATGGTTTCCAAACATAAGTTGCAAGTTGCTGCGTAATCTATTTTAAATTTAAAACTGTCATGGGATCCAAACGGGTCCCAAACCAGTTTAATCGTACATCAAGATGTGGACCGGTCGATCTACCAGTTGATCCAACTGTTCCAATCACTTGTCCTTGTTTAATTTCCTCACCTTTTTTTATATATATTTTTTCCATATGCATATAGAGCGTTGAGATTCCATGTCCGTGATCAAATATTAAAGTTCCTCCAGTATAAAATAAATCGGGTTCAACCATAGTGGCTCTTCCATCTAGCATAGCTCTAATTTCTGTACCTTTTTTTGCAGCAAAATCTATTCCATAATGTGGCCATTTAGGTTTTCCATTTAAAATTCTTTGACTTCCATACACTCCTGTAATTATTGAATTCTCAAGAGGAGATATAAATTTTTTTTTAAAAAAAGTTAAATCGCTATCGATTTTTCTAGCATTAACAATGATTCTGTTTTCCCGCTGAATTCTATCGTATAACTCTTTTGGAGGAGTAACCTTTTTTTCAGGCAGACCATCAATTTTTTGTATATTATATTTTCTTTTTTGAATTTTTTTAACTATTTTTTCTGTTTGTTTATTAAGTTTTTTTGTGATTGTAACATCATAGTTTCTATCTCTTCCAATACCGAAGGCAAAATAACCGTCTTTCGTAACCTTAACTTTCTTTTTATCTATCCAAATAAGAGATTCTGGTTCAGTTTTTCCAATTATAAAATGGCCTTGAATAAATTTTCCCTCAAATTCTATTGCTAAGCAATTTGAACTAATTAGTAAGAAAATAGCTAAAAATTTTTTAAACATTTGGTTATGAAAAACCAATTTGATACTGTATTTTATTAAAGTCAATGAAAAATCTTCTATTAGGAAATATAATAACTTATAAACTTTATTTATATTACGACATATATCTAAGAAATTTTTATAAAAAGAAAACGGGTTTTTATTCTCAATGGGGAGAGGATAAATATATAGATGAATTTTTTAAATATAAAAGCGGAGGCTTTTATTTTGATATTGGAGCTTTTCACCCAATAAAGTATAGTAATACTTGTCTTTTACACAAAAAAGGGTGGAAAGGTGTTAATATAGATGCAAACAAGACATCAATTGATTTATTTAATATTGCTAGACCTAAAGATTTAAATATATGTGCAGCTATATCTGACAATAATAGTAATATTGATTTTTTCATAGATCATAAATTGGCACCAATAAATACTCTAGATAAATCAATGCAAAAAAAAATGAGCAGTGTTTTTTTTAAAAATATGAAAATACAGAAAGTAAAAACACAAACACTAAAAGATCTTGATAAAAACTTATTTTTATTAAATAAAACTGATTTTTTAAATATCGATGTTGAAGGTTTCGATTATAAGGTTTTAAAACAAATAAATTTAAAAGAATCAAAAATTAAACTCGCCTCTATAGAGACACATTACCCAGATGGAGCTAAAAATAATGATTCAGAAGCAATATTTAACTACCTGGACGATAATAAGTATGAGATTTACAAAAGAATTGGACCAACAACTTTATTCAAAAAAAAATAAAAAAACTCTGGTTATTACAAAATAAATCTGCAATAATAATTTTTAAGGAGATAAAATGGCTAAATTTTATACAATGGGTTGTTATACAGCTAAAGGATTAGCTGGTTTTGTAAATAATCCTTCAACGAACAGAAAGACAGCAACACAAGCTCTTGTCGAGGCCGGTGGTGCAAAAATGACAGACTACTCTCTTTTAAGAGGTGCATTTGATTTCATTGCTGTTTTAGATGGCACTTTTGAACAAATGGCTGCTGCAAAGATGGTAGCTGTATCAAGTGGAACTGTTGAAAATTTTACTATACTTGAGTCCGCAGATCTAAATAAAATAGCTGATACTGCAAAAAAAATGTCTTCAACTTATAAAGCGCCAGGAAAGTAAACATTAATGGCAAGCGAAAATAGAGCTGGTATACCAAACTCATTACATGAGCATTGGATGCCATTCACTTCAAATAAAAACTTTAAAAAAGATCCAAGGCTTATAACTGAGGCAAAGGGAGTATATTTAAAAGATCATAAAGGTAGAACCCAGATTGATGCAAGCTCTGGTCTATTTTGTAATCCTTTAGGTCATGGAAGAAAAGAGATTATAGACGCTATTACAAAACAGCTTCAGACTTTAGATTATGTCCAACCATTCCAACAAGGTTTTGGTGGTTCTTTTGAATTAGCAACAAGAATAGCAAAACATACCCCGGGGAATTTAAATCAAATATTTTATACGATATGTGGTTCTACAGCTGTTGAAACCGCACTTAAAATTTGTATTGCTTATCATAAGGCCCGTGGTCATGGACAAAGATTTAGATTTATTGGACGTGAGAGGGCATACCATGGCATGAATATCGGGGCTACTTCAGTTGGTGGAATGATTAATAATGTTAAAACATTTGCAAGTATATTAATGCCGGGAGTTGTACATATGAGGCATACTCATTTACCAGAGCATAAGTTTGTGAAAGGTCAGCCAGATACTGGAGCCGAGTTAGCAGATGATCTTGAGAGGATAGCTATGAATTTTGGTTCAGAAAATATTGCCGCTTGTATAGTTGAGCCAATTTCGGGATCTACTGGCACTCTAGTTCCTCCAAAAGGATATTTAAATAGACTTAGAGAAATTTGCGACAAACATGAAATCCTTTTAATTTTTGACGAAGTAATTACTGGTTGGGGAAGAACCGGATCATCATTTGCTTCAAAAGAATATGGCGTAACACCCGATGTAATCACTATGGCAAAAGCAACAACAAATGGCATTGTTCCAATGGGTGTAGTAGCGGTTAGAGAAGAAATTTATGATACCATAGTAAATGCATCACCAGAAGGAGTGATTGAGTTATTTCACGGATATACTTATTCTGGAATTCCTGTGGCTGTGGCAGCAGCATTAGCAGTTCAAGATATTTTTGAAAAAGAAGATATTTTTAATAGAGCCAAAAATCTTTCGCCTTATTTTTTGGATGGACTGTTTTCGCTAAAAGACATTGATTGCGTTGAAAATATTCGAGGTTATGGTTTGATGGGAGGTATAGATATTAAAAAATCTGATAGACCTGGGAAAGCTGGATTTTTAACATATAAACATTGTTATGAAGCAGGAGTAAATTTTAAAGCAACCGGAGATTGTTTAATTATTGCACCACCTTTTGTTTCTGAAAAAAAACATATCGATGAGATGATTGAAAAATTGAGAAAAGGAATTACTGCTTACGCAAAACAAAGGTAGTCTTCACGTTGCCAAATCTAAAAAGGGCAACAACATAATAAAACAAAGCAAGTTTAAAATACCCATTTTGAGCATATACATCAAAATTTAACTTAATTTTTTTAATGAAAAAGTTAAGATAATTTTATGGGAGTAAATAAATTAGAAAGTCAAATTGACGACAACAAATCTTCAGCGAAAGTTGATCTTAATCGTTTAATGCAAAGAGTTAAGATAGAGCAAAAAAAGAGCAAAAGAAGTAATATGGTTGTCTCTGCCGCAGCGATTTCTGCTGTCGCAGTTTTTGGAATAATCCTTACTCTTTAATTGATATTTTTTTTAATAAATCGACTTTAGGATAGTAGAAGAAAATTTACTAAATATTGATATGGATCTTTTCATTCCCTCTGTTGCAGGAATAGATGGATTTGTATTTAGTTGATTTAGTAAAAGAAAATATCTTTTTGAAAATTTATCTTTATCTAAAAATTTCATTTTTACAAACCTTTCTAATTTTCTTATACATGTTGCTCTAGGTATACCAGTGATTTCAGATATCGAAGTTGCGCTTATGTTAGCATCTTTTATATTTATACTTTTTGGTACTTTATTTAAAAAGAAAAAATCAAAATCTCCAGAAGTTTTTTTTCTTAAAAAATGCAAAGTTTGTATTTGAGTTTGCAAGCCAATTAAGAGCATTTCTAAATCTCTAAGTTGTTCTTGCCAGTATCTGATGTAATCTAGCTGAAAAGTTAGATAGTGATACCAAAAAAAAGAGTAATTTTCTTTTATTTCCCTGTATATTTTTGAATAAGATAAATTTAATTCAAGAAATCTACCTTGTTCATAAATAAATTTAGACAAAGAACTAATTTGTTCCTCAATAATTTTAATATAACTTTCTTTAAACTCTGATGCAGGTTCCCAAAAAAGTTTATTCTTATCCCCCTTTTTAATATGTTTTTTCTTTACTAAAGAAATTAGTTTTCTTCTTGTTGTTTCTTTGGCTAAACCAGTTTGTTCTGAAATATAAATTATTTTCTTTTTTTCTTGTTCGACATCTTTATGATTATTCCAAAAGTTATCTAGCGATAAATTAAAATTTAAATCATTTTCTCTCTTTCTTAAAATCTCAAGATGAAGATCTCGAGCAAAAAAAATTACAATATTGCCGCCTTCTAAATCGCCGTATCTTTTGTAAATTCCAGATAAAAATGTACTTTGCATTTCATAAAATGTTGGCATTAACTTAACAAAGTTATCATTTAAAACTTTTTCAATATTTGTTTTATCCAACTTAACGTTTCGATCCATAATTTCGCCAATTTACAATGTTCATTTTGGGTTAATTAGAACAACTTTGACAAATAAAGTCAATATTGAAAATATCGTAAAATTTATATAAAGAAAAAGAATTGATTGTGAGGTTAAGTGAACTTAAAAAAAATATGGTTAAAATTAACCAATAAGAAAAATTATCTTCAATATAAATTCGATAAAGCAAAAATCGCTAAGCAAGATCTATTTGAAAATAAAATTAAGAATTTTATATATGAAGTTGATAAAAAATTAAAATCGAAAGATGAAATATCTTTTTTACACTCAGGTCACGCAGGTGATTTAGTTAACTCCTTACCTTTAGTAAAAGAAATTTCAAAAACAAAAAAATGTAATTTTTATGTAGAGTCTGAAAAAAAATTACCAAGTTATATTAACGACAATTCTCATCCTTATGGAAATTTTTATTTAACAAAAAAAACTGTAAAAATGATCTTGCCATTGTTACAGAGTCAGAGTTATATAAGTGTATCAGAAGAATTTAAAGATCAAGAAATAGATATAAATTTAAATTTTTTTAGGGAACTTCCTGTAAATTTTAATATTGATATAATTAGATTGTATTCTCATCTTACAGGAATTCATCCTGATTTACAGAAACCTTATATCGAGACTAATGACCATAAATCATTGCAAAATAAGATTGTAATAATTAGAAGTTTAAGAAGACAAAGTCCTTTTATAAATTATAAATTTTTAAAGAATTATAAAGATATATTTTTTGTAGGTCTAAGAAATGAATTTTTAGATCTCAAGAAAGATATTCCGAATTTAAATTTTTATGATTGTAAAGATTTTTTAGAAATGGCTGAAATCATTAAAAGTTGTAAAATTTTTATTGGAAATCTTTCGCTCGGATATCATCTTGCAGAAGGGCTTAAAGTTCCAAGACTTTTAGAAACAAATCCAGAATTTCCTTTAGTTTATCCTAATGGTGGAAAGGGATATGACTTTTATTTTCAAATTCATTTTGAAAAGATATTTCAACAACTTATATCAAGGGAGTAGTATTTTACTCTTTTCTTACAATTTTAGAAATTACCAAATCTCTAGCCTTAATCTTGATAATATCAACTCCTTGAAATTTTTGAAAACATGTCTTAATTCTCGTTAAGTCTTTTTCTTGATCAAACGGTACTCGATTATTCATTATAATAAAGTCGTAATCATCAGAATTCTTAACCATTTTAAAATTCAAACTTTTAACTTTTTTTAAATAGGTTATTTGCGCTTTTTCCTCAATACCACAAGTAGCAAATTTAACTGGTATATTATTAAATTCCGCTAAGTTTTTTTCAATTTTTGAAATTAATTTTTTAGTTGAAACTCCCCAATAATCATTTTCAAATTTTAAAGAGTGATATGTTGTTTTTCCCGCAAAAGTATTTAAGTAAACATAATGATAAGGTGTCAAATAAAAAAAATTAAATAAAGCAAGAAATGTAAAAAATAGTAATGAAGAAAAAATCAATTTATTAAAAAAAGATTTTAAGTTTTTTAAAATAAAAAAAAATAATATTGCTGGGATAATACTAATATAAGGTATTAAATATAAAAAAAACCTAACACCATCGTAAGGACTATATGGACTTAATAAAAGAAGGAAATTAGGAAATAAAATAACAAAAAAAATAAGAAAAATTTTATTATAAAAATCACCAAACAAAGAATTAAATTGTTCAGATATTTTTTTGAATAAAAATAAAAAGATCAAATAACTCAGAATAATAAATTCAGGTGTTTTAAAAAATAAATTTTTAAATAAATAATTTTTTGGAAATTCATTTGTCAAAAAAAATTCTCCATTAAGCATTATAAAAGGAACTCCAAAACCATAACTAAGCCCCTCTAAAGCTAACTGAAAAGGTATTACAAAAATATTTGAATGTGTATGTGGCCAGAACAATACCATAAATAAATATGCTATTAAAAAAACTTTAAGAGTATCTAAAACAAATTTTTTTAAAGAGAAATTTTTAATAAATAGTGACTTTGAAAAAAACGAATTAATAGCAACAAAAATTAAAATTGGAAAAATTGTAACCAAAAAACTACTTCTTACCCCAAGACCAAGACCCAAACAAATACCCGATAAAAATATATATTTATTTTGTTTATATCCATTATTTTGTTTTTTAAAATATTTTAGCAATAAATAAAAAAACCAAATGTTTGCGAAAGACACAATTGTATCATTATGATTCATGGCCATATGACCAAAAAAAATAGGGTTAAAAAAGCAAATTAAAAAAGTAATTCTACCTATCTCTTTGTTAAAAAGATATTTAGAAATTTTGTAAATACCCACAACTGTTAAAAAAGAAAATATAAGGTTGAAAAAATATAAAGCTTCTACAATGAATGCTTTTGGAAAGAACTGAATGAAAAAAGCAGATATAGTGCTATAAGCTCCTGGCAGATATTTTCCATGTGGAATTTTTTTAAAAGATTCGTCATTGCCTAATGTCAAAAGGTAATCTAAACGATCTTTTCCAAGTTCGTAGTAAAAAAAAGTATCCCAAGTTACACCAAGCTGCAATGCACAAAATATGGAGTATAGAAATAAAAGAAATAAAAATAGTGATGAATTTTTTTTAATCATTAAAAAAATATTTTAAACTTTATTCTTTTATATCTTTAAACTCTAATTTGATTTTATTATAAAGTTTGTAAATCAATATTTTATCTTCTTTATTAATAAGGTTATCTTTTTCCAATAAGCCTTGAAGATCCTGTCTGATTTGGTTGCCTAGTTCCCTTCTATTTTCTAACTCATCTAGGGACAACAAAATCTCCAAATGTTTTATTTTATCAGATATAATTAAATTAAATAGAACGTTTATTATAATTATTAATGCTATTGAAATTGAAAAAAGTTTTATAAAAAAAATTTTCAAATTATTTTTATTTGTATTTTTTTCCATAATTTACTTTCTATATTATTATTTAGATTTGTACAATTTTAAAAATTTTTTTGCTAAGATCTTGTTACCCTCTTCATTGAAATGAATATCATCATTAATGTACATTTTTTTATAGACTGACACAAAAGATTCTTTTCTTGATAAAGTAAAAAAAGGCTCCATTAAATTATAAAAATTTTTACAATTAGAGACGCAAAAATTTTTCCATATATTCAGCTGTTTATTATTTTTATTATCATTTTTTAAAGTGCCGGGCCAAGGATACACAGCTAAACTTAAATCTATATTATTTTCTTTTAAAAGCACGGACAATAAGCTCATATTTTCAATAGAAATTTTTACAGCATCGTCTAAACTCAAGTTATTGAAGTCTTTCCTTCTAAAATCATAGGTCCATCTTGCTCTTGGATTATCTACAACACTTCCTGGTGGACTATAGTCAATTATTTTAAATTCAATTAATTGTTCGTTCAAAAGCCTTAAGAATTCAGATGAAAGCCTCAATCTTTTTTCTAATTTATCAAATAAATCTTTATTATTTTTAAAACATGAGTAATTGGAACCTCTTCTTTTGACAACACTATTTTCTAACTTATAACAAACCGCGTCATCTTGAATATCTGAGAGATCTAAAAAAACTATTATTTCATTAAAACTATAACCATTTTGAAGTAGATAATTTATCTTTGAAAAATAAATTGCTGGGCTATAAGAAGAAGCTGCAAGATTCGCAATTTTTTTATTTTTTAAATCTGAAGCAATAATTCCAACAAAAGTTTCCTCAAAATTTATACCAACTCCTTCTGTAAATGAGTCTCCTATAAAAGCCAGATCGAAATTTTTATTTTTCAAGAATTGATTTTTACAATCACTTCTAAAGGCATTTGGGTCCGTACAAAAATTATATCTAATCTCACCCCACCCAGCGTTTTGAGTTTTATAACTTTTAACGAAACCATGATCAAAAATATCATCTTTTTTACCAAAAGATATATCTTGGTCAACAAATGATGTTCTAATAAATTTTTTATAAATAAAATTTCCTAAAGTAATGTCTAAAAATATAAATAATAAAAAAGTTAATAAAAATATTTTTATAAAATTTGATTTGAATATGCCCATTTATTTCAAACTATCAAAAGATCAGTATAATCAATTTTTTTTGCGACAGACTGAATGATCCTATAATATCTTTTTTGTAAATATTTCATTTTTATTTTTTTTTACTAATATATGGTTTTGTATCACTTTTTTATTAAAACTTTGACCTATAATTATTGCTTTGATATAACTTTTTTTTATGAAAGGCGGGGTAGCTCAGTTGGTTAGAGCACAGGACTCATAAGCCTGGGGTCGGTGGTTCGAATCCACTCCCCGCTACCAAAAATAATGTCATTAAAAAAAAATTTACAGAACTATTTTAAAAATATTGGGTATTTTCTATTTAAAATTTTGTATGGAAAAATTAAATATTTAATAAACGATGATTACAAACAAGACGTAATTATTACAAAAGTAAAAAAACAGGACAAATTTTTATATAATGTTTTTAAAATTAAAAATGGAAGACTTTATACTGACAGAGTAAACGATACTGCTATAATTAAAAATAATCAAATTATAGGTGGTCCCTCTTTTCAATTTAGAACAATTGATAATAATATAATTAATGCAAATGTTAAAGATAATCTTGTTCTAAAAAATGGAACTCCAAGATTTAAAAAAAAATTGGATGGAAAAGTTCTATCTCTTCTAACTGGAGGAGGTGGTAATGAAAATTATTGGCACTGGATGTTCGATGTATTACCAAGATTAAGTTTATGCGAAAGCGTTATCAAACTCGATTTGATAAATTTTTTCTTGTTACCTGACAACAAAAAAAGATTTCAGATTGAAACTTTAGATATTCTGGGTATCCCCAAAAAAAAACAAATCACAAGTATAAGATTTAGACATATATCATCACAAGATCTTTACGTAACATCTCACCCTGTTGTTTTGTCCGATAATGCCACAAAAGATATTAAAAATATTCCTGATTGGATATTAAGTTGGTTAAAAGAAAAATTTATAAAAAATAATCCAAAACCTAAAAAAAATTACTCAAAAAGAATTTATTTAGATAGATCTGACTCAACCTCAAACGTCAAAAATCTTAGATCAATCATTAATGAGCATGAAGTTAAAAATTATTTAGCTAAAAAAGGTTTCCAAAGTATTAAACTAACAGATCTTCACTTTGAAGATCAAGTGCACACGTTTTATAATGCCGATACTATTATTGGTCTTCACGGAGCAGGATTTGCAAATGTAACATTTTGCAAACCAAACACTAAAATAGTTGAAATTAAAGCTAATCCTCTAGATGATGTAATTAAAAGTTTGGCTATCAAAAATAATTTAAACCACTGTTCAATTAGTTGTAAGATAGATGAGATAGATAAAAATGACCAATTTGGCCATATAAATGTTTCATTACAAGATCTAGATGGAGTTTTATAAAAATATAATGAAAAATTTAACAATGTTTTCCCTTACTCTAGAGCCATCACACTTAGATTTTATTAAAGGGTTAGATTATGCACCCGTTGGTTTAGGCGATAAAAATTTTTCAAATGAATGGTTTAGTGACAAAATAGGTAAAAATATTTCTCACAAAAATAAAAATTATGGGGAATATACTTTTCATTATTGGTTATGGAAAAATTATATTGAAAAAATAAATAGTAAGTGGATTGGTTTTTCTCAATACAGAAAGTTTTGGACAATTGATAATTTTGATAACAGCAATTTAAGTATGAAGAAAATAAATTCAATCGCATTAAGAGAGGTGCCATCTGAGTTTGACGATTGTGACGTAATTTTAGGAAAACCATTTTTTGTCAATCAAAAAAGAACATCGAAATTTATAAAAAAAGGATTTAAACTAATTTTAAAAAAACCTAGTTTGCTTTTTAATAAAAATTCAAGAAATTTAAAATTTCATTTTGATTTAATGCACGGAGAAAATAATTTGAAAAAAGCTGTTGATCTTTTAGATGAAAAAAACAAAAGTTTTTTTGAAGATTATATGAATAAAAATTTCTATTTTCATCCACATAATATGCTTATATGTAAATCCAAGTCTCTTTTAACAAATTATTATGAAACAATTTTCCCGTGGCTAGAAAAATGTGAGCATATATTTGGGTTTAAAAACTTAAAAGGTTTTGGTCTTATGAGGATTTACGGGTTTTTAGCTGAAAGATTTATGTCATATTGGTTTACCAAAAATGCAAAATTCAAAACAATGAATATAACTTTTTATGATATTAATAATGAATTAAATAATTAAAATTTTATAAATATTTTTTAAGTTTAGAGAGATTCATTGAGGAATTAATAGGCATCAGACTTTTAGTATTTTTTAAATATTTTTTCCGAATATCTTTATTATTTTTTTTTACAAAATCATAAACAGAATTAGTAGGTCCTCCTACATTTATTATTCCTTTTTTATTTATTAATTTTATGAAAATTTTTAAAAACTCATCATGATAAATAAAATTTGTAAAAACATTTGCAAATGCTTTTTTATGTACAAAAGGTTTTTCCGTCATACTAGCTCTAACTATTAAACTATTTTTATACATTTGAACCGCTGACTCACCGCCTAACTTAGACCATGCATAATTGCTTGCGGGTAGCAATGGATCAGTTTCTTTATAGTTTCCTTTTTTTCCAGGGTATACATAGCTTGTTGAAAAATATATTAGCTTTGTATTAAATAGTTTACACGCTCTTACCATGTTGGCTGTTCCTATTATATTAAGCTCAATACTTTTTGAAATTTCTTTTTCGTGTATTTTCATCGGCCTCGAAAGACCCGCTAAATGTATTACACAATGAGGTCTATTTTTAGCTAGATATTTTTTAATTGAGTTAAACTTTGTTATATTTAGTTTATTTTTTTTTGGGTAAAGTATGTGATAATTTAATTTACTCTTTTTTAACACAGATCCAAATCTCCCAGATCCTCCCGTAACAACTATTTTTTTTTTATTTTTCATACTTAATATCTTTTATTTTTTTTACAAAATTCCATAAATGTTAAATTTTTTCTGTCCTTTGGCGATACCAGAGGTTTTTTTATAGGCCATTTAATTTTAAGATTTTTGTCATTCCAAAGTATTCCTGTTTCATTTTTTTTCGACCTATAATTTGAATTTGCATAAACAACAATATTCTCTTTTTCCATTCCCATAAATCCGTGGGCGAAACCCTTTGGTATATAAAGTGATTTAGAATTTTTATCACTTAAAATAATTTTATAACATTTTCCAAAAGTTTTGGATTTTTTTCTTAGATCCAAAACTACATCAAAAACTTTACCTTTTATAACTGAAATATATTTTGCTTGATTATTTTTTTTTTGGATATGCAATCCTCTTACAACATTTTTTTTGGATTTAGAAACGCACCAAAAAATTCCATTAAAACCTTTCATTTTATTTTTTAGAAAAATTTCTCTAAATGCACCTCTCTTATCTAAGTGGTTTTCTCCCTGAATGATTTTTAAATCTTTAAATTTTGTATTTTTTATTTTCACAGTTTTAGACCAAGTCTTGTGGTTATATTTTTTTTTGATATTTTTTTAAAATAACCAAAATTATTTTTATACCATATAAATGTATTTTCTAGACCTTTATTAGATGATGTCTTATTTTTCCACTTTAATTTTTTTCTTATTTTATTTGAATTTAATGCGTATCTAAAGTCATGGCCCGGTCTATCTTTAACATAAATAATTTTAGTCTTTTTTCCGATTTTAATTTTATTTTTCTTAGCTATTTTAAAAATTTTTTTAATTATATCTATATTTTTTAATTTAATTCCTGACCCAATATTATAATTCTCACCAATTTTACCTTTTTCGAATACTTTCAAAATTGCTTCGCAGCTATCTTTAACATATATCCATTCTCTAGTATTTTTACCTTTTCCATATACAGGCAAAGGTTTGTTATTTAATAAATTAAAAATCATTTTCGGAATAAATTTTTCTGGAAACTGATTGGGTCCATAGTTATTACATGGATTTGCGATTAATGTCTTAATATCATAAGTTCTTCCGTAAGCTTTAATTAGCTGATCTGCACTTGCCTTAGATGCTGAATAAGGTGAACTAGGTTTATAATTATTGTTTTCACTTGCAAGTTTATTTTCAGGAATGTCTCCGTAAACTTCGTCAGTTGAAATTTGTAAAAGTTTCATTTTATTTTTTGTAATTTTTTTCAGTTTCCTGAAAATCTCCAGTAAGTTATATACACCGCCAATATTGGTTTTAATAAATTTTTCTGCACTATCAATAGATCTATCTACATGTGTTTCAGCTGCTAAATTAATTATTCCTAAAGGTTTGTACTTTTTGATAATTTTTATAATTTTTGTTCTTTGATTAATATCTAGCTTAAAGAAAAAGTAATTTTTGTTTTTTTTGAATTCTTTCACATTATATGGATTTGCAGAATAAGCGGATTTATCAATATTGATCACTTTATATTTCTTCTTTAACAATAGTTGTATTAGGTTACTTCCTATAAAACCCGATCCTCCAGTAATAATTATTTTTTTCATATTAATTTTACAAACAAGGCATGATCTATTAAATTATTAAAATAATTAGAGTATAAAATCAATTATGTTTAAATAATGTCAATTAAAGATATAACCATAATAATTACCTCATTTAAAAGCGAAAAAAAAATTAGAAATTGTCTAAATTCAATTGATAGCCAATGTGATGTTTTAAATATAGAAAATTCAAATAATCAAGAGCATAAGTCAAGCATAGAGGGGGAGTTTAAAAATGTTAAATGCATTTTATCTGGAGAAAATCTTGGTTATGGAAAAGGAAACAATATTGGGTTAAAAAAAGTAAAAACTAAATATGCTTTAATACTTAATCCTGATGTTGAACTTTTTCCAGAAACTTTAAATAAGTTTTTAAAAATAGCAAAAGAAAAACCCGATTTTGCTATAATAGGACCTGGAATAACAGAAGATAAAAAAAATTCTTTGAACGGAGATATTGAGTCAGTAAAATCTGTAAAAGGGTTTGCCATGTTTTTTAATTTAAAAGAATTTGAAAATACCGGTTTTTTTGATGAGAATTTTTTCTTCTTTCTTGAGGAAATAGATTTATGCAAAAGGTTAATAAATAAAAATAAAAAAATTTATTACTGTCCCAGTATACCAATTTTTCATGAGGGTGGCCACTCGCATGATAGTACTTTTAATTATGAAATGGAATTATCTAGAAATTGGCACTGGATGTGGTCTACTTTTTATTATAATAAAAAATATAAGGGATTCTTAATTTCAATATTAATTATTTCTCCAAAACTTTTTTCTTCTATTTTAAAATTTTTCCTTTTTTTATTATTAAGAAATAAACAAAAAAAGGAAATCTATTTTCAGAGATATTCCGGACTTATTAACTCAATTGCTGGAAAATCATCTTGGTATAGACCTAAAGTTTGATTAATTATTGATTTGTTTAATTTTTAAATATAAAAGTTGATCCCAATGGATAATAATAAAGTTTTAGTTACAGGTGCAGCAGGATTTCTTGGCTCTCATTTAGCAGAAAAATTAGCTAAAATGGGTAATACAGTTGTAGGAGTAGATAATATGTTGGGTGGGTACGCCGATAACGTTCCAAATAATATTAAATTTCATAAATTTGATTGTTGTGATTTAAAAAAAATGAATGAGATTATGAAAGGAATAGATATAGTTTATCATTGTGCCGCTACTGCGCACGAAGGCCTATCAGTTTTTTCACCTTATGAAATTGGAAAAAATAATTACTTAGCTTCAGTATCAGTTTTTTCTGCAGCAATATCTCAGAAAGTTAAAAGAATAATATTTTGTTCATCTATGGCTAGATATGGATCTCAAAAATTTCCATTTACAGAAGATATGAAACCAAACCCGGTAGATCCTTATGCGATCTCAAAAGTTGCTGCTGAGCAAACACTGATAAATTTGTGCGAACTTAATAAAATCGAATGGGTTATTGCAGTGCCTCATAACATTATTGGACCAAAACAAAAATATGACGATCCCTTCAGAAATGTTGTATCCATAATGCTCAATAGAATGTTACAAAATAAAGCGCCTATTATTTATGGAGATGGAGAACAAAAGCGTTGTTTTTCTTATATAGATGATTGCTTATCTTGCTTAGTTCCGATGAAGGACCAAAAAAATTTAAATAAACAGATTATTAATATTGGCCCAGATGAAGAATTTGTTACTATCAATAAAGTTGCAGAAATTTGCTCAAATATAACTGGTATAAATCTAAAGCCTATTTATAAACCTGATAGACCAAAAGAAGTAAAACATGCAAGTTGCTCTGCAGATAAGGCAAGGAAATTACTTAATTATAAAACAACAATTGATCTAAATACTGGAATTTTAAATACCTTTGAATATATTAAAGCTAGAGGCCCAAAACCATTTGATTATCACATTAATGTAGAAATCTTAAATGAACTTACACCGTCAACCTGGGTTAAAAAAGAAATCTAATTTAGTGTCCGGGGAACTCTAAAAGACTTTCGGTAAAATAAGATTTGTTTTTTAAATTTTGATCTCCACCAAGATCAAAAAGGTTGATAATAAAAATAAATCCTGCGACTTGTCCTTTAGAAATTTCTACTAATTTTGCTGCTGCTTCAGCCGTTCCTCCCGTTGCTATTAAATCATCAATAATCAAAACTTTCTCGTCTTTACTTATCGAGTCTTTGTGTACTTCTATTGTTGCCTTTCCATATTCTAATTCAAAGTCTACCGAATATCTTTCTGCTGGTAATTTGTTTTTTTTTCTCATCATCACCAGGGGTTTTTTCAACTTATAAGATACAGCTGAAGCAAAAACAAAACCCCTTGATTCTATTGCAGATATTTTATCAAACTTAATTTTTTTTGATATTTCTACAATTTTATCAATACTAAAATTAAATGCATCGGGATTTTTAATTAACGTGGTTATATCTCTAAATAAAATGCCTTTTTTAGGATAATCCGGGATTGATCTAATATATTTTTTTAAATTCATATTTTACTTCATTATCTAACAAAAAAAGATTAATAATTAAATCATGAAAAGCAGAAAGATTGGGATAATTGGTGGCAGTGGACTTTATAAAATGGAGGGTTTTGAAAAAACAAAGTGGAATAAAGTTAAAACTGCTTGGGGTCAACCCTCAGATGATGTCATGATAGCTACCTATAAAGGTATTGATGTTTTTTTTATTCCAAGACATTCTAGGGGCCACAAAATAAACCCATCTAATATAAATTTTAGAGCTAATATTGATGCATTAAAACAATTAGGTGTTACAGATATTATATCTGTTTCAGCAGTTGGATCTTTAAAGGAAGAGCTTAGTCCTGGAACATTTGTAATAGTTAACCAATTTATTGACAGAACTTTTTTAAGAAACAAAACCTTCTTTGACCAAGAAATAGTTGCCCACGTTTCTATGGCAAAACCAACGAGTGAAGGTCTGGGAAAATGTTGTGAAGCTGCATTAAAAAAATTAAATATTAATTATCAGATGGGAGGGACCTATGTCGTAATGGAAGGACCACAGTTTTCAACTTTAGCAGAGTCAAATTTATATAGATCGTGGAAAGCAGATGTAATAGGCATGACTAATATGCCAGAAGCAAAATTAGCAAGAGAAGCTGAAATACGATATTGCACAGTTGCAATGGTTACCGATTATGATTGCTGGCATTCCGAACACGATGAAGTCGATGTTGCAATGGTTATAAAAACTTTACAAAAAAATGCTGCAAATGCCCAAAATATGGTAAAGGAAGTCATAAAAACCTTTAAAGATTTTTCAGTTGATAAGGATCCTGCAAATAAATGTTTAGATACATCAATAATTACTGACCCAAAACTTAGAACAAAAAAAACTATTAAAAAATTACAATACATCGCAGGAAGAGTCTTAAAAAAATAATGCATATAAACGGTAAAGAACTAAGAACAATTTGGTTTGAAAATAGTACTGTCAAAATAATTGATCAAACAAAACTTCCTCATCAATTCATTATTAAAAATTTAAAAACTATTGAAGATGCAATTAATGCTATTAAAACCATGGAAGTTCGAGGTGCACCATTAATAGGTGCCACAGCTGCTTATGGATTAGTACTATCTATAATTGAAAAGAATGATCAGTCGTTTCTTAAAAAAGCTAGCCAAGATTTAATTAAATCAAGACCAACTGCTATAAATTTAAAATGGGCAGTAGATAGAATGATGAAAAAATTATCGGGAGTAAATAGTAAAGAAATTTTAAAAATAGCAATTGATGAAGCAAATAGTATTTGCGAAGAAGATATTAGTTTTTGTAAAAATATCGGTCTGAATGGATTAAAAATAATTGAAGAAATTTATATGAAAAAAAAAGATACAGTAAACATTTTAACCCATTGTAATGCTGGATGGCTCGCTACAATCGATTGGGGTACCGCTACCTCTCCAATCTATCATGCCCATCAAAAAGGAATTAAAGTTCATGTTTGGGTTGACGAAACAAGGCCACGAAATCAGGGTGCTAACTTAACATCATACGAACTAAACGAGGAAGGTATATCAAATACCATAATTGCTGATAATACTGGAGGAATTTTAATGCAAAGAGGTGAAGTAGATATGTGTATTACTGGTACAGATAGAACTTTATCGACAGGCGATGTTGCAAATAAAGTTGGAACTTACCTTAAAGCTTTAGCAGCCTATGATAATAAAGTCCCTTTTTACGTTGCCTTACCAAGTTCAACAATCGATTGGAATTTAAAAAATTTTAAAGATATTCCCATAGAAGAAAGAAATTCAGAAGAGCTATCATATATAGAAGGCTTAGACAAAAATAACAAATTAACAAAAGTTCTAATTTATCCAAAAAAAAGCAAAGCTATGAACTTGGCGTTCGATATCACACCCGCTAAATATGTTACAGGGTTAATAACTGAAAAAGGAGTTTGCGAGGCATCAAGTGAAGGATTAAAAAATTTATTTAAATGAAAAAATTAAGAATTCAAGTTATAAAATTTGCAAAAAAACTTAATATTACTAATCTTTCAACTTTAAGATCAGGAAACGTTTCCGTAAGAGTAAAAGAAAAAAATATTAATGGATTTTACATTACTCCCTCTGGGGCAAAATATTCATCATTAAAACCTAAAGATATCATTTTTGTTTCTCTAAAAGGTCGATTCGATAAAAATAAAGGAAAGCCTTCATCAGAATGGCGTTTCCATCAAGATATTTATGTGAATAAAAAAGATGCAAAAGCAATTGTTCATGCACACTCTACGTGTGCTACTGCAGTATCCACTCACAATATATCTGTTCCGGCTTTTCATTACATGGTTGGAGTAGCAGGAGGAAATGACATAAAGTGCGCTAAATACGCTACTTTTGGTACAAGAAATTTATCGAAAAACATTATATCAGCTCTTAAAAATAGATCTGCTTGTTTAATTTCAAACCATGGACAATTAGCTTTTGGAAAAAATTTAGATAGTGCTTTTGAGCTTGCCCAAGAGGTCGAAAATATTTGCCATCAATATATAAATGCAATAAGAATTGGAATACCTAAAATACTTTCAAAAAAAGAAATGAAAATTGTTTTAGATAAAATGAAAAATTATAAAAGGGATTAATTTTTTATGATAAAAGTTGGCGAACATATCACTTTAGACTTTTTAGGTGTAAGCAAAGATTATACACCTGAATTTTATGAAAAAATTTTTTATAAAATATCCAAGAAAGCAAAAGTAGAACTTTTGAAGATTTCCAGTCATCGTTTTGAACCACAAGGATTCACATCGGTAGCACTACTGTCAGAAAGTCACATGAGTTTTCATACTTTTCCGGAAAGAGGAGTGGTCAGTTTTGATTTCTTCACATGTGGTAAAATTTCACCTCGAGTAGCATTAGGAATATTAAAAAAAGAAATCGATCATAAAAGAATAGTTGTAAATAGTTTTGACAGAAGTAGCGTTGCTCTAAAAGATGATATTTATAGTACACCGGGCCAAAAAAAATATTATGTGGTAAACGATATTCTTGAGAAACTTGTATCAAAAGTAGGACAAAAGTTAGAAATTTTAAATTTAGAAGAATATGGAAATGCTCTTTTTATAGATAATGAGCTTCAAGTCGCAGAGAAGGATGAAAAACTTTATAGCTCTACATTTGTTAAATCAGGAATGGAATTATGCAAAAGAAGAGGTAACGCAGCAGTTATTGGAGGAGGAGATGGCGGAGTTGTTAGAGAATGTCTCCAAAATAATTTTAATTATATAGATTGGTTTGAACTTGACCCACAAGTTGTAGAAATTAGTTACAAACATCTTCCTAAAATAACTTCCCGAGTAAGAAAAAGTAATAAAGTAAATACATATTGGGGAGACGCTTTTAAAAGTATTAAAACAGTAGAGATATCTAAATACGACCAAATTTTTGTCGATCTAAACGACGATCAATATTGTATTGATCTAGCCAAAAGAAACATGAAAGGACTTAAACGAATTTTAAAGAAAGGTGGAGTAATTACAGCTCAAGTTGGATGTCGAGATAAAAAACCAACACAAGTGAAAAATTGGATGAAAGTTTTAAGTGATAGTTTTGGAAATGTTAAAATTCATGATATTTTTATACCAAGTTTTGATTGTAGATGGAACTTTGCATCTTCATTACACAAACAATAAAGCCCAATAAATCAGTATTTGGAATATTGTTTTATTTCTTTTATACTAGATCCAGTAAGATGGTTTATCTTTGATTTAAGTTTTGATCTATTATCGTTAAGTTTGTAAACACTTCTTGCTAGCTCAATAAACTTTTCATTAAAAATTTTATTTTTTTCAGCAAGTCTTATTTCATCCTCAACCTCCCATAATTTTAGATTAACTTCCTTTAAATTGTTCCACAAATTTTCGATTTCACTATTAATTTTTAAATTTTCTTTAGCGGTCTGTTTTAAAAGTGTATATTCTTTATCTACAATTTCTAAACTTTTAGAGTCTGAAATTTTCTCTCTTTTGATTTCTAGAATCGTAATTTTGTCAATTAATTCACCTGCTGAAGTTTGAATAAGAATTTTACTCATTTTGCCTTTTTTTTAACAAATCACTTTACTATTAAAAAAATATATGCAGTTAAATTAAATCAATGTCAAATATATTGATAATTAAACATGGGTCCCTTGGAGATTTAATCCAAGCAAATGGCGCAATTAAGGACATTAAAAAAAACTTTGCACATGACAGAGTTTTTTTGTTAACCATGCCTCATTATGCTTCTTTCATGTCTTCTTGTCCTTATTTAGACGGAGTGTTGATAGACAAAAGATTGCCAAGATGGAATTTATTTTATTTGAAAAAACTGAAAAAAACATTTGAAAGGTTTTCATTTACAAAAGTTTTTGATTTACAAAATTCAGGAAGAACAAAATTTTATAGAAGATTTTTATTTGACAAAAAAATTTTTTGGTCTAATAGCAAATCTTTTTCAAATAAAGATGATTTAATACAAGAAGAAAAACTTCCCGTTCTAGATAGGATTGAAAAACAACTGATTAAAGCAGGTATCAAAAATATCTTTTATACTAAAAGACCAGACTTATCTTGGGCAACGACAAACATAAAAAACCTAATTAACCAAAATTTTGAAGGTAATTTTATTTTAATTTTTCCTTTCTGTTCCCCTAAATTAGTGAAAAAAAAATGGCCGTATTATCAAGATTTAGTAAAATTACTTAATAGAGAATATGGTTTAAAATATAATTTAGCTATTGCTCCAGGTCCAAACGAGATTGATGAAGCAAAAAAATTTAAAACAAATATAATTTTAAATAATTCAAATCCACTAAATATTCAGGAATTAATTAGTCTTATTAAAAGTTCTAGCTATGTAATATCGAATGATACTGGTCCAGCACATATATGTACACATTTGAATGTTAAGGGTTTAGCATTGTTTGGAAGCCACACAAGTCCTGAAAAAGTAAGTATCGAGTCAGAAAACTTTAAATTTATAAAAGTTGATGATTTAAAAAAACTCACCGTTTCAGAGGTTTTTGAAAAAGTTAAAGAAAATTTAAATTAAATTTAAATATTCCTTTACTATTTTGTTCCAACTAAATTTTTTTGAAAAATCTAAGGCATTATATCCAAATTTCTTGTAATTCTCATTTTCAAAAAATTTTAAAATACATTCGTAAATTGAATTAATGTCCTCTCCGTCACAAATAAGACCTGTCTTTTTGTTATCTATAGCATCACTAGCCCCTCCATCTTTTCCCCCTATAGATCCAATTCCATAACTAGCCGCTTCAATGAATGATATCCCAAAACCTTCTACAGACTTTTTATAAATTTTAGATGGCATTAAAAACAAATTTGAATTTTTAATTAATGCAGCTTTTAATCTTTGATCAGTTTGTTCAAGTAAAATAACTTCATTCTCGATTTTAAGTTCTTTTATTAATGTAAAAAGTGTTTTTTTTTGATCACCATTTCCAATGCTTACATATTTAATTTTTGGGAACTTTTCCTTTAAATTTCGTATACACATTAAAATACTTTGATGATTTTTTCTTTTATCAAGTCTTGCAACTGTTAATATTTTTGGAAATGAGTCCTTAAAAATATTTTCTGCTTGTTTTTGAAATTCACTCTTTATTTCTATTGGTTCATCACATCCTGGATGAATTATATGAATTTTATTTTCAGGTATACCAATATTTATTGCTAACTTTTTAGTAAAGTTTGAATTGGAAATAACGTATTTTACTTTTTTGATTGAATTAAGAACTCTTTTATTGAGGCTAGAATCTTTTGAATGATTTATTTCTTTAGAATGTATTAAACAAAAAGTTGGCAGACTCTCTATTATTTCTAAATTAATTTTTTCAACACTTTTCCAATGGTCAAAAAAAATAGATCTTACATTTTTATTTTCTTTAATATACTCCGCAATACGGTTTGCTTTTCTGTATTTCCTAAATAATTTTATTCCTCCAAATCTTTCTACATCAGCCTTTGAGTGTTTATCAAAAGATTCAAAATCTTCAGATTTATCAGCAAAAACTTTTACAGGACCATGGTTAACTAAAGCATTAGCTAAACCGCCCATTAAATTTTGCATCCCTCCAACCTCAGGGGGAAAATTTCTTGTTGATATAATAAACATTATTTAAACCACTTGATGTTACATCCCATACTCGGAATTTGATTTTTAGGTCCTTTACCAGTTTTTACAATCATCATCATTGCTTTAAGTAAATCACTTTCGTCAGAGTTTATAGGTTTTAGATTTTTCAATTCTTTGATGCGTCCTCTATATTGAAGCTCGAGATTACTATTGTAACCAAAAAAATCTGGCGTACATACTGCACCAAATTTTTTTGCCACTTCTTGTTTTTCGTCAAATAAGTATGGAAATTTAAATTTGTTAATTTCAGAAAATTGTATCATTTTATCAAATGAATCATCGGGATAATTTTTGGTATCATTAGACATTATAGCCACAGTTTTTACTCCGTGTTCATTTAACCTGTTCGTGTCATCGACAATATCTTTAATAACTGCTTTAACGTAAGGACAATGATTACATATAAACATTATCAATGTTCCATTTTCTCCCACACAATCATCAAATTTATACAATTTGTTATCTACATTTTTAAGCTTAAAAGAGTGTGGCTTCTCACCGAAATTGCAAATTGGGGTTTTTGTTAGAACCATAATATATTATAATTATAATAATGATTTATGATTTCAACAATATAAGTCCAAAGTTTGACAAAGATAGTTGGTTTGCACCAAATTCAGTTTTAATTGGTGATGTGACTTTAAAAAAAGATGCAAACATTTGGTTTAATGCAACCTTGAGAGGAGATGTTGAGCCTATAACAATAGGTGAGGGGTCAAACATTCAAGATGGAAGTGTGGTTCATACAGATCCAGGTTGCCCAACAATAATAGGAAAAAATGTTACTGTAGGACACTTAGTAATGTTACATGGTTGCGTGATAGAAGATGATTGTTTAATCGGAATTGGAAGCACAATTTTAAACAAAGCAAAAATAGGAAGATATTCGATTATTGGAGCTAATGCATTAGTAACAGAAAATAAAGTTATCCCAGAAAGATCTTTAGTACTTGGCAGTCCAGGAAAAATAGTTAGACAAGTAACTGATGAGGAGATTAAGCATATAAAAGAAAATGCAAAGCATTACGTTGATAATTATAAAAAATATAAAAAATAGACCTAAATAAATTATTAATGAAAAAATTTATTATTTTTATCTTAGCCTTACCTTTTTTTAGTTTAAACAGTTTTTCTTCAGAAAAAATTTATAAAGGAACGTTAATAGATGCCCATAGTCAGGTTGGTATTCTAATTAGCAATAAAGAAGTTTCTGAGAGAATAAATAATACAGATGTTGACTTAACTCTATTGTCTATGAGAGGAAAATATGAAAATGCTACGAAAAGATTTAAGTCAATTCAAAAATTAACAAACGGAAAGGTCCAGTATTTAATTCCAACAAAATTAAAAGGTTTCGCAAGAAAGAAAAGAAACGCTAATGAAGCAATCAATGGTATTAAGGATTTAAAAAAACAAGCGATTAAAAATAAAATTAATTATGTTGGTTTTGGGGAAATAATAGTGCAGCATGCCCCTCACGACCATGAAAAGCTTAAATACGAGGGTATAAATCTTGATTTAAATTCTTACAGAATTAAGAAAGCCATTGATATTATTCTTAAGGATGAAGCACCTATAATTTTACACGTTGAACTAAATGACTATGAAGAGGATTCAAAAAAAATATTAAGCCAATTAGTCGAAATTGGTAAAAAATACCCTAACAAAAATTTTCTTTTGATGCATATGGCTCAAATTGAGATTGAAGAGGCAGAGATTATTTTAAAAGAAACAAAAAATGTTCATTTTATTACCTCGCATTCTGATCCTTATAGAGCAAAGAATGAGAAACGTAAAAGATTGGGTAAAGCGCAAACAGGATGGATAACCTTATTTAATAAAAAAAATAATTTAAAAAAAAAATGGAAAAACTTAATGAATGAAAATCCTCATCGCTTTGTATTTGCCCTAGATAATGTCTTTGATCATCATTGGAAGAAAAAATACAAAGATAGGGTATATTTTTGGCGTAAAGCTCTTGCGTCTTTAAACCAAAATACATCATCTCTCATAGCATGTGGAAACGCGAATACTTATTTCAAACTCGAATTAAAATGTATACCTTAATTACTACTTTTAAGGAACTAACCAGGTAAATTTTTTTGACCCATTAAAATCTATAAGGGCTCTACGATGGCCTTTGGCTGCTAAATAAAGCCACTCAATACTTCTTATTTTACACTTTATTACGCAAAAGTTTTTATACCCTGCTTCACTTTCTTCTTTTGTAAAATTAAAATTATCAAATTTATTATCTAATCCTGAGGTTGGAATATCAGATTTTGTTCCTGGACCATTCGTAACTAAGTAGCATTTTCGACTAATGTGACCAGTTTTTTCCCAAGATTTTTTAGTTAATTCATTATTGTAATTGACTTCACAATCAGCTTTTACTCTCAACTGTATTTTTTCTTCTTTTCCATAAAACAATATTGAAGATTTTGGATTCTTTTTAATTTTTTCAATTTTTGATGATCTGATATCACTATGATACTGAATAAAATTATTTTCTTGGTCAGCCTTTCTTAAAACAACAACTCTTCCATCGAGATCTTTTTCATTACCACAAATAAATACAGGAGTTCTAAATTCAGACGATCTATCTGTGACTGCATTAGTCAAAAGACTCCAAATTTTTTTTTCTATCTCTATTGAATTTTCGTAGTAACTAACTATTTCTGACACAATTTATTTTCTAAATCTTTTAATTAAGCTTGAAGTATCCCATCTTTGACCACCCATTTTTTGAACTTCAGCATAATATTCATCAATTATTTTTGTTATAGGTAAAGGTGAGTTATTTTTCTTTGACTCTTCCATTGCAATTTTAAGATCTTTCCTCATCCAATCAACAGCAAAACCATAATCAAACTTATCCTCAATCATTGTTTTGTGCCTGTTCTCCATTTGCCAAGATTGAGCAGCCCCTTTTGATATAACCTCAATAACATCTATCATATTTAATCCTGCATTCATCCCAAAATTAATTGCTTCGGATAAACCCTGCACAACACCAGCAATACAAATTTGATTTACCATTTTAGTTAACTGGCCGCTGCCTGATGGTCCGAGTAATTTTATTTTCTTACTGTAACTATCAATTATAGGCTCAGCTTTTTTATATGGTGTTTCGTCTCCACCAACCATTACAGTTAGAGTCCCGCCCTCTGCTCCAGCTTGACCCCCAGATATTGGAGCATCTAAAAAATCGAAACCTTTCGATTGAGCTTCTTTGTAAAGCTCTCTTGCAATGTTTGCCGATGCTGTAGTGTTATCTATATATATTGAGCCTTTTTTTGCAGATTTATATAAACCATTGTCTCCTAAAGTAACTTCTCTAAGATCATTATCGTTTCCTACACAAGTGAAAATAAAATCACTATCTTTTGCAGCTTCCATGGGGGTGTCTGCTAATTTACCTTTGTGTTCTTTTGCCCATTTCTCCGCTTTACTTTTTGTTCGATTATAAACAGTTACATCGTGACCTGCTTTTGATATATAACCAGCCATGGGGAAACCCATTACACCTAAACCAATGAAAGAAACTTTACTCATAAATGATTAACCTAAGTTTAAATAAAAAAGTTTTATTATTTGGTTTTATATTTACATTTTTTTCAAGTTTTGGACAGAGTTTTTTTTTAGGATTATTTAATCCCAGTATAAGAAACGAATTAAATATTACTCACGGACAATTTGGCACAATTTATGCTGGGGCCACAATATGCTCGAGTTTGCTTCTAATTTGGTTTGGAAAAAAAATAGATGATATAAAGCTTTTTAAATATTCATTAATCGTAATAGGTATTTTATTTTTTTCTTCTATTTTTTTTTCATTTATTACAAATATTTATCTTTTGATTATAGCAATTTTTTTAATGAGATTTTCCGGTCAAGGTTTAATGTCCCATACATCGTCAACAACTATATCTAGATACTTTAATAAAAGGAGAGGGCGTGCTTTAAGTGGTATTTGGTTTGGACTTTCTTCAGCAGAATTTGTTTTACCGATTTTGATTGTTTTTCTTTTAACTATTTTTTCTTGGAGGACAATCTGGCATTTTATATCTGTTATAATACTTATTATTTTACCTTTGGTAGTCTTTTATACAATAAGAAATATCACTTTTGAGTCTCGTGAAGGTCTAGGTATTCAACAAAACAAATTAAAAATAAAGGAAATTAAAAGCTGGAGAAGATCAGAGGTACTTAGGGATTTCAAATTTTATATAATCTCTCTCAATATGTTAGCAATGCCATGGATTGTTACTGGAGTCTTTATTTACCAATCTTTTATATCAGAATCAAAACTTTGGAGTTCTTATGTTATTCCGCAATCATTCATGATTTACTCTATAACATCAATCTTGACACTAGTATCTTCAGGATTTTTAGTTGATAAATTTACGAGTAGAAAATTAATACCATTTATGAATATTCCTTTATTGATTGGTCTATTAATTTTAAGCTTATTTGATTTCAAATTTTCTGCGTACTTATTTTTTGGCCTGCTGGGTATTTCCAATGGTTTAGCAAATGTATTAGGATCTTCAACTTGGGCTGAAATTTATGGAGTGAGATATCTAGGAAGTATAAGAGCCCTAACAACTGCATTTATGGTTTTTGCAACTGCTTTTGGAACAGCGATATTTGGAATTCTTATAGACAATGCATTTACCATAGAGTTTATCGCTATTGTTAGCATTACATATATAAGTATTTCATTGTTAGCTTTATTATCAATAAAAAATAGGATCGAACCCATAATTTTAAGAAAAAAAACTTGATTTTATTTAAGCTTTTCATTAATTATTGCACATCCTTATGGCACGTATCACTGTAGAAGATTGTTTAGACAAAGTTGATAATCAGTATGATTTAGTACTTTTAGCAAAAGAGAGAACATCTCAAATTAATTCTGGGTCAGAATTACTTGTAAAAGAAGACAATGATAAAAGCACAGTTGTTGCACTGAGAGAGATAGCGGGTGGTAAAGTCGATACTAAAAATTTAAGAGAAAATGCAATATTAAGATTGAGAAAAGAGCCTGACGAAGTTGTTGGCGAAGAAGAACAAGAAGAAATCACAAACGATGATTTTGAAACACAATATAAAGGGGAAGTTTCAAAAAGTGGTGTAGCGATATTACCATCAAAAAGAGCCAGAAAGGTCCCCACACAATCACAAGTCTCTGAAAAAAAAGAGAGCTTAGAAGAAACTAAATCTCCAGAACCATTAGAATTAGTTGAAGAAGTTCAAGAAGAAAAAAAATAATTGAAAATAAATAGAAAAATTTGTGTTGCTCCAATGATGGATTGTACGGATCGACATGAAAGATATTTTTTAAGACTTTTAAGTAAGCATGTAATGCTTTACACAGAAATGGTTGCTACAAAGTCAGCAATACATGGTGATAGAAAAAAAATTCTAGGCTTTAATGAATTTGAAAAACCTCTGGCACTACAAGTTGGCGGATCGAATAAAGATGAATTGTCGGAAGTTTGTAAAATCGCAGAAGACCTAGGCTATGATGAAATAAATCTAAATTTAGGATGCCCAAGTAAAAAGGTTCAAAAAAATAAATTTGGAGCATGTTTAATAAAAGAACCTGACTTAGTAGCAGAATGTATTAGTAAAATGATAAATTCATGTAAAATTCCAATAACAGCAAAAACAAGAATTGGATTCGATAATGTAGAAAATTTTAATTACCTTAACTCTTTTGTAAGTAAAATAGCTAACGCAGGATGTAAAACTATAATATTGCACGCTAGAAAAGCAGTTTTAAAAGGACTTACTCCAAAAGAAAATTTGAAAATACCAAAGCTTAACTATCCTTTAGTTTATGAAATTAAAAAAAATAATAAAAATTTAGAGATAATTATTAACGGAGGAATCACTGATTCAAAACAAATCATTGAGCATTTAAAAAATTGTGATGGTGTTATGATTGGAAGGGCAATTTATCAAAACCCATATTTTTTAGCAGATATCGAAAATAAATTTTTTGATAATAAAACGGTTCCCTCAAGATCAGAAATTGCAGAAAAACTCGTTGAATATGTTAAAGAAGAAGTAAAAAAAGGTACTAGGGTAAATCAGATTATGAGACACACTGTGGGTTTGTATCACGGCCAAAAAGGAGCAAATAAATGGAAAAGATTTCTAAGTGATAATATGATGGCAAGAAACTCAGATTTTCAAAAAGTCGATCATATAATGAAGGTTGTACAAAATAACGAAAAAGCTAATCAAGCTTCCACATGATTGAAACTTTTGGAACAAATCAAATTTTAATTTTTTTATTTATTATGAGTGTAACGGCTATTTTTGCTGGCTTCTTTGCAGGTTTTTTTGGAATTGGTGGCGGCATAATTACTGTTCCTTGTTTATTTTATATTTTTGGTTCAGCTGGAATAGATAAATCGTTCATAATGCATTTAGCTGTCGGAACTTCTTTTGCAATAATTGTTCCAACAGCAATGATGTCAGTTTTTACACACTATAAACACGAAGCAGTTGATTTTGGCATTGTTAAAACTTACGGAATATTTGTTGTTATCGGAGTAATTATTGGAAGTTTTTTTGCAGCGACCATGCAAACAAAATCTTTAATTCTTTTTTTTAGTATTATTATTTACTTATTAGCCCTTAATTTAATTTTCCTCAAAGACAAAACAAAAATTAAACTTAAATTTACCTTATTACAGAGAACAATTTTTGGTTTTCTAGTTGGTTTTGTATCTTCATTAATGGGCATAGGGGGCGCGATAATGAATGTCCCAATATTAAAACTTGTCGGATATTCAATAAATAAGGCTATAGGAAGTGCTGCCTCAATTGGGTTTTTAATATCAATATTTGGATGTCTAGGCTTTTTATTTTCGGGTTTAATAATAAAAACTGATATACCCTTAAGTATAGGCTTTATAAATATACCTGCTTTTTTGATATTTATACCAATTACAATTTTTATGGCTAAAATTGGCGCAACAACAGTTCATAAAATTCAAAAAGAAATTATAGCAAAATTATTTGGTTTGTTTTTAATTTTTATTGCGAGCAGATTTTTATATGATTATTTTAATTTTTAGATCTTTTGATCGTAATTTCCAATTTTTCCTGTTTTTTGTAATAAATCATCTATAAAATTAAAAATATTTTTCTTTCTTGCATCGGATACGGGACTTTCAGTAACGATCACTAAAGATGGTTTATTAGATGAGGCCCTTACTAAACCCCAAGATCCATCTTCTAATGTAAATCTAATACCATTTATTGTCATAATATCTACTATTTTTTGATTATCAATTTTGTTTTTCTTATTTTTAAAATCCTGAATTTTTTCAAAAATTTCATTTACAACAATATATTTTTCTTCATCTTTGCAGAAAGGAGACATGGTTGGTGTTTGAAAAGTTTTTGGAAGATCTTGGACCAGGTCATACATTTTTTTTCTTTGACCAATTAGAAGATGACATACTTGTATAGCGGAGTTGATTCCATCGTCATATCCTAAACCTAATGGTTTATTGAAGAAAAAGTGTCCACTTTTTTCAAAACCCGCCAGAGCTTTTTCTAAACTTACTTTTCTTTTTATGTGGGAGTGCCCTGTTTTCCAATAGATAGTTTTGCATTGATTTTCCTTTAGGATTTTATCTTTCGAATACAATCCTGTTGATTTAACATCAACAATAAACTTAGATTTCTTATATTTACTAGAAAGATTTCTAGCAATTAGTAAGCCTATCTTATCTGAAAAAATTTCGTTTCCCTTATTATCTATCACCCCACATCTGTCTCCGTCTCCATCGAAACCAAAACCTATATCTGCTTTATTATGTTTTACGACTTTTGAAATAGCATTAAGCATCTTTAAATCTTCGGGATTAGGATTATATTTGGGGAAAGACCAATTTAAGTTACAATCAAGCTCAATTACCTCACATCCAATTCCTCTTAAAATTTGTGGCGCAAAAATACCGGCGGTGCCATTACCACAGGCCACTACAACTTTAATTTTTTTATTAATTTTATTTTTTTTTATTAAATCCTCTATATAAACTTTTTTAAAATTATCTATATTTTTAACCGAACCTTTTCCTTTAATAAATTTTTTATTTAAAGTTATAACTTTTAATTCTGACATCTCCTCTGGAGCGTGGGTTAGGCCCTTTTTGATACCCATTTTTACTCCGGTCCAACCGTTTTCATTATGGCTAGCAGTAACCATGGCAATTGCATCAGAATTTAATTTAAATTGTGCAAAATAAACCATAGGGGACAGAGACAAGCCTACATCTTCAACATTACACCCGGTCGACATTAAACCTTGAATCAATGCTTTTTTAATTTTTTCACTATATGAACGATAGTCGTGTCCTACAATTATTCTTGGATTGACTTTTTTTAAATGATTTACTATTTGAGTTCCTAGACCTTTGCCCAAATCAACTATTCCGTCAATATCAATGTCTTCCTCAAACAACCACCTCGCGTCATACTCTCTAAAGCCATTTGGATTGATTTTCATTAAATATAAATACTAAAGAATTTAACTATTTGTTATTAAATGTTTATTAACAAAACTTTATACTTGCAAAAATATTTAAATGTTCCTATAATGTTCTATTGATTTTACTGTTATATAGTATATTCATACAATTGTAACACAACATGTAGTTGTTTTACTCTAAAATTCAGGTAAAATAAGGTAATTATGAATAAAAACGTATCTTTGGCAATAGAAAAAGCTGTCTCAAATTTAGATAAAATAGAAAATAACAATTTAAAGGATCTGAATGATAAAAAACCAGATTTATTTTCACTAAATCAACAAACCGAGCTATTTCAAAACGACAAAGGCATCACAATAAAAATTGATAGATCAAGAGATCAAAATTTAACAGATTTTGGAAGAGCAACTTTAAGTGACAGATACTTGGGTCAAAATGAAACTTACCAGGATTTATTTGCAAGAGTTGCAAGCACATATGCTGATAACAATCTTCATGCTCAAAGACTTTACAACTATATTAGTAATCTTTGGTTTATGCCTGCTACTCCAGTTCTCTCAAACGGAGGTACCGAAAGAGGATTGCCTATATCATGTTTTTTAAATGAAGCTGGTGACAGTCTTGAGGGTATATTAGATCTATGGAGTGAAAATGTATGGTTAGCTGCCAGGGGAGGTGGAATCGGAAGTTATTGGGGCAACTTAAGATCAATAGGAGAAAAAATTGGAAAAGTTGGCAAAACTTCAGGAATTATACCTTTTATAAAAGTTATGGACTCGCTCACACTTGCAATTAGCCAGGGTTCACTAAGAAGAGGTTCCGCAGCCTGTTACCTTCCAATTGATCACCCCGAAATCGAAGAGTTCATCGAAATGAGAAGACCCACTGGTGGAGACACTAACAGAAGATCTTTAAATTTACATCATGGTGTTTTAGTTTCGGATGCTTTTATGAGAGCAGTCGAGACAGATGATCAGTGGGCACTAAGAAGTCCGAAAGATGGATCGATACAAGGATCCCTTTCAGCTAGAAATTTATGGATAAGACTTTTAACAGCTAGAGTGGAAACTGGAGAGCCATATATTATTTATATTGATACTGTTAATCGTCAAATTCCCCAACATCATAAGTTAGCAGGATTAACAGTTAAGACTTCAAATCTTTGTAGTGAAATTACGCTTCCTACCGGAAAAGACAGGGATGGCAAAGAAAGAACAGCAGTATGTTGTTTGTCATCTTTAAACATAGAAAAATATGATGAGTGGAAGGAAGATAAAAATTTTGTAGAGGATGTCATGAGATTCTTAGATAACGTTCTTGAGGATTTTATCAATAAAGCTCCAGATAGCTTTGCGAATGCTAAATATGCTGCTGCTAGAGAAAGAAGTGTTGGCCTAGGTGTAATGGGACTACATTCATATTTTCAGCAAAAAGGTATTCCCTTTGGATCAGTAATGAGCAAAGTTTGGAATAAAAAAATATTTAAAAATATACATGACAAAGTTGATAAAGCCTCTAAAGATTTAGCTGATGAAAGAGGAGCTTGTCCAGATGCTGAAGAATTCGGAATCAATGAAAGATTTTCAAATAAAACAGCAATTGCTCCGACAGCATCAATATCAATAATTTGTGGTGGCGCGTCCCCTGGTATCGAGCCAATAGCTGCAAATAGCTATACTCACAAAACATTATCAGGCTCTTACAATGTTAGAAACAAATATTTGTCAAAAGTTTTAGAAAAATATAAAAAAAATACTGACGAAGTTTGGTCTACTATTACAACAAACCAAGGCTCTGTATCTCATTTGGACTTTCTAACAAAAGAGGAAAAAGAGACTTTTAAAACTGCATTCGAAATTGACCAAAGATGGATAGTCGATCTTGGTGCAGATAGAACACCACATGTATCTCAAGCACAATCCGTTAACGTTTTTGTGCCAGCAGATGTTCATAAAAAAGATCTACACCAGCTTCACTTCCAAGCTTGGAAAAAAGGGTTAAAAAGCCTTTATTATTGTAGATCCAAATCAATTCAAAGGGCAGAAAATATTAATTCAGGCTCATCCACAGATGTGACAAAGAATGTTTATTCAAACAAAAAAGAATCTAGTAATGAGGAAAATAAATATGAGGAGTGTTTATCATGTCAGTAGTTAAACTAAAAAATGATAAAGAAGTTTTTAAAGGAGGATTATTAGTAGAAAATCCTGTTTATAAACCTTTCAGGTATCCTTGGTGTTACGATGCGTGGTTGACACAACAAAGAATACATTGGCTGCCAGAAGAAGTTCCACTTGGTGACGATGTAAGAGACTGGCAAAAAAATTTATCTCAAGAAGAAAAAAATCTATTAACTCAAATTTTTAGATTTTTTACTCAAGCCGATGTTGAAGTTAACAACTGTTATTTAAGGCACTACACAACAGTTTTTAAACCAACCGAAGTTTTAATGATGATGACAGCTTTTGCAGCAATGGAGACAGTTCATATTGCAGCATATTCGCACCTGTTAGATACAATTGGAATGCCAGAGTCCGAATACTCTGCTTTTATGAAGTATAAAGAAATGAAAGACAAATATGATTACATGCAAGGATTTAATGTAAATTCAAAAGCAGATATAGCAAAGACTGTGGCAGTATTCAGTGCGTTTACTGAAGGTCTTCAACTCTTTGCTAGTTTCGCAATACTCTTAAATTTTCCACGACACAATAAAATGAAAGGTATGGGCCAGATAGTTACTTGGTCAGTAAGAGACGAAACACTTCATTGTAACTCTATGATCCGACTTTTTAGGGCTTTCATTAAAGAGAACCCAGAAATCTGGACTGAAAAATTACAAAATGAACTTTACGATGCATGTAAAACTATTATTGCTCACGAGGATGCATTTATAGACTTAGCTTTCAAGATGGGACCTATACAAGGCCTAACTGCCGATCAAGTTAAAAAGTATATTAGATGGATTGGCGACAGAAGATTGATTCAGCTTGGACTGAAACCAATTTATAAAGTTAAAGAAAACCCATTAACATGGCTTGACACGATGCTAAACGCTGTTGAACATATGAATTTCTTTGAAGGTAGAGCAACCGAATATTCTAAAGCCTCTACAAAAGGATCGTGGGCAGAAGCTTTTTCATAATATTTGAAAATCAAATACAAAACTTATTGGCGAAAATCTGGTTTAAAAAAAAACTGGGGGAATATATTTTTAAATATAGTAAATCAGCATAAGCCAAATAACTTTTTAGAGGTTGGTGTTTTTTGTGGAGTAACTGCAAGAAATGTTTGTGAACTTCTAGAGACATTACACAAAGATAATTTTAAATACATAGGCATAGATCTTTTTGGTGGAAAAATATCAGAAAAAGAAAATACACCCAATTATTTAAAAAAACAAAAATTTTCTAATCCTTTCAAAAGTCTGTATTACAATTTTATTTTAAACGAGAATTTAAATTCTATTGAAAGCGTAAGAAAATTTTTAAAAAAGTTTTCAAAAAAAGTTGAATTAATTCAAGGAAATTCCAACTCTGTTTTAAAAAATTTAGATTTAGAAAATATTGACTTCATATTTTTAGATGGAGGGCATAGTTTTGAAACAGTCTATGAGGATTTAAATTTAATTTTTAAAAAAATTTCAAAAAAGAAAGGCTTAATAATTCTTTGTGACGATTATCTCGATGCTGCATATATTACAGGTGTAAAAAAAGCAGTTGATACTTTCGTCAATAAAAATAGCTTGAAACTTGAACTAGTTGAAAGAAGATTTGCTAAAATAATAATTTGATTATCTAATATTTAGTTCAAGAACTTTTCTATGATCGTTACCTTTATATTTTGATAATGGTCTTATTAACTTATTAGCAGTATGTTGTTCCATTATATGTGCTGACCATCCAGTTATTCGCGCCATAACAAATATCGGTGTAAAAAAATCTGTATCTATTCCCATTAAATGATAAGTCGGTCCACAGGGATAATCTACATTTGGGTGAATATTTTTTCTATTAAGCATAACCTTTTCTAAAATTTGGTATATTTTTGGATATTTGGTGTTCTTTGTTATCTGTGCAACCTTTAAAAAATATTTTTTCATGGTGGGGACTCTTGAGTCTCCGCTTCTATAAACTCTGTGACCAAAACCCATCACTACTTTTTTTTTATCTAAGGCATCATTTATCCACTTCTCAGCTCTTTGGGGTGTTTTAATTTCCTTAAACATATACATTACAGCTTCATTAGCGCCACCATGTAGTGGACCCTTTAAGCTCGCTATAGCACCTGTAATTGCACCATGCATATCTGAAAGACTACTTGTAATAGTTCTTGCGGTAAAAGTTGAAACATTGAAACTATGTTCAGCGTAAAGTATCATTGAAACATCAAATGCTTTAACAATTTCTTTATTAGGCACTTTACCAAACATCATATGAAAAAAGTTTTCAGAGTAAGATAATTTTTTATTGGGCGGTATAAATTTTTTTCCTTTACGAGCTCTAAAATATGCTGCAACAGCTGTAGGTGTCTGTGCAAAAATTCGCATAGCTTTATTCATGTTAGCCTTAGGCGAGTTATTTCTTACGTCTTTATCTTCTAATCCCATTAAACTTACCGCTGTACGTATTGCATCCATGGGATGAGCTTTTTTTGGCATATTTTTAATATCATTGAGAATTTGTTTTGACAAATTACGATTATTTCTTTCGTTGTTTGCAAATTTTCTTAATTCTTTTGATTTCGGAAGCTCACCATTTAAAACTAAATACGCAACTTCCTCAAAACTACATTTTTGGCAAAGATCTTGAACCTTATAACCCCGGTAAGTTAGCGAGTTTATTTCTGGCATCACTTGGGAAATGGTAGTTTCATCTACAACTATTCCCATTAAGCCTTTTTTTATTTCTTCACTCATTTTTATTCATGTCCGTCTGTTTTAAAATCAGTAATTTTTTTATCTGGTGTATTATATTTTTCATATTCTATAAGTTCATACAATCTTTTTCGAGTTTGCATTTTGTCTATAATGTTATTTTGATGCCCATCTTTATAAATAGATTTTAAGCCATCTTCTACGCTTTTCATTGCTAGCCTTTGAGTTGTTACCGGATATATCACAATATTGTAACCCAAGTTTTGTAATTCATTTACTGATAATAGTTTTGATTTTCCAAACTCAGTCATATTTGCCAACAAGTTTACTTTTGATTTTTTTCTGACAATTTCGAATTCATTTTCATCTTTCAAGGACTCAGGGAATATTATATCTGCACCCGCATCCTCATATGCCCTTATTCTCTCAATGGTTTTATCTAAACCTTCAACTAAGTTTGCATCAGTTCTTACAACTATCAAAAAATTCTTATCTTTTCTTGAAGAAATACAAGTTTTAATTTTTTCTACCATTCGATTTATTGAAATAAGTTCTTTATTTTCTAGATGCCCGCATCTTTTTTCAGCAATTTGATCTTCTATATGACATCCTGCAAGCCCGATACTTTCAAAAGTCTCAACTGTTTTTTTGCAATCAGAGAAACCAGTATCAGCGTCAACTATTGTTGGTAAATCAGTAACCTTGGCGATTTGATTTGCTCTATAACTAACATGCTTTAATGTCGTTAGGCCTATATCTGGAATCCCAAGGTCATTAGACATCACGCCGCCAGAAATGTAAACACCGTCAAAACCAATTTCTGCAATTAATTTTGCGCACAAAGGGTTATATGCACCAGGAAATCTAAGTAATTTTTTTTCTTTAAGACTGTTAACAAAATCTTTTCTTTTTTCCTTGGCATTCTTTTTTGTAAAATGCATTAAGTTTTTATATTAAACAAGAAATATAAAATCAAAGACTATTTTAATAATACAACTAATGCAGTTAAAACTAACAAAATTGCCAAAATATACTCGGTAATTTTTTTAGCTTTGGTGTTTTTAATAAAGATTCTCAAGCTATTTCCAAAAATAGCCCAGATACATATTGATGGAAAACAGACTATAGCGGCAGTAATAACTAAGAACATTGTTGCGACAACAAAATTTTCCTCGGTTGGAAAAAAACCGGACGCTACAGTAATCGCCACTGTCCATGCTTTTGGATTGATAAATTGAAACAATGAGGCTTCATAAAATTTAAGTGGCCTTCCACCGGTATCTTTTTCAACCAAATTAAAAGAACCAATTATTTTCCAACCAAGATATAATAAGTAAACAAAACAAAATATCTTCATATAAAAGTGTAATTGAGGAAAAATAAAGAACAAATTTCCCAACCCGTAACAAACCAACCCAATTTGAAAAATATGACCAAGAGGAATTCCAATTAAGTGAGGCAGAGTTCTTACAAAACCAAATTTAAGTCCTGAAGCTGTAAGCATTGCATTATTGGGTCCTGGAGTTGCAAACATAATAAAATAATAAATAACAAGTGCAGAAAAAAGTTGGAAATCTATCATGAATATTTTTCAATAATTTTCTCAAAATTTATAAAATTTTTTACAGAAATATCATGAGGTATTTGTTCTTTTTTTTTCTCAGTATATCCGTTCTCTACTAATATAAATGGAACCTTGGCATTATCGGCTGCTTGTGAGTCCACTTCACTATCTCCAACCATTATTGTATTATTGATATCGCCTCCAATTATTTCAACTACATTTGTAAGATGTCTAGGATCAGGTTTGTTAAAATCAAACGTATCACAGCCAGCAATATATTGAAAATACTCTGCTAAATTTATTTTTTTCAGTAAATCTACAGCAAGATTTTCATGTTTATTTGTACAAACTCCCATTAAAATTTTTTTAGATTGGGCTAGTTTTAAAAAATCAACAACTCCTGCAATTGGCCTACTACCTTTATTAATATTTTTTGCATAGTGATCTATAAATTCCTTAATCATTTTTTTTTTAATTTTTTCATCCGTGACTTCCTCTTTGAAAGATTTTTGCATCATTATCCATGCGCCACGGCCAGCTAGGTGCTTAATATCAACAAGATTTTTTTGATGAAAACCAAATTTTTTCATAACATGGTTGTGTGCTCCCATTAAATCTGGTGCTGTATCGACTAATGTTCCATCTAAATCAAATAAAATTGTTAATTTTTGAGTCATTTTTATTAAGTATTAAAAAGTAACATTTTGTGACTTATTACCATCATAAATCTAATGTAAAGACAATTTTTAATGAAGACAAATTCAAAATTAAAAAAAATTAAAGATTTCAGGCTAAACCAGGAAAGTCTAAGAAGAAAGGCAATTAAGCTTGGTGTAAATTTAATTGCTCCAGAGACAATATTTTTATCCAAAGATACTAAATTTGGAAAAAACGTAACAATCAATCCTTATGTAGTTATTGGAAAGAGAGTAAAAATAGGTAACAATGTTGAAATTTTATCTTTTAGTCATATAGAGGGAGCAAAAATAGAAAAAAAAGTTACTATAGGACCATACGCAAGAATAAGACCTGGAACACACTTAATGCAAGGTGTTAAGATTGGAAATTTTGTTGAAACAAAAAAATCTAAAATAAAATCAAATTCTAAAATCAATCATTTGTCATATATCGGTGACACTGAAATTGGTAAAAACTCTAATATAGGAGCAGGCACTATTACTTGTAATTATGATGGGTACAAAAAAAACAAAACAATCATTTCAGACAATGTTTTTATTGGATCTAATTCATCTTTAGTAGCGCCAATCAAAATCAATAAAAAATCAGTAATTGGAGCTGGTTCAGTAATAACTAAAGATGTAAAGGAAAATTCTTTAGCACTCGAAAGATCAGAGCAACGAGAAATAGAAAACTATAATAGAAAAAAATAATGTGTGGAATTATTGGTATAGCGAGTAATAAGTCGGTTTCGATTAATATAATTAATGCTCTAAAAAAATTAGAGTATAGAGGCTATGATTCCGCGGGACTAGCTACAATTGCCAACGGAGAGATAAATGAAAAAAAATGTCCGGGTAGGGTTGAAAAACTGGAAAAAATTTTATTCCAAAAACCAAGTGACGGTAATTTAGGCATAGGCCATGTAAGATGGGCAACACATGGTGTGCCAAACGAGGTAAATGCTCACCCACACTCAAGCGAAATAGTTTCTGTTGTCCATAACGGAATAATTGAAAACTCCGACGAATTAAAAAAAAATCTAGAGAAATCAGGCAAAGTCTTTAAATCTCAAACAGATACAGAGGTAATTACAATTTTACTTACCGAAAAGTTAAAAAAATTACAACCTTTGAATGCTGTTTTTGAAACTCTAAGTATGCTCAAAGGAAGTTTTGCACTAGGAATTATATTTAAAAATTTTAACGATTTTGTTATAGGAGCGAGAAGAGGCAGTCCTCTTGCTGTTGGATATTCAAACAATGAAAATTATCTTGGCTCAGACTCTTATGCTCTAAAATCAATGACAAATAAAATATCTTATTTAGATGATGGAGATGTATGTATTATATCTAAAGATGAGGTGAAATTTTATAATTCTAACAAAGAAAAAATTAATAAAGAAATTTTTACACTTTCCGAAGACAAATCTTCTGTCAGCAAAGGTAATTATAAAAATTTTATGATCAAAGAGATTTTTGAACAACCAATAACAACAAAAACATGTTTAAAAGAGTATATTGATAAAATAAGGGAAGAAATTAATTTTTATAATCTATCAATTGATCCAAAAAAAATTACCAAAGTTATTTTGATTGGTTGTGGAACAGCATATCACTCTTGTTTAGTAGCAAAATACTGGCTGGAAGAACTAACCTCGTTGACTATAGAAACTGATATAGCATCAGAATTTAGATATCGTAAGGTAAGATTTGATAAAAACGCATTGTATATATTTGTATCACAATCTGGAGAAACCGCAGATACTTATGCTGCATTAGACATTTGTAAAAAACAGAAAGTAAAGACCTGTTCGATAATTAATGTTGTTGAAAGTTCAATAGCTAGAAACTCTGATTGTGTTTTACCAATACATGCTGGACCTGAAATTGGAGTCGCGTCGACCAAAGCATTTTTGGGACAAATGCTTGTATTATATCTTCTCACTCTTAAAATTTCTCAAATTAGACAAGACATAAATCAAAAAGAATACAAAAAAAAAATAATTGAACTAAAAAAACTGCCAAATTTAATTGCCGAAACCTTAAAGGAAGAAGAAAAAATTCAATTAATTGCAAAAGATATTTATACATCAAAAGGTTCAATGTTTTTAGGAAGAGGCTCATCTTTTCCAATTGCTTTAGAGGGGGCTTTAAAATTGAAAGAGCTTTCATATTTACATGCAGAAGGTTATCCGGCTGGAGAAATGAAACATGGACCTTTGGCACTAATAGAAGACGGTTTACCAGTTGTTGTTATTGCTCCTAAAGATAAATATTTTGAAAAAACTTTATCAAATATGCAAGAGGTAATAGCAAGAGGGGGGAAAGTTTTATTAATTAGTAATTCAGGGGGGCAAGTTATAAGTGAAAATATAAGATTTCAAATTGAGTTACCAGAATCTGATCTTTACCTCACACCTTTTCTTTTTACTATTCCTCTTCAGCTTCTTTCATATCATGTAGCTTTATTTAAAAAGTGCGATATAGATAAGCCCAGAAACCTTGCTAAATCTGTAACGGTTGAATAAATACACATAATAATATAAATATCCATCAAGAGTTGAATATGAAAAAATGGAATTTAAATAGTTGGAAAAAATATCCGGCTAAACATATACCGGAATATAAAGATCAAAAAGAACTTGATCTGGTTTTAAGCAAAGTTAAAAAATACCCTCCATTGGTTTTTGCTGGAGAAACTCGTTCTCTTAAAAAAGCTTTAGCAAGCGTGGTAGAGGGTAAAGCTTTTTTGTTACAAGGAGGAGATTGTGCTGAGAGTTTTGCTGAGTTTCATCCAGACAATATAAGAGATACTTTCAAAGTGCTTTTGCAAATGTCTCTGGTTTTAACTGCTTCTGCTTCAGTGCCGGTAGTTAAAGTGGGAAGAATTGCTGGACAATTTTCAAAACCAAGAAGTTCTCCAACTGAAAAAAAAGATGGAAAGGAATTACCAAGTTACCTAGGTGATAATATAAATGGAATGGAATTTACTGAGAAATCAAGAATTCCAGATGCCAAAAGATTATTTAGAGCTTATTCACAATCCGCATCTACCTTAAATTTATTAAGAGCTTTTTCACAGGGAGGATTTGCAGATTTAAGACAAGTACATTTATGGAATTTAGGATTTATTAAAGATAAAACCAAAGGAAAGTATAAGGAGATTGAAGATAAAATTAGCGACGCTTTAGCTTTTATGGAAGCTTGCGGAATAAACTCTGACAATAATAGAAGACTAAGAACAGTAAATATTTATACATCTCATGAAGCTTTACTGCTCCCTTTTGAAGAAGTAATGACGAGAGTCGACTCAACTACAGGTGAATATCACGATACTTCAGCACACTTTGTTTGGATAGGCGATAGGACAAGACAACCTGACGGAGCACATGTAGAATTCTGCAGGGGTATAAAAAATCCAATAGGCTTAAAATGTGGACCAACCTTAAAACCAGATGAATTAATAAAGCTTTGCAATATCTTAAACCCAGAAAATGAGCCGGGTAGAATTACATTAATTTCAAGATTTGGAGCTAATAATGTTGAAAAATTTTTGCCAAAATTGATTAAAGCAGTAAAAAAAGAGGGTCTTAAAGTAGTATGGTCGTGCGACCCAATGCATGGAAATACGATAAAGGCTGCAACGGGTTTTAAAACAAGAACATTTGACAGTGTAGTGAAGGAAGTAAAAAACTTTTTTGGAGTTAGCCAAGCTGAAGGAAGTTATGCCGGGGGTTTACATATTGAGATGACGGGTCAAGACGTGACAGAATGTACTGGTGGAGCCCAAAAAATATCTGAGAAGGATTTATCTAATAGATATAGAACTCATTGCGATCCAAGACTAAATGCTGACCAAGCTTTAGAGTTAGCTTTCTTAATTTCAGAAGAAATTAAGAAAAATTCAAAAATTTCAAATAAAATTATTCAAGCCGCGTCTTAATAATTATTGTAATTATTAAGACCTAACCTTAAAAGAGAGGTAGGTATTAATTATGGATATAAAAAAAAGGGCTGGTATCATAACGAAATGGATAAATAACTATTGTGATAAGTCTTCTTATAAGCCTAAATCACTAGTTGTTGGGATTTCAGGAGGTATCGACTCCTCTGTGGTTAGTACTTTGTGTGCAAGTACGGGACGTAAAACAATTGTGTTAACAATGCCAATCAAACAAATAAAGTCTCAACATGACCTTAGCTTGACTCATGCCAAATGGTTGAAAGAAAAGTACAAAAATGTAGAGCATCATTTGATAGAAATGGATAAAATTTTCAACTCATTCTCAAAAGTTTTGGATAATTTTGATGATGAACATGGTTATGCTAATTCAAGAGCAAGATTGAGAATGGCTACTTTATATCAGGTTGCTGCGGCTAATTCAGGATTAGTTGTGGGGACAGGGAACAAAGTAGAAGATTTTGGCGTTGGTTTCTATACTAAATATGGTGATGGCGGAGTGGATATCTCCCCAATAGCTGATTGTACAAAAACTCAAGTTTGGGAACTTGGGAAATTCCTGGGTGTATCTAAAAAAATTATAAACTCAGAGCCAACAGATGGATTATGGAATGATGGAAGAAATGATGTACAACAGCTAGGTATGACCTATGAAGAGCTTGAAAAAGCAATGATCAATAAAAATGATCAAAACTATAAAAAATATTTAGAGATCAGAAAAAAAAATTTACACAAAATGAAACCAATACCGGTGTGCACATTTAATGAAGAATAATCAACTTAACTTATCGAATACTATAACCGGCAAGAGAGAAATTTTTGTTCCAATAAATCCAAAAAAAATTGGAATGTATGTTTGCGGTCCCACAGTTTATGATTTTCCACACATAGGTAATGCAAGACCTTTAGTTGTATTCGATGTTTTATATAGACTTCTTTCTAAAATATTTGGAAAAACAAATGTTACATATGTGAGAAATATAACTGACATAGACGACAAAATTATTGAAAGTTCAAAAAACAAAAAAATACCAATAGAAGAACTAACCTCGAAAATTACGAAAAGTTTTCATGATGATTGTAGATATTTAAACTGTTTATCTCCAAGTTCAGAACCGAAAGCCACCGAGCATATTAAAGGTATGATTACTATGACAGAAAATCTTTTAAAAAATAATTATGCTTATGAGAAAAATAATCATGTATATTTTTCAATAAATTCATTTCAAAATTATGGTAAGTTATCGAGAAAAAATCCTGAAGAATTAGTTGCAGGAGCAAGAGTTGAGATTTCGAAATTAAAAAAACATCCCCTTGATTTTGTACTTTGGAAACCTTCGTCAACTGAAGACCCTGGCTGGGATTCTCCTTGGGGAAGGGGAAGACCAGGATGGCACCTAGAGTGCTCAGTTATGAGCGAAAAATTCCTTGGAAAAAACTTTGATATCCATGGAGGGGGATTAGATCTAATTTTTCCTCATCATGAAAATGAAATTGCACAATCATGTTGTGCAAATAAAGTTGATAAATTTGCAAATTATTGGCTGCATAATGGCTATGTCACTTTTAACAAGGAGAAAATGTCAAAATCTTTAGGAAATATTATTACTATAGAAAAAATGAGAAAAACAATTAATGGCCAGGTTATTAGGCTTGCTCTATTGAGCTCTCACTATAAACAGCCTTTAGATTGGAATGAAAATTTAATTAAGGATAGCCAGACTACTCTTGATAAATGGTATACACAGTTTGAAAATACCAAAGAGGAAGTTTTAAACGAAGATTTGTTAGAGCCACTTTTAGAGGATATAAACACCCCTGGTTATATAGCAAAATTACACTCATTGTATGATAAAGCATCAAAAGGAGACACTTCTTCAAAAAAACTTTTTCTTGCTGGGTGCAAACTTATTGGTTTATTAGAGGAAGATTTAGAAACATGGAATAAATTTAAAAAAACAAAATTAAAAATTGACGAAAAAACTATTCAAAGCAAAATTAAAGACAGAGATCAAGCCAGAAAAAAAGGTGATTATAAATTGGCAGACAGCATAAGAAAAGAACTTGAAATCGAAGGTGTAATTATTGAGGATAAAGATAATAAAACAATTTGGAAATACAAATGATCAAAGAAAAAATATATATTTTTGATACAACGTTAAGAGATGGTGCCCAAACAGAAGGTGTAAATTTTTCTATTGACGATAAAAATAAAATAGCCAAAGCTCTTGCAGATCTTGGAGTTGATTATTTAGAAGGTGGATGGCCTGGAGCCAACACATTAGATACAACTTTTTTTAACAAACCCCCAAAGTTAGGAAAAACAGTTCTGACAGCTTTTGGTATGACGAAGAGAAGTGGCAGAAGCGCTCAAAATGATCCTGGATTATCAGCAATATTGAACTCAAATACACCGGCCGTTTGTTTGGTTGGTAAGTCATGGGATTTTCATGTTAAAAAAGCTCTAGCAATAACAAATAAAGAAAATTTAGAAAACATAAAAGAGTCAGCTAAAATTTTTATAAAAAATCAAAAAGAATTTATGTTTGACGCTGAACATTTTTTTGATGGCTACAAAAATAATCCTGAATATGCATTAAGTTGTATAAAAACTGCATATGATGAAGGAGCTAGATGGATTGTTCTTTGTGATACAAATGGTGGAACACTTCCTCATGAAGTTGGAGAAATAGTTTCGAAGGTTACAAAAAGTATCGCAGGAAAAAATTTAGGAATACATGCTCATAATGATACTGAAAATGCTGTAGCCAATTCTTTGACCGCGATTTTGTCAGGTGTTCGTCAAGTTCAAGGAACAATCAATGGATTAGGAGAAAGATGTGGTAATGCAAATTTAATTTCTATAATTCCTTCACTTGTTTTAAAGGAAAGTTTTGCGAAAAATTTTGAAATAGGTATTTCTGCAGATAAAATGCAAACATTAACAGAATGTTCAAGATTGTTAGATGAAATATTAAATAGAAAATCTAATAGACATTCTGCTTACGTTGGTGCTTCAGCCTTTTCCCATAAAGGTGGTCTGCATGTTTCTGCAGTAACAAAAGATCCCAAAACATACGAACATATTAATCCTAATTTGGTAGGAAACTTTAGAAATATTGTTGTTTCAGATCAATCTGGAAAATCAAACATTATGTCTAGGTTAGAAAAATATGGAATTAAAATTGACAAAAACAACCCAAAGATACAAAATTTATTAGACCAGGTAAAAGATAGAGAGTTTGCTGGTTACTCGTATGATGGTGCTGACGCGTCGTTTGAGTTGTTAGCAAGACGTCTATTAGGTGAAATACCAAAATACCTAACTATCTCCAAGTATGATGTCTCAGTAAAAAGAGACTCTAAAGATAAAATTAATTCTTTTGCAAAAGCACATATAGAGGTTGATGGAAAAGAAATTATTTGTGAAGGGTCAGGTAACGGTCCAGTTAATGCTTTAGATAACGCAATAAGATCTAATGTAGATAAAGTTGGAAAATACTCCAAATATTTAAAAGATTTAAAGCTAGTTGACTATAAAGTTAGAATATTAAATACAGGAACTAATGCTACAACACGTGTCTCTATAGAAAGTACAGATAAAGATGGAAAGAATTGGTTTACTATTGGGGTGTCTCCAAACATTATAGACGCTTCATTTAAAGCTTTAATTGATAGTTTGGACTACAAATTATACAAAGAAAAAGCCCCAGCAAATGATTAACAAAACTGGTTTTATTTTAGTAAAACCGCAGTTACCAGAAAATATAGGATTTTCAGCCAGGTGTTTAAAAAATTTTGGTTTTTCCACATTAGATTTGGTAAACCCAAAAGAAAATTGGCCAAATAAAAAAGCAATTGTAACTTCTGTTGGTGCTAAGGATATTCTCAAAAGAACCAAAGTGTTTTCAGATGTTGAAAGCGCAATAAATAAATATGATATTGTCTATGCTTCATCAGCAAGGAAAAGAGATATAAATAAAAAACATCTTTCTTTTAACGAATTTATAAAAAGTATAAAAAAAAATAAAAATAAAAAAATTGCTATTATTTTTGGACCCGAAGCATCAGGGTTGTCTAATGAAGATATAGTTTATTGTAATTATATTTTTAAAATTCCAGTGAGTAAAAAATTTCAGTCAATTAATTTATCCCATAGTTTGATTATAGTATGTTATGAAATATTTAGAAGTTTTAAAAGTAATTACTTTAAAAAAAATAAGAAATTAAACGATGTTATTAATAAAAAAAAACTTAATAATTTTATGGATTTTATGGAAAACCGTTTACAAAAAAAGGGTTTTTTTCACCCTCCTGAAAAGCGAAAAACTATGCTGATTAATCTTCGTAATATTTTTGGAAGGACTGAATTAAGCAATAAAGAATTAAGGATTTTATCCAGTATTTTTAGTAAACTATAAGAACAATTGACAAATATCACATAAGGATTATAAACAATTTTTTTATGACAAAAAGAATAAGAGCAAAACATAAAGTTGATAGAAGATTAAAAGTTAACTTATGGGGAAAGCCTAAAAGTCCATTCAATACTCGTAGTTATCCCCCTGGGCAACACGGACAAAATAAAAGGGGAAAACCTACTGATTACGGTATTCAGCTAAACGCTAAACAAAAATTAAAAGCCTACTACGGAAACATTAATGAAAGACAATTTAGAAATATTTACAGGAAAGCAATAAAAAAAAGAGGCGATTCAACAGAAAATCTTGTGGGTTTGCTTGAAACAAGATTGGATACAATAGTTTATAGATCAAAATTTGCACCAACAGTTTTTGCTGCACGCCAACTTATTAATCATGGACACTTTAGAGTAAACAAGAAGAAAGTTAACGTTTCAAGCTACAGAGTAAAAGAGGAAGATTTAATAGAAATTAAAGACAAATCAAAATCGCTGACTATTATTGAGGGTTGTTTAAATAGCAAAGAAAGAGATGTGCCAGAATATATACAGCTTGATAGTAAAAACAGAACAACAAAACTTGTGCGTATTCCGAAGTTTTCTGAGATACCGTATCCAACTGTTATGGAACCAAAATTAGTAATTGAGTATTATTCAAGATAATAAGGACTTGTTCTCAAAAAGTTTTTTTAAATCACCCTTTTCAAACATTTCTTTTACGATATCGCAACCACCAATAAATTCACCCTTAACATAAAGCTGTGGTATTGTTGGCCAGTCAGTATAATCTTTTATTCCTTGCCTCATTTCATTACTTTCTAAAACATTAACCCCTTCAAATTTTATTTGGAGATGTTTTAGAATATTGGTAACAGCCATTGAAAAACCACACTGAGGAGAGTCGGGCGTACCCTTCATAAAAAGAACCACATTATTTTCATCAATCATTTTTTTGATTTTAGTTTTTACTTCATCCATTTTTTTCCTGAGTAGTAAGGGCTAAAGCATGTAATTCATTTCCCATTTTGCCTTTGAGTGCTTTATAAACCATTTTATGTTGTTCTATCTTTGATTTACCCACAAAGTTTTTTGAAATTATTTTTGCTTCAAAATGGTTATTGTCGCCCATAGTATCCTTAAGTTCCAGGGTAGCATCAGGGAAGGCAGACATAATCATATCTGAAATTTCATTTTTAGTTAATGGCATTAAAATTATTATACCATTGATTATTACAAATTTGAAGATCTTTAGTTTTAAGGGAAAACAAAGTCTCTATTTCGAATGTGTCATTTTGTACTTCGGCTATAATTTCATAGAAAACATTATTTTTTTTTAAAACTACCTCTATGTTTCTGAGATCACTTTTTGAAACCTCAATTAAATATCTACCCTGATCTTCACCAAAAAAATATTCGTAAAAATTTTTAAATTTTTTGGGCTTATATATTTTTAATCCAAGACCTGACGACATGGACATTTCAGCTAAAGAAACAAGCATACCTCC